>CADCWG010000302.1 GCA_902806335.1 uncultured Thermomicrobiales bacterium | reverse complement strand
CGCCCGCCACCGCCGGCTTGACGAGGAGCGGGTAGCCGACGCGCTCGGCGGCGCGGTCCCAACCGGCCGGGTCCTCGCCGAGCGGGGCGCTGGCGGGGAGCATCGGGACGCCCGCCGTCGCGGCCGCCTCGCGGGTCGCCAGCTTGTCGCCGCAGAGCGCGAGCGTCTCGGGCGTCGGCCCGACGAAGCCGATCCCGGCCGCCTCGCAGGCCGCGGCCAGCTCCGGCCGCTCGCTGAGGAACCCGTAGCCGGGGTGGAGCAGGGCCGCCCCGGCCCGCCGCGCCGCGTCGATCACCAGGGCGACGTCGAACTCGGCGCCCGCGTCGCCGACGCGCTCGACCTGGCCGACCTGGCGCGCGGCGAAGCCCGCGAGGTCCGGCTCGCCGAGCAGCAGGATCGGCACCGCGCCCAGCCGCCGGCAGGTCGCCGCGACCCGCGCCGCGATCTCGCCCCGGTTGGCGATCGCGACCCGCCGGCCGGCGAGGGCCCGCGCCGGGAGGTCGCCGACGCCCACCCCGTCTCCGGCGGCGCTCATCGGGACTCCGTCCACGCGGGCGGGCGCTTCTCGAGGAACGCCCGCAGCCCCTCCCGCCCCTCGTCGCTCGCCAGGCGCTCGACCAGCAGGCCCGTCGTCGCCGCCCGCGTGGCAGGGTCGTCGCCGGCGACGAGGGTCGGCAGGCGCTTGATCGCCGCCAGGGCCCCCGGCGCGCCCCGCAGCAGGTCGGCGACGGCGTCGGCGACGGCGGCGTCGAGGCGCGCCGGCGGGACCACCCGGTGGACGAGCCCCGAGCGGAGGGCGTCGTCCGCGCCGAACGGCGCCGCGAGGAGCATCCGCGCCCTCGCCTCCCTCGCGCCGAGCGCGGCGACCACGGAGGGCGCGATGACCGCCGGGACCAGCCCCAGCCGCGCCTCGCTGAGGGAGAAGCGGGTCCCCTCGGCCGCGATCGCGACGTCGGCGGCGCAGACGAGGCCGACCCCGCCGCCGTAGGCCGCCCCCTGGACGCGGACGACGATCGGCGCCGGGCAGGCGGCCATCGCCGCCAGGAGGTCGGCGAGCCCCTCCGCGTCGGCGGCGGAGCGGCCGGTCGCCGCGGCCTCGCCGAACTCGGCGATGTCCCCCCCGGCGCAGAAGACCGGACCCTCCCCGGCCAGGACGACCACCCGGGTCCCGTCGCCCGAGGCTATGCTGGCGAACACGCGCCCGAGCTCCCCGACGAGCGCGCGCGACAGCGCGTTGCGCCGCGCCGGCCGCGCAAGGGTGACCCGACAGACGGGCCCTTCCCGCACGACCGTCAGGTTATCCGGGGCCACGGTCGGCTCGCGGGCCTCCTCGGTGGCGTCGTGGGGTGGCGTCATCGTCCGTCCTGTCCCTCCGGCGACCCGCCCGGCCAGCCCCATCGCGAGACCCCGGCGAGCCGACCGCGCCGCGCGTCCGTCGGGGCGGATGGCCATCCGCCCGGCCCCCGACCATCGGAACTCGCTCCCGCCCGCCGGGCGTCGGCCCCGCCCGCCCGGCCACCGACCGCCGAACCCTGGTCCCGCGGTCAGATCCGCAGCACGCCGTACTCCGTCGCCGGGATCGGCGCGTTGAGCGTGGTCGCGAGCGCCAGCCCGACCACCGGGCGCGTCTGCCGCGGGTCGATGATCCCGTCGTCCCAGAGGCGAGCGGTCGCGAAGTAGGGGCTCGCCTCCTCCGCGTACCGCGCCTCGACCTCCCGCCGGACCGCCATCAGGTCCGCCTCGTCGAGCGCCGCGCCCCGCGCCCCCGCGCTCTGCCGCCGGATGTCGGTCAGCACGCCGGCCGCCTGCTCCCCGCCCATCACCGCGATCCGGTGGCTGGGCCAGGAGAAGACGAACCGCGGGTCGTACGCGCGGCCGGCCATCGCGTAGTTCCCGGCCCCGTAGCTGGCGCCGATCATCACGGTGATCTTCGGCACCTGGGCCACCGCGACCGCCGCGACCATCTTCGCCCCGTCCCGCGCCACCCCCTCGTGCTCGGGCTGGCGGCCGACGATGAACCCGGTGATGTTCTGGAAGAAGAGGAGGGGGATCCGCTGCTGCGCGCAGAGCATCACGAAGTGGGCCCCCTTACGGGCCGACTCGGGGAAGAGCACGCCGTTGTTGGCGAGCACCCCGACCGGGATGCCGTAGAGGTGACCGAACCCGCAGACGAGCGTCGGTCCGTACTCGGCCTTGAACTCCCGCAGCGCGCTCCCGTCGAGCACCCGCCGCAGGACCTGCCGCACGTCGTAGGGCCGGCGGGGGTCCGGGGGGACGAGCCCGAGCAGGTCCTCCGGGTCCTCCTCCGGCTCCCGGATCGGCGCCCGCTGCCACGGTGGCGCCGGCGCCACCAGCCGCGGCGCGCTCATCAGGTCGCGCGCGAGCGCGAGGGCCGCCGGCTCGTCGTCCACGACGTAGTCGACCACCCCGCTGATCCGGCCGTGCACATCGGCGCCGCCGAGCTCCTCGGCGGTGACCTCCTCCCCGGTCGCGGCCTTCACCAGCGGCGGGCCCGCGAGAAAGATCGTGCCCGCCCCGCGGACGATGACCGCCTCGTCGCACATCGCCGGCACGTAGGCGCCGCCGGCCGTGCACGACCCGAGGACGACGGCGACCTGCCGCAGCCCGCGCGCCGAGAGCAGCGCCTGGTTGCGGAAGATCCGCCCGAAGTGCTCCTTGTCGGCGAACACCTCGCTCTGCAGCGGCAGGAACGCGCCCCCGGAGTCGACGAGGTACAGGCACGGGAGGTGGTTGGCGAGGGCGATCTCCTGGGCGCGGAGGTGCTTCTTCACCGTCATCGGGAAGTAGGTGCCGCCCTTGACCGTCGCGTCGTTCGCGACGACCACGACCTCCCGCCCCCCGATCCGGCCGATCCCGGTCACGATCCCCGCCCCGGGGCTGGCGCCGTCGTAGAGCCCGTCGGCCGCCAGGGGCGAGAGCTCGAGGAAGGCCGACGCGGGGTCGAGCACCCGCTCGATCCGGTCGCGCACCGGCAGCTTGCCGCGCGCCCGCTGCTTCGCCAGCGCCGCCTCGCCCCCGCCGGCCGCCGCCCGCGCCAGGCGCGCCTGCAGTTCCTCGACCGCGGCCGTGTTCGCCTCGCGGTAGGCGTCTTCCCTGGTCTCCCGCGCGGCGGCCAGACTCGCGGCGTGGGTCGCGGTCACCGGCGTCGCCCTGTCCGGTGGTCGGCGCCGTCCGGGCGGGGGAGTGCGCTCACGCCGTGTTCAGGTCGACCGCGCTGGCGGCTCCGTTCGCGCATCTGTCCTCCATGGAGGTCTCGTCGGAGGTCTCGTCGTCGAAGGTCAGGTGCGGGTGGGGCACCCGCGGGGAGCGGTCGCGCGACCCCGGGATCGGCCTCCCTCGGTGGCGCCGCCGTCGCGGCGGCCGACGTGCCCGAGCCGCTGGCGGTGTGGCCGCCCGCAGGCTGCGGGATCGGCACGACCGGGTGGTGCCGCGTCATCTGCCCCTCCGCTTTCGAGGATCATCCGGCTCGTCGCTGGCGGTCGTCCCCGCCCGTCCGCCGGCCGATCGCCGCGGGCCGCCCTCGTGGTTCTTGGCCGGACCGGCCGGGATCGGGCCGCTGGCCGACGCGCCGATCGTGGGGGATGGACTGCCCTGGGGGACGACGAGACCCGCGCCGGCGAGGTCGCCATCGGGGCCAGGGAGAGCGAGGCCCGCGCTCCGGCCCCACACATCGTCCGGGTGCGGCGGGGCTAGGCGATCAGGTCCATCTGGCGGGCGATCACGTACTTGAGGATCTCGCTGGTGCCCTCGCCGATGGTCAGCACCTTGGCGTCGCGGTAGAAGCGCGGCACCGGCGACTCCTCGATGTAGCCGAAGCCGCCGTGGATCTGGAGGTTCTCCTCGGCGGCGCGGACGGCGACCTCCGACGCGAAGAGCTTGGCCACCGCCGCCGCCTCGGTGATCGGCTGGCCGGCTTCCTTGAGCGCCGCCGCGCGGTAGGTGAGCAGCCGCGCCGCCTCGATCTGCGTCTTCAGGTCGGCCAGCTTGAAGTGGATCGCCTGCTGCCGCGCGATCGGCGCGCCGAAGGCGATCCGCTCCTTGGCGTAGGCCATCGCCTGCTCGAGCGCGCCCTGGGCCAGGCCGACCGACATCGCCGCGACGCCGATCCGCCCGCCGTCGAGCGCGGTCAGGAACACGCGCGCGCCCTTGCCGAGCGGCCCGAGCACGGCGTCGTCCGGCACCCGGCAGTCGGCGAAGACCAGCTCGCGGGTGTCGGAGGCGTGCCAGCCGAGCTTGCGGTAGGGCTTCTGCGGCTCGTAGCCGGGGGTGCCGGTGGGGACGATCAGGGTGCTCAGGGCGCCGCCGCCGTCGGCCTCGGTCCGCGCCGTGACGATGCAGAAGGCGCTCAGGTCGGTCCCGGCGTTGGTCGTGAACGCCTTCGCGCCGTTGAGCACCCAGCAGCCGTCCTCGCGGCGGGCGACCGTGGTCGCCGCCCGGACGTCGGAGCCGCCGCCCGGTTCGGTGCTGGCGAAGGCGCCGATGTGCTCGCCCCGCGCCAGCGGCACCAGCCAGCGCTGCTTCTGCTCCTCGGTGCCGAAGAGGAGGATCGGCTCGCCCGCGATCGAGGCGTTGGCGCCGACGGTGACCGCGACCGACGAGTCGATCCGGGCCAGCTCCTCGACGACGACCGCCTGCGCCACCGCGCCCGCCCCGAGGCCGCCGTACTCTTCCGGGAAGGCGACGCCCATCGCCCCCAACTCGCCGAGCTGGCGGATGGTCTCGGTCGGGAAGACGTGCCGCTCGTCCCACTCGGCGGCGTGGGGGGCGATCTCGGCTTCGGCGAACTCGCGGATGGTGTCGCGCAGGGCGCGCTGCTCGTCCGTGAGCTCGAACATGGAACATGTCGTCATCGCTGACTCCCGGTGCGGCGCCGTGGCCGCGCGACCGTCCCGTCGCGGTCGGACCGCCTCGTCGCGGCCCAGGACGGCGAAGTGTACCGCCTGGTCGCGCCCGGTTCGAAACCGCGCCCGGCGCGTCACCACATCTCGGCCGGCTCCCGCCTCCCGCCGGTGGGGGGATGCTCGGCGCTGGCCTCCGCCCGCCCGGCCGCCGCCGGACCCCGGTTCGCGGTCGGGCGCGGCGGGGACCGCGGTCAGCCCCACGGCCGATCACCGCCGATCCGGAGCGCCCCGGTCCTCGCGGGGCGCCGCCGTCCTCACGGACCGGCGACGTCCGCCACGGACGACCCGCCGCGATGACCCACCGCTCGGGAGGTCCCCTCGCCATGGTAGCCACGGTAGCGGCGCGGTCCGGGTCGACGCGGGGTCGACGTGGGGTATACATTGCGCCACCGGCGGCGCCCGTCCCACCACAGCGTGGGGTGCCGTCTGGCTCGCCCCGACCCCTTGGCCTCCCGGCCTCCGGGGGGAACAGGCACCCGGTCGACGGCGACCGGGACCAAAGGAGCGGTCGATGCCGACCGAGTCGATGCCGACCGAGACGGCCCAGCGGGCCCCGGACCGCGCCATCCAGGGCGCGTTCCACGCCGGCGCCGTCGGTGCGATACCCCGCGGCGCCCAGGACGACCCGGGCCACGGGCCGCGCGACCACCTCGACCTCGGGGCGGGGACGATCACGGCCACCGTGGCGCCACCCTCCGTCGGCGACGGTGGCCTGCCGCACGAGACGCTGCGGGAGATGTACGCCGCGGTCGCGCTCGCGCGGGCCATCGACGAGCGGACGTGGCAGCTCAACCGGGCCGGCCGCGCCCCCTTCGCGGTCTCCGGGCAGGGCCACGAGGGCGCCCAGGTGGGCGCCGCCTTCGCCCTCGACCGCTCCCGGGACATCCTGCTCCCCTACTACCGCGACCTGGCGCTCTGCCTGGTCTTCGGCCTCTCCGCCCGCGACGTGATGATGAGCGTGCTCGCGAAGGCGGCCGACCCGGCCTCCGGGGCCCGCCAGATGCCGGCCCACTACGGCTCGGCCAGGCTGCGGATCGTCACCTCGTCGAGCCCGGTCGCCACCCAGGTCCCGCAGGCGACGGGCACCGCCTACGCCGCCAAGCTGCGCGGCACCGGGCAGGTCTCCCTGACCTCCTTCGGCGAGGGCGGCGCCTCCAAGGGCGACGTCCACGAGGCCTGCAACTTCGCCGGCGTCCACAAGCTGCCGGTCGTCTTCTTCTGCGAGAACAACCGCTACGCGATCTCGGTCCCCCAGAACCGCCAGATGGCGATCGACCACGTGGCCGACCGCGCCGCCGGCTACGGCTTCCCCGGCGTCGTCGTCGACGGCACCGACGTGCTCGCCGTCTACCAGGCCGTCAAGGCGGCCGCCGACCGCGCCCGTCGCGGCGACGGCCCGACGCTCGTCGAGGCCAAGGTCTACCGCTTCACCCCCCACACCTCCGACGACGACGACCGTTCCTACCGCGACCCCGACGAGGTCAGGGCCTGGCGGGCGCGGGACCCGCTGGTCCTCTTCGAGGCCCGGCTGCGGGAGGTCGGGGCCCTCGACGACGCCGGGCTGGCCGAGATCCGCGCCTGGGTCGCGGCCGAGGTCGAGGCGGCGACCGACGCCGCCGAGCAGGCGCCGCTCCCTGACCCGGCCACCTTCGATCGCCACGTCTACGCCGAGCGGTAGGGGATCGGGGGCCGGGGGATGACCCCGGTCGGCCACCCCGAGCGCGGAGGGTCCCCGATGGTACAAGCCCTGGAACGGTCGACGCCGGAACGGTCGACGCCGGAACGGACGGCGCCGGGATGGACGGCGGGCGACGCGGAGTCCGAGCGGGCGCCGCAGCGGTCGCTGGTCGAGAGCATCCACGACACGCTCCGCGACGAGATGCGCGCGGACGAGCGGATCGTCGTGCTCGGCGAGGACGTGGGGCGCCGCGGCGGCGTCTTCCGCGTCACCGCCGGGTTGTTCGAGGAGTTCGGGGAGGCGCGGGTCCTCGACACCCCGCTCGCCGAGTCCGGCATCATCGGCACCGCGATCGGGATGGCCCTCAACGGGCTGCGGCCGGTCGCCGAGATCCAGTTCCTCGACTTCATCCACCCGGCGATGGACCAGCTGATGAACGAGGCGGCGCGGATCCGCTACCGGTCGAACAACGACTTCTCCTGCCCACTGGTCGTCCGCGTCCCCTTCGGCGGCGGCGTCCACGGCGCCCTCTACCACTCGCAGAGCATCGAGGCGGTCTTCGTCCACACCCCCGGCCTCAAGGTGGTCGCGCCGGCCACCCCGGCCGACGCCAAGGGGCTCCTCCGCGCCGCCATCCGGGACGAGGACCCCGTGCTCTTCCTGGAGCACAAGAAGCTCTATCGCTCGATCAAGGGGCCGGTCCCCGAGGGGCCCCACGACGTGCCGCTGGGCCTGGCCCGCGTCGTCCAGGAGGGGACAGACGCCACGGTCGTCGCCTACGGCGCGATGACCCATGAGGCGACGAAGGCCGCCGCGACCGTCGCCGCCGAGACGGGCGCCAGCATCGAGGTGGTCGACCTCCGGTCGCTCAAGCCGCTGGACGAGGAGACGGTCGTCGCCTCCGCCCGGAAGACGGGCAAGGTGCTGGTGGTGGCGGAGGCGAACCGGCCCTGCTCGGTCGCGAGCGAGGTGGCGGCCCTGATCGCGGAGGAGGCGTTCGCCTACCTCGACGCGCCGGTGATGCGGGTCGCCGCCCCCGACGTGCCGGCGACGCCCTACAGCCCACCCCTGGAGCACGCCTTCATGATTGACGCCGAGAAGATCGCCGCCGCGCTGAGACGGCTGGTGGCCTATTAGCCGTCAGCCGTCAGCCGTCAGCTCTCAGCTATCAGCCGTCAGGTGGCAGCGATCGAGACTCCGCTGTCGATGGGCGGGTGTGGGTTGTCAGCCGTTGGGCTGGGGTGTGGGGCGCGGCGCTGAGGCGGCCGGGGGTGGCTGCCCGCGCGGTGGCGCGCCGCCGGGGCCGATAGCCGGGAGCCGGAGGGGCCGATGCCGACGGAAACCGCGACGACGATCACCATGCCCCAGCTCGGCGAGAGCGTGACCGAGGGGCTGGTCGGGAACTGGCTGAAGCAGGTCGGCGACCACGTCGCCAAGTACGAGCCGCTACTCGAAGTCGTCACCGACAAGGTCAACACCGAAGTCCCGTCGCCGGTCGCCGGCGTCCTCGTCGAGATCCTGGTCGAGCCGGACACGACCGTCGCGGTCGGCACCGGGCTCTGCCGGATCGGGGAGCCGGAGGCCGGGGCGACAACCGCCGTGGGCACCGCGGCGCCCGGGCTTGGCGCGGTCCCGACCGGGCCCGCCCAGGGACCGGCCGAGCGCGCCAACGGTCTGGCCCCGGCCGACGGCAACGGCGCGCGGTCCGGGTCCGACGACCTCGGGTCGGCGCGGGAGCACGTCACGGCGGCGCGCCGCCGGGGCGAGGTCCCCGACGAGGCGACGCTGCTGCGCGCCCGCTCGTCGCCGGTGGTGCGCCGCCTCGCGGCCGAGCACCAGGTCGCCCTCGCCGAGATCGCCGGCACCGGCGTCGCCGGGCGGGTCACCAAGCGGGACCTCCTGGCCCACCTCGCCGAGCCCCCGGTCCCCGAGACCCCGTCCGTCGTCGCTCCGCCCCCGATCCCGACCGAGGTGCGCGTCCCCGCCGGCGACCGGCTTGGAGGGATCGCCCAGGGGGCGCCGCCGCGCCTGGGACCGCCCTCTTCGACGCCGGCACCGGTTCCGTCGGCGGCCGTGGCGGTCCCGGCCGCGGCTCCGGCGTCGCTTCCGTCATCGCAGTGGCAAGGGACACCGGAGGCGACCCCAGCGGCGATGCCGGCGGGGGGCCGGGCGACGCTCTTCCCGGGCGACGAGGCGATCCCGCTCACGCCCATCCGGCGGCTCGTCGCCGAGCACATGGTCCGCTCGGAGCGGACGGCGCCCCACGCCACCGTCGTCATGGAAGTCGACATGACCAACGTGGTCGCCTACCGGACCGCGCGCAAGGAGGAGTTCCGCCGCCGGGAAGGGGTCGACCTGACCTACCTGCCGTTCGCGGTCAAGGCGACGACGCTGGCGCTGCGCGACCACCCCCGCCTCAACGCCGTCTGGGACGAGGACCGGATCGTCCACCGGCGGGCGATCAACGTCGGGGTCGCCGTCGCGCTCGAAGACGGCCTGGTCGTGCCGGTGGTCAAGCACGCCGACCGGCTGAGCATCACCGGGCTGGCGCACGCCCTCGCCGAGGCGGCGGAGAAGGCGCGTGCCGGCGCGCTGGCCCCGGACGACGTGGCCGGCGGCACGTTCACGGTGAACAACCCGGGCACCTTCGGCTCGCTCGTCTCGACGCCGATCCTGGTCCAGCCGCAGGCGGCGATCCTCTCGACCGAGGCGATCGTCAAGCGCCCGGTGGTGATCGACGACATGATCGCCGTCCGCTCGATGATGAACCTCTCGCTGAGCATCGACCACCGGGTCCTCGACGGCCTCGCCGCCGCCCGCTTCCTGCAGCAGATCCAGCGCTGGCTGGAGGCGGTCGACGACCGGCTCAGCCTGGCCTAGGGCGGCGGGGCCGTGCCGGGGTGGGCACGGCCCCGCCGGCAGGGCGGGAACTGCTGCGCCCCGACTTCGACCCGTCCGCGCGGGCTATTGGCGGGGCGACTCTGGGGACGCCGATTCCTCGGCGTCCGATCTCCGCCCGCGGGATTCCCAGCGTCGCCGTGAGGCATCGGCGGTCGGGACAAATCCCCTCGCCGCGCCGTTCAGTCGAGGCCGTGCGCGAGGGCGAAGCGGGTCGCCGCCGCCCGGGTCGAGATGCCGAGCTTGGCGTAGATGTTGTGCAGGTGGGAGTGGACGGTGCGCGGGCTCAGGTAGAGCCGCTCCGCCACCTCGGCGTTGCTCAGCCCGGCGGCGACCAGCCGCAACACCTCCTCTTCCCGCTCGCTGAGACCGGTGGGCAGGGACAGCGGGGTGTCGGGAGCCTCCGCCGCGTCCGGCGCCGGCGGCACCCCGGCGGCGAGCGCGGCGCCGAGTGCGCGCGCCTCGGTCGTCGCCGCGGGGAGCGGCAGCGCCCGGCCCGCGGCGAACGCGGCCTCGAAACGGTCCGGGCCGAGGTGGTCGCGGGTGGCGGCGATCGCCGCCTCGTAGGCGGGCATTCCGGCGAAGGGGCTCACCCCGAGCGCGTGGCGGAGCGTCTCGGCCGCGCCGAAGAGGCGGGCGGCGGGCTCGTGGTGTCCCCCCCGGTCGGCCAGCATCGCCACCCGGTAGAAGTCCTCGAAGAGCCCCCAGGTGTCGCCCGCCTCGGCGCACAGCGCGAGACCTTCCCCGAGGTGGGACGCCGCCTGCCGGGGGTCGCCCCCGGCCGTGGCGAGCTCGGCGAGCATCCGCAGGGCCCACGCGATGCTGCGCGGGAAGCCGAGCGAGCGGTGGAGGGCCAGGGCCTCGTGGAGTGTCGAGTCCGCCTCCTCGAGGTGACCCAGCCCCATCGCCGCGATGGCGCCCATCACCAGGGCGTCGCCGAAGGCCGACCGGTCACCGACATCGCGCGCCGCCCCCTGGCTCTGCGCGGCGAGGTCGGCCATGGCGGGGAAGTCGGCCCGCTGCCAGGCGTCCATCGCCAGGTATCCGAGCACCCGCGACACGCCCCAGGGGTCCCCGACCGCGCGGAAGCCGTCCAGGCTCTCCTCGTGCAGGGACGTGGCCCGGGCGGTGTCGCCCAGGGCCCAGGCGAGCATGCCGGCCTCGCCGAGCGCCTGAGCGCGGACGGCGGGGGCCGCCTCCGTGGCCCCGGGGGAGGCGAGCAGGCGGTCCAGCCACTGGCGCCCTTCCCCGATGTGCCCGCGCAGGTGCCAGAACCACCCCAGCACACCCGCGAGCCGGAGACCGAGCGCGGTGACCCGCGGGTCGGGGTCGCTCGTGGCCCAGGTCAGCACCGCGCGGATGTTGTCGAGGTCGGCCTCGAGCCGCGCCATCCAGGGCACGCCCTCGGCGCCGAACAGCAGGGGCGCCGCGGTCTCGGCCTGCGCCAGGAGGTGACGGGCGAGGGCCGCCTGGGTCGCCGCCGCCTCGCCGCTGGCCGCCAGCCGCTCCAGCGCGAACTCCCGGATCGTCTCCAGCATCCGGAAGCGCGGCTCCCCGGTGGGCGATGGCACGCGGAGGAGCAGGTTCTTGGCGACCAGCGACGAGACGCCGTCGAGCGCTTCGGTGTTCGCGTCCGGGCGCCCGGCCAGCACCGCTTCGGCGGCCTCCAGCGAGAAGCCGCCGACGAAGACCGCGAAGCGTCGGAACTGCACCTGCTCGGGGCCGTCGAGGAGGTCGTGACTCCAGGCGATCGCGCCGCGCATGGTGCGCTGGCGATCGGGGAGATCGCGCGCCCCGTCGGTCAGCAGGCGCAACCGGTTGCTGAGCCGCGCCAGCAGCGCCTCGGGCGAGAGTACCCGCGTGCGGGCGGCGGCAAGCTCGATGGCGAGCGGCAGACCGTCGAGCCCGCGGCAGATCGCCGCGATGGTCGGCGCGTTGGCCTCGCTCAGCCGGAAGGTCGGGTCGACGTTCTGGGCGCACTCGACGAAGAGGGCCACCGCGCTGCCCGGGCGGGCCACCGACCCCTGGGGATCGTCGAGCCGTAGGGGGGCGACCAGGTAGACCTGCTCGGCCCGGACCCTGAGCGGCGACCGGCTGGTGACCAGGAGGGTCAGCCGCGGGCACGCCGCGAGCACATCCGCGAGGTCGCGTCCGGCCGATACCACCTGCTCCAGGTTGTCCAGGACCAGCAGCGCGCGGCTCCCGCGCAGGACACCGACCAGCGCGTCGCGGAGCGGGACCCCCGGCATCTCCCGCAGCCCGAGCGCCCGGGCGACCGTCGGCAGCACGACCCCGGGGTCGCGGATCGTCGCCAGCTGGACGAAGACCGCCCCCGCCCCGACATCGCCGCGGAGGACCTCGACGACCTCCTGGGCGAGGCGCGTCTTGCCCACGCCGCCGGGGCCGGTCAGGGTCACCAGGCGGACGTCGTCGCGGCGCAGCAGGCCGGCGATATCGGCCAGCTCACGCTCACGCCCGATCAGCGGCGTGGCCGCCGGGAACGGCCGGCCGTCACCGGTCCCGCCGAGACCCGGCTCGACCGGCGCTGGGTGGGTGGACGTGCCGTCCCGCGCCGATGCGGTGGACATCCTGACGCCCCTTCTTCGTCTCGTCAGCCTTCCCCGCCATCATCGGTGAGAGGAATTGTTGCGTCAATGCTGTCTGGCCCCGACGGCTTCCCGATGCGGCCGAGCCAGCGATCCGACCAGATCGGCCGGGCACCGCGGGGCTCCGGTTGGGGCCGGGGCAGGAACCCGATCGCCGCGCCCAGGGTCGAGGAGAATCGGGAGCCCAGATCCCGGTCTCGCACGTCGTCCAGCGGCCGGGCGACGGCCGGTCGCCTGCGTTCCCGGGGGGGGCACGGTGGTGCGTGGTCGCGGCAGCCGGCCACGGGGCGTGCTGCTGGACCGTCGGGTGCGCCCGGACCTCGTCGGCCCCAGATCCGCGATGGCGCCATGCGGACCGCGAGAAGGATTCGGCCGCGCAGCCCGAGCCCGCGTCATCCGGTGGTCAGCGGGCGGTGCTCGCTCGGGATCGGGACGAGTCTGGCGTCGACCCCGGTGACGACGGCGAGTGATGCGGAATTCGGATCAGCGCCTCGGCGTCGTCCGGCTGGTCCGGAGCCGGCTTGGGCGGGCTTGGTGCCTGAGCCCGAGGTCTGCCCCGGGCGGGCCCAGCAACCGGCCCACCCAGACCAGCGCCGGACGGCCGGACCTCGGATGACACCGGTCGGCTGAGGGCTCCCCCCGCCATGTCACCCCCGCTCGGCAGGTGCGACCGATCCGCCCGGTGCCGGCCGCGGTCCGTCACGTCGGCTTGCCCGACCACTGACCGACACCGACCGGTCCAACAGTACCTACGCGCGCCGACCGGGTGGCCGTGCCGGGAACGACGCGGCGTCGGTCGGACGCCGGGTACGCCAAAGACCGCCGAGGGCTTCTCCCGCGGCGGCCGGCCTTGTCGTTGGGTTGCCGCCGGCGGGCCCTCGCGGGACGGTCGGCGGAGCTTAGTCGTCGCCCGGCGGGCTCGCCGGGGACTAGCGGTGGCGGTAGGTGATCCGGCCCCGGGACAGGTCGTAGGGCGACAGCTCGACGACCACCCGGTCACCCGGGAGCACCCGGATGTAGTTCTTGCGCATCTTGCCGGCGAGATGGCTGAGCACGCTGTGCCCGTTCTCCAGCTCGACGGTGAACATCGCGTTCGGCAGCGCGACGAGGACCTTGCCGTCGACCGAGATCGCGTCCGGGTCTTGGCGCCGGGGGCGCTCCTCGGTGGGGACGGCGGGGACCGGCGCCGGCTTGAACGGCTTGCGGTACTGGGGCTTCTTCGCCAAGGACATCCTCCTGTCGGGCACGGGCGGGCGCCACGCGGCGCCGCCGGTCGGGAGCGGGCGCGACCCGCCCGTCTGTTCTCCGAATTATACGCGGGTTCGCGTCGGGGCAGACGCGGGGACCGTGGCGTTCGGCGCGGCGGAGTCGAGCCAGGCCCGAAGGTCCCGATGAGCCGGGGCGTCGAGCCAGCCCGGCAGGTCGGCCCGCATCGCGGCGGCCGCGGCGACCAGCTCGTCCCGCGTCATCCCGGCGGCACCGATCCACGGCTGGTCGTGCGGGTCGACCATCCCCCCGGCGGCGCAGCGGTAGACCCAGAAGCACCAGTAGCGGGGCTGGCCGGGGCTTCGGGCGGGCAGGACGCGGAAGGTAGCTCCGGTCGCGCGGATTTTGAAGTCGAAGCCGATCCCGCCCCGCGGGTTCGCCTCGATCACCTCGATCTCGCCGTCCATCGCCCCCCCAATCAGCCCGGTCCGACGCCCGCCCCACGGCGCGCGGCGGCCCGACCTGGGCCGCGATGCCCTCCCGCGCGGCGGCTCTGGCGCCGCGTCGGCGTGTGGTCACCGGTGCCGTGCTGGACACCCGACAGCGGGCACCGGCGTCGCCGGGCCCGGTCGCGACCAAGGGCAGAGAGGCCGCGGGGCCGTCCGGATACCCGACCGGATCTGGCATCCCTGGGAACTGGCACCGCTTCACAAAGTATAGCACATTTTGCCTGGGCGCTCCGCCCGGACACGCCACGGACCGCGCCCCGATGCGACGCGACCGATCGACGCCGGACCGATCCGGGGTTCGCGGCTCCCGACCGGGGCCCCGATCCGACGAGCGCTCCCACACCCCGCCTTCGCCTCGAGCGCGGTTGCCGTCCGTCCGGGTATCCGACGCGCCGACCGGTCACGCCGGGCCCTGGCCCACCCGCGCCCGCGCCGACGGGCAGAGTCCAGATCGACGCCGACCGCCGCCGTTCGGGCCGACCGCCGCCCGCCGACCGCCGACGCCGATCGGCCCCCTGCCTGGTCCGGGGCGGAGCCCCTCCCACCGCGCGCGGAGCCGCGGGGACGGTCGATCCTCGGCCGCTCAACGCGCCGCGCCTGCCGGGGTAACGAGCGTCCCCGGTGGGGACGCCATGCCACGAGTCTCGCGGCCTTCGAGACGGGCGCCGGCTGCTGCGTTTCGGCAGCCCGGTGATGGCGGTCTCGACCCTGGCGATCCTCCGCCAGATCGCCGGAGAGCCCGTGCGTCGCCCGGTCGCGCCGACCGGTCGCGCCGGGTGGCGCGGTCAGCGGGCGTGCGGATCGGGCGCGTGACGATGACCTCGCGGGTAATGGCCGCACCGCCGCGCCGGGGCTACCGTTGGCGCGTGATGACCGCGCACCGACCGGACGGCCGGTCGTCGCGCGGCAGGAGGTGGGAGCGGTGGACGTCTTCTCCTCGGCCGGGGACTCCTTGTCCGTCGTCGCGGCCGCGGCCCTTGTCCTCGCGGGGATCACGCTCTTCTGGCGCGGGGTCCGGGGTGGACGGCAGGGCGAGCGCGGCCTGCTCCGCCGGCGCGCCGCCACCCTCGGCCGGATCGAAGGGTGGCGCCTGACCGTCCTCGGCCTGGCGGCGGCCGGCATCGGCGCCGCCTGGCAGGGCGATGCCCCGTGGCTGTTCTTCCTCGCCCTCGGCATCGGCTTCGTCGAGGTCCTCGAAGCGAGTTTCGTCATCGCCGCCTGGCGACGGGACGGCTGGCGGAGAACGACCGCGACGCCCCGCGCCACCGGGAGAAGGCCGCGGCGTGGCGGCGACGACCCGGCGCGGTGGTCCGAGCTGTCGGCGGGCCGGCCAGGAGAGCGCCCGGCGGCTCACCCGCGCGGGTCCAACGGCTCGTCGCGGTCCGGGTCGGCCCAGCGGTCGTTCGGCAGCAGCGGGTACCAGCCGGGCCGGCCGGGGTCGCGGTCGTAGGGGTAGCCGCCCAGTTCCCGAAAGCGCTCGGCGTGCTCGCGCAGCTTCTCCCGGTCGAGCGTCACCCCCAGGCCGGGGCCGTCGGGCACCGCGATCGCGCCCTCCCGGTAGGGCAGCTTGCCGCCAACGATCACGTCGTCGGTGAGGTGGTGGTAGTGGGCGTCGGCCGCGAACGTCAGGTTCGGCAGCGCCGCGCCGAGGTGGAGCATCGTCGCCAGCTGGATCCCCAGCTCGCCCGACGAGTGGACCGCGACCCCCAGCTGGAACGTCTCGCAGACCCCGGCCGCCTTGACGCACGGGCGGATCCCGCCCCAGAACGTCGTGTCGAGCAAGATCACGTCGACCGCCAGGTCGAGCACGTTGGCGGCGAGTTGCTCGAAGGTCACGACGACGGTGTTGGTCGCCAGCGGCACCGGGACCATCCCGCGGAGGCGTCGCATCCCGGCCAGACCCCAGGTCGGGTCCTCCAGGTAGTCGTTGCGCAGCCCGGCGATCGCCTGGCCGAAGCGGACGCCCTCCTCGACGCTCCAGGCCGCGTTCGGGTCGTGCCGTAGCCGATCCTCCGGAAAGGCGTCCCCCAGCGCCCGGTAGCACGCAAGCTCGTAGTCGGGCGGAAAGACGCCCCCCTTGAGCTTGTGGCTGGTGAACCCATGGGCCGCCTTGAGGGCCCGGGCGTGGGCGACGAGTTCGTCCGGTGTCCGCACCGCCCCGGCCCCGGTCGCCCGGTCCGGGTAGCGGAAGAAGAGGTAGCTCGCGAACGGCACGGCGTCGCGCAGCTTGCCGCCGAGCAGGGTGTGGACGGGCACCCCCAGGCGCTGCCCGACGATGTCGAGGCAGGCGAACTCGATCGCCGCGTGGAGCTGGGTACGGTTGTTGTAGAGGCCGGCGGTGGGGTTGGTGATCTTCCAGCGCAGCGCCTCGAGCTGGGTCGGGTCGTGCCCGACGAGGTAGGGCCTCAGGCCGCGGAACGCCGCCTCCGCGCCCTCGCCGCCGCCGCCCATCTCGCCCAGCCCAACGTAGCCGTCGGCCGTCTCGACTTCGACCACCGTGCGCACGAACCGGCCCCAGTGGGCGCCGTTCGCGTGCCGCAGCGGCGCCTCCAGCGGCACCGTCACGGTGGTCGCCCGGACGTCGGCGATCGCGGTCCTCACGGCGCTCTCCCCTCTCCCCTGCTCGGTCGGCCCGCGTCTCGACACCCGTCGTCAGGTCCCGGCCCCGGTTGGCCGCGTATCCGCACGGGAGGTTAGACCCCACGCCGGGCGTACCCCGTGGCGGCCGG
>CADCWG010000301.1 GCA_902806335.1 uncultured Thermomicrobiales bacterium | reverse complement strand
CCATCGGCAGCGTCGAGGCGGGGACCGTAGGTGTTGAAGATGCGGACGATGCGGGTCTCGACCCCGCGCGACTCGGCGTAGGCCTGCGTGAGGGCCTCGCCGTAGCGCTTCGCCTCGTCGTACATCGCCCGCGGACCGACCGGATCGACGTTGCCGCGGTACGTCTCCCGCTGGGGGTGCTCCAGCGGGTCGCCGTAGACCTGCGAGGTGCTCGCAAACAGAAAGCGGGCTCCGTCCTGCTCCGCCAGTTCGAGGAGGCGGCGCGTGCCCTCGCTGTTCACGCGGAGCGTCTCGATTGGATGCCGCTGGTACGCGGGCGGGCTGGCCGGACTCGCGAGGTGGTAGATCCGGTCGATCTGCTGCAGCGGTGGCAAAGAATCGACGACGTCGTGTTGGAGGAAGACGAACTTTGGGTGCTCGACGAGCCGGTCGACGTTCTCCACGCGGCCGGTGGAGAGGTTGTCCATGCAGATTACGTCGTCGCCTTCGCGAATTAACCGCTCGCACAGGTGGGAGCCGACGAACCCAGCGCCACCCGCGACGAGAACTCTCATGCCCTTCCTCCGTTTCTTCCCAGCAGCAACAAGTCGACCTGGCGTACTGACCCGTGGCGAACAATTCTGGTCTATCGCCCCCGCGAGTTCCCTGTTGCCGCGGTATCCTGCTGTAGTATGCGCATCCGTCCCGTTCGGCGCCTACGGGAAGGCTACACACTCCCATTTCTTATGGGCATCATCACGATTTTCGCCCGGGATCACCTCAGTGCCGCCGGCATGGCCGGGGGAGAGGCCGTCGTGTTGCGGCGGAGGGATGAAATGCGCTGGGCCAAACCCAATCCTCACCGCACCCTTGAACCGGCGGAACCGAGACATCACGTTCGGCGCTGGCGGGCGCGCTACCGTCCCTCCAACTCACGAAGTCGCCGCCGTACCCCCCCGCCGGAGAGCTCCACCTCGGTCGCGATCTCGCGCAGCGAACGGCCCTCTAGGGCGGGTCGGAAGTCGGGCACTGGGACACGGACCGGCCGGTCGAGTGGTGTCCGACCGTGCCGAACCGGACCCTGTACCACAGGGCGTCCCGACACCCTGGAGCTATGGAACCGATGCGAGGTATTGAACCGGAGCGGCGCCTAAGTGCGCGCCCTCACACGTCGCACGATTCCGCAGAGCGCCTCGTGGGAGACGCCGAGCTCGGCCGCCGCCGCCCGAAGGCCGCCCCGCTCTGCGAGAACGGCCGCCTCGGGCCACCGCGCGGGCGGCGGCGCGGTCCGTGGGAACTCATTGCGACCCCCGGGAGACGGTCCCGGCGGCGGCGCGGGCCGCAGGTCGGGGACGGGCACGGGCACCGGGGCGGCAAGGCCGAGGCGGGACGATGGGGAACCGACCCCCGTCGCTTCCGCCTCTTCGCCCTCACACTGTGCGCGGCAAAGAATGGCCGGGGCACCCCCGCTTCCGCCCTCGCCCCCGCGCCGGCAACCCGGCGCGTCTGCCGGCCGCCTTCGCCCCGCGGGAGGCGGCCCGCGGCGAGGGGCCGGTCCGGCACCACGCCGCGGGCCGTAGGGAGACCGGCTGGAGGCGCCGGTCGGCCGGGTTCCCCGACCGGGCGGGGCGGGGCAGACCTCCCGGCTCATTCCGCGACCCGCGCCCCGGGAGCGCCGCCGCAGTTCCGGACGAAGCGGACCGGGGCGTTCTGGACACAACCTGCTGATGAGCGGCCCGCCCGGGTCCGGCAAGACGCTCCTGGCGCGGGCGCTCCCCTCGATCCTGCCGCCGATGACGACGCCCGAGGCCTTGGAGGTGACGAAGGTCTTCAGCGTCCGGGGGCTGCTCCCGCCGGAGACCCCACTGCTCCGGGAGCGGCCGTTCCGCGCCCCCCACCACACGACTTCGAGCGTCGGACTGGTCGGCGGCGGGTCGTGGCCACGGCCCGGCGAGATCAGCCTGGCGCACCGGGGCGTGCTGTTCCTCGACGAGTTGCCCGAGTTCGGCGCGGGGACCCTGGAGATGCTGCGCCAGCCGCTCGAGGACCGGCGCGTCACCCTCGCCCGGGCATCCGGGACGGTCACCTTCCCGGCCAACTTCACGCTGGTCGGCGCGATGAACCCCTGCCCCTGCGGGCACCTTGGCGACCCCGGTCGGGAGTGCCGGTGCTCCGCCTCGGCGGTGGGCCGGTACCAGAAGAAGATCAGCGGGCCGCTGCTCGACCGGGTCGACATCCACCTCGAGGTGCCGCGGGTCGAGTACGAGAAGCTGGCGGCGGGCCGCGCCGGGGAGGCCTCGGCGGCGGTCCGGGCGCGGGTCGAGGCCGCGAGGGCGCGCCAGGCGGCGCGCTTCGCGGGGTCGGGCCTTGTCACCAACGCCGACATGGGCCCGCGAGAGCTTGGCGCGTTCGCCGCCCTCGACGGGACCGGAGAGGCGCTGCTGAAGGCGGCGGTGCGCCAACTCAACCTCTCGGCGCGGGGCTACCACCGGGTGCTCAAGCTGGCCCGGACGATCGCCGACCTCGACGCCGCGCCGACGATCGCCACCCACCACCTGGCCGAGGCGATCCAGTACCGACCCCGGCATCTGGGCGGCTGAGGCGCCACGGTGGCGGGGCGGCTTGCCAGCGCGGTCCCGATCGGGGACTGTCGTGCACCCTGGCCTCGTGCGCCGCCTTGGGCCACGGTTCTTGGGTGGGTTCAATGCTCGATGCGGCCGGACAAGACGGTCTGCGCGCTGTCATAACTAGAAGGGCGACCGACGAACCTCCTGAAGACGGCGCAGGCGCCGGGGACCGCTTGGGTGCTGGGACGGATGGCGTGCTCCCGGCCCGTTACTGCACCACGCTCCAGGTCACGGTCGGCGTCGAGCGGTCCCGTCCCCACCCCAGCCTCCGACGGGCAGGACCGGGTTCAGTCCAAGGTGCCGTCGTCACGGCCGGGGAGATCACGGTTCGGCCCGCCTTATCGCCGTGAACACGGCTCGCTGGTCGCCGCACGGGACATGGGCCCCGCCGTCGCTGTCGTGACCTCGTGGCTAGCCTCGTCCGGTGGTCAGCCCGATACCCGACTCGTTCGGGCGATGGGCGCTTGTTGGCCGCTTGAAAGCCGCAAACTGTTGCCACCGATTCGCATGATCAGGCAAGTGTTGACGTCACGCTTCCGTACCCGTAGTGTCCCAATCAGGCCCGACATCGGCATAGCGAGGGCGCGGGATGGCTTTGACTCGCCGTCGGCAACGCTCATGGGTCGTGGCGGCGGCACTTGTCGCCTTGATGCCGCTCCTCTCCGCCTGCACCGTGCCGAAGTTGACCGAGGCGACGATCACCTTCAAGCCGACGCTGCTCAAGCACCAGTTGTCCCGGCATCGAGCCTACAACGCCTTTTTCACCTGCTCCTACACGAGCGGGACCAAGCAGTTCGATGATCCGGCGGCGGGGGAGGTTCCGGTCGGCTACGGGCGCCTGTACGACGGCGGCTTCTGCTGGGAGCAGTTGGGAGAAGCCCACCGGGTGCTCATGCAGTTCGACCTGTCGGCGCTCACGAATCTCGAGAGCAAGCTGGTTGTCTCGGCCGACCTTCAGATCGACGAGCGCATCCTCGCGATGCGCGACGCGGACGGCGACGCCATGCGGGCAGGTGGCACGCCAACCTGCCTCGGTGGCTGGTACCAACCGGACGCCGACCCGCGCACGGGCAACCCGTGGGGCGCGACCGGTGAGTACACGTACGAGCGGCGGCTCGACGGCTCGTCTTACCGGATCACCGGGTTGGTGTCGGCCTGGGTCATCGGGACCGAGCCCAATACGGGGCTCCTCCTTCGCGGGCAGGACGAGGACGTCAACGCGGAAAACAGCGCGGCCTGTGTCTCGGGCCTGTCCGGGTTCAGGCTGACCGTCCGATTCCTCACATCCAGCTCCATCAAAGGCTGACAGATGGACGGACATCGGTTCGACGAACTCGCGCGCGCTCTCGCCGCGCCGATGGCACGCCGGCGCTTCGTCGGAGCGATCCTGGCCGCGCTCCCGTTCGCGCTCCGCGAGTCACGGCCCACCGCGGCCCGGCAGGGGGAGGACTGTCCCAGCTTCGTGGGCGGCATCTGCGAAGACGAGCTGCGATGCGGCGGAGGTCCGAACGGGTTCTGCACGGCCAACGCCTGCTGCGATGGCGTCTGTGCCGATCTGCTCTCGGACAGCGCGAACTGCGGCTCCTGCGGCTCGTTCTGTCCGGGCGGAGCCGCCTGCGTCGGAGGGCAGTGCGCGTCGCCCTGCCCGGAGCCGCTCGTCCTCTGCGGCGAGGCGTGCGTTGACCTGGCCACCGACGCCGACAACTGCGGCGCCTGTGGGAACCCGTGCGGCAACGGTACCGTCTGCGTGGACGGTTTCTGCGGCTGTCCGGACGGGCTGACTTCGTGTCCCGACGGCTGCGTCGACATCGCCGCCGACCCGGCCAACTGCGGTGGCTGCGGCGCCGTCTGCGAGCCCGGTGGCAGTTGCACCGAAGGCGCCTGCGAGCCCGTCTGTCCCGAGGACACGGTGGCCTGTGATGACGGCTGCGCGGATCTTCTCTCCGATCCCGCCAACTGTGGCGGCTGTGGCCAGGGGTGCCCGGGGGGTAGCCGCTGCACCGATGGCGTCTGCAAGGCTGACTGTCCGGAGGGAATGGTTCCCTGCGATGATGCCTGCGTCGACCTTCGTTCCGACGACGCGAACTGCGGGGCCTGCGGCGAGGCGTGCCCGGCGGAGAGCACCTGCAACGACGGTGTCTGCGAGGTCGTCTGTCCCGAGGGAACGGTCGCCTGCGATGACGCCTGCGTGGATGTCCTCGCCGATCCCGACAACTGCGGCGAATGCGGTACCGCGTGCGCCCGAGGCGAACGTTGCTGCGATGGGCGCTGCACGGACATCGCCGCCGATGCCTCTCACTGCGGTGCCTGTGGCGCGACCTGTCCAGACGGCACGAGCTGCGTCGACGGGTCCTGCCCGGCCGAGGAAAGCAGTGTGGAGACCTCCGTCCTCCGCGACGTTCCCACGGCTGGCCTCTGCGTCGACCGTGCGCCTTCGACGGACGCGCTGCTGCGCCTCGCCCGCGCTCGCGAGGCCACCCGGAGCGGCGATGAGACGGTCCCTGAGGTCCTCACGCGCGAGGACGCGGATCGGCTCCTGGAAGGGGGCGACCGCGTCGACGACGCGACCCAGGATGCCGTTGCCCGGGTGACGCGTGGGGCGCTCGGCTGCGAGAACAAGGGTGACTCGTTGGCGCAACTGGGGGCCCTCACCGACGACGGCATCAGCCGCACGATCGCTGAGCGGGGCTGGACGCCGGACATCATCCGACTCTTCGAGGGGGTGATCCAGGTGCCGCTGCCCAGCGATCAGCAGGTTGCGATCGTTGGGACCCCAACGTTCCGGCAACTACCTGACGGACGGGTCGCGGTGCGGGTCGGCCTCGACAACCCGTTGCTGCCCCGTGACGCGGACGACCTCGGTTTCAACGACGAGCGCATCTACGTCTTGAGAGACGTTGAGGTCGGCTGGCGCATCGACCGGATCGTGCCGGTCGTGTTCGATCCCGACTCCATCCGTGTTCCGGGCGAGATTCGGGTACAGGAGGCGGTCTGTCCGCCCGGTATGGGCGCTGCCGATTTCGTTGCGGGGGCCTGCCGACCGCAGCACGCTATCGGCTTCGCGTTCACCAGTGCGACGCTCGATCCATACACGCCGGCGAGCCCGATCGTCACGTGCTGCTATCCGGACGGTCCGGGAGGCTACGCCGACTGCTGTGCCGACGCGACGTGGGAAGGGCAGACCGAGCAGACGCTCTATCCCCTGCCGCTCGGCCGAACGTACTGGGTTGTGCTGAGCCGGGGTCGCGGGGACGAGGACGAGACGGCTTGGGTCGTGCCCGGAGCACTCGGCATCTCCTTCCCGTCGCTCTTTGCCGATCCGGCGACCCTGTGGGGCGTCTCACTGACCGCCGGGCGGCCGCGTGCGCTGCTCACTGCCTATATCTTCCGTGACGCGGCCTGCGGCACCACGTGCGCAGGAGACGAGGCCCTTTGTGATCACCCGGGGACGGGCACCAGTAGGTGGGTCGAACTCTCCAGTAACCCCAGGCACTGTGGCGAATGTGGGAACCAGTGCGGCTCTGACGAGGAGTGCTACCGCGGTCGCTGCAGGGCGAAGGCGAGTGCCTGAGGCAATGTAGCGACTGAACGCTCGGCAGTTCCGCTCCGCCGACGGAGGGCAGCGCGGGAACCTCGCGGGAGGGCGGCGTACGCACGGGCCGGTCCGCTTGGGGGACTAGCGGGACGCCGCGACCGTCGCCACCTCGGCGCCTCGTTGACGCGCGACGGCTTCCGCCTCCGCCGCGCGGGCGAGATAGCCGTCGGCCCGGGTCGCGTCGTCCATCATCGCGGCGTTGGTGCGGACGTTGAGGACCGCCCCCCGGACGGCCGCCTCGGCCAGGTAAGCGGCGACGGTGGCGTCCGACACCGCGTGGCGGTTGCCCTCGGCGGCGACGGGGCCGAGCGTCTCGAGGATCTCGAGGCAGGCCTCGGCCACCGCCAGCGGCACGTCGGCGGCCACGAGGAGGGCGTCCTGGAGGGCGGCGTGGCGGGTGAGCCGCTCGGCGTCGGTGCCCTTCGGCAACTTGGTCGCGACCATGTACTGACCGTAGGCCGCGGCGTCGTCCTCGGCGAGGGTCAGCAACCGAACCCGGAGCGCGGACGCGCGGTCGCGAGCCGCCTCGAGCTGCCCTTCGGCGGCCGCGTAGGCCCGCCTCCCGACCGTGAGGTTGCAGACCATCTCGGTGAGCGACGCGGCCATCGCCCCGGCCAGACCGACGGCGCTACCTCCGCCCGGTGCGGGCTCGCCCGATGCCAGATCCCCGAGGTAGGCGGCGATCGACGCCCGTCCGAGGGCGGGTTCCCGCGTCGCGGCGCGTGCTTCTGGCGGCAGATACACCCCGTCCCCCTGCTCGGCTCGTCCCCCGACCCCCGATCCCATCGACGAGGGGCCCCGCGCCGGGGCGCAGTCGACGAACCCCAGCGCGAGCATACCAAGGCGTTCGGACGGCGGCCCGGTATCCCCGGGCCACCCCGGTCGTCGCTGTCGCGATCCCTCGCGGATACGGGCGCTGTTCCTCGCTACGTCGGCGGCAGCGGCTTTGGCGGGAAGAGCGCCTCCAGCTCGTGGACGAAGCGCTCCTCGTCGTCGAACTCGAGGCGGTAGGCGGACTCCTCGCTGAGCGGGGATGCGGGAAAGACGAACCGCACCCAGCCCGCCTCCGCCCCTTCGCAGAGCAGTTCGGTCACCCGCGCCTCGAACCTGTTGTAGGGCAGATCGGGGCCCAGGACGCGGTAGTACCGCTCGCCCATCCCGTTGCGGGTCCAAATCATCCGGATCAGCTGGCGGTGCTTGGTCCGGATATCCGACGCGACCAGCTCGTTGGCGACCAGCCCGCGGACGATCGCCGACACGCGGCCCATCTCCTGGACGCCGCCGCCGCAGACGGGACACCCGCCGTCGACGGCCAGGTCGTCGTGGTCGTAGGAGCGACGGCAGCGGTCGCACCAGAGGTAGGTCTTCTTCTGCGGGCGCTCGGCGCTCCTGGCCATCGATGACTCCACGTGTGCACCGGACGGGCGACGGGCGAATTCCGGGTGACGGCGAAGACGGTCGGTTCAAACCGCGCGGGGCGGCCACCTATGGCAAGGACCCGGTCGGCGGAGGGCCGAGCCGGGTCCGATGCGGGAACGGGCTGGGTAGACACCGGAGCCGCTAGCGGCGGAACGTGTGCTCCTCAACGCGGTCCGCGGCGCCACCGAGGGCCGTGTTCGCCGCCGCCGGGGGCTCACCGCTGCGGTCGGCCCAGACCTGGATCCGGTGGGTGAGCCAGATCCCGCCAAGCATGAACGCGACCGCCAGCACGACCTCGATCGTGTCGGCGAGTACCCCAAAGTCGGCCAGGTTCTTGATGATCATGGTTGTCCGTTCCCCTCGCGTCGTTCCCCGTCGAGATGCCGCGGCGGTCCTGGCGTCGGGGCCACCGCCGCCTGCCTGGTGCCTACTGGACGGTCATCGTTCCGGTCATCGTCGGCGGGTGGCCCGGGACGTTGCAGAGGAAGGTGTAGGTCCCGGCGGGGAGATCCGCGGGGAGCTGGTAGTCACCCTCGAAGCCGGCGGGCAGGTCGATGACCGGCTGGTCGCCGTTGTAGCCCTCGATGACGAAGTTGTGGTTGCCGCCGGAGCCGTCGTTGACGAAATGAATCGTGCCACCCATCGGGATCGAGAACTCGGGCGTGCTCCAGGCGATGCCCGGCATCGTCATCTCGACCGGCGCGGCGCCCCCGGCCGGGGGAGGGGCGCCGCCCGCAGCGGGAGCCCCGGGCTGTGCCGCCGCGGCCGGCGCCGCCGCGGGCGCTTCGGTGACGGTCAGCGTGCCGGTCATCGTCGGCGTGTGCCCGGGGACCGTGCAGACGAACTCGTACGTGCCCGGCGCGAGGTCGGGCGGGAGCGTGTAGTTCACGTCGGCGCCTACCGGGAGGTCCATGAGGGGCGTTAGCTCCTCGTGGCTGTTCGGGTCCCGGACCACGAAGTTGTGGAAACCGCCCGAGCCGTCGTTGGTGATGTGGATGGTGCCGCCGACGCCGGCGGAGAGCTGGTTGGTGCTCCAGGCGATCCCGGGGGCCGAGAGCTCGGCGGAAGTGGGACCGTCGGTCGGAGGAGACGGCGCGTCGGTCCCGGACTCGGGTGCCGCGGTCGGCGGCGCGGTCGGGTAGGCGCCGCCATTCTCGGCGACGACATCGTTGTAGACGTGGTTCCAGTCAACGTTCTGGATCATGATGACCAGTTCGTTGATCTGCTCCTCGTTGAGGGTGCCACCCTGCGCTTCGGCGAAGGCGGGCATGATGCACTCCGGGGGGCCTTCCAGCGCGCACTGCGCGGGCCGACCGTTGTGCAGGGTGTAGCTGATCAGCTCGGCGCGCTGGGCACGCACCGCCGGGTCCTCGGACTGGTTGAGCTCCGTCGCCTCGGTGTTCCCGCCGATCGCGGCACCGATTCGCCCGTCGCCGGCCGCCGCGCCCTCGCCCGCCGGTCCGTGGCAGGTCAGGCAGTTGGCGACGTACGTCTCGATGCCGCGCTCGATCGAGGCCTCCTGCTGCTCCTCGGCCTCGACCTCGCGCCGGTTCGGCTCGTCGGCGAGGTAGATCACCAGGAGCGTGGCGAGCGCCGTCAGCCCCAGGATCACTACCAGCGCGAGCTTCTGGACTGCCTGCACCTGCCTGCTCCTCTACCCTGCGCCTGCGTCGCGCGCCACCGCGCGAGGATGGTCCACCCGTGCGCCGCCTAGACCGCGGCCGCCTGGCTGGGTTCGTATCCCGAGCGCTGCGTGATCGCGCCGGTCGCGACGATCGCGTTCCCGGAGTCGTCGACGGTGATGGGCATGTAGTCCATCGGCCGCGGGGCGGGTCCCGCTACCCGGACGCCGTTGATGTCGTACTGGCTGCCGTGGCAGGGGCACTGGAAAGGCGGGTTGCCGTTGGGGACGAACGGCACCGCGCACCCCAGGTGCGGGCACTTCGTGTAGAGCGCGAGCAGCCCGTCGTCGTTGTGGACGAGCCAGAACTTGCCCGCCGTGTTCCGGACCGGCTCGGCACCCGCGGCCGGGATCTCGCTCGCCGAGACGGTGATGTCGCTACCGAAGGCACCGGTCTTGTTCGGCCAGAAGAACCAGAGGAACCCGGCTCCGACCTCGGCAAGGACAACGCCCGACGCCGCCATGGCCGCGTTGCGGGTGAAGCCTCGTCGGCTCAGCTTGCGCGGCTTGCCTTCAGGCCCGACGTGGAATCGACCGAGCAAGCCAACCAGCCGGGCGCCAAGCCCGCCGAGGAAGAGCCCCGAGAGCGTCCGAAGTAGGGGAACCATAGAGCGTTGTCCCTCGTCGCTCGCGGCGCCGTGACACCGCGAGCGACCTCAACTGTCGGCCGGGGAGGCGCCGGTGTCGGCGTCGCCCCGCCCCCGCGAGACGGCCTAGTGGTGCTCGAGCGGCAGGTCCCACGGCCAGGTCAGCGCCTGGGCCTCTCCGCGGAACGACGTGCCGAAGAGCGTCAGCATCACGTAGGTGGCGACGAATCCGGTGAAGAGCGCGATCACGAGTTCGCGGCGCGTCGGCTGGAAGCGGCGCTTGACGAGCGCGACCAGGCCGCCGATCGCGGCGATGATGACGAAGCTCGGCCAGACCTGCGAGTAGACCCACTCGGGGTAGCCCTGGTTCTGCAGGATCTGTCCGAAGCCGAACCCGCGGCGGGTCGAGCCGCCGACCTTGATGTACTCGTCGGCGAGGACGAAGGCGATCGAGACGACGATGGTGTAGACGACCGTGAAGCCGATGATCTTTCGACCCTTGGCCGAACCGCCGAGGATGCCGACGCCGAGGGGGCTGCGATCGAAGTAGGGGATGGCCGCGAGAGCCGTGAGGGCCAGCGTCGGGATAATCACGCCGGCCAGGCCAGCGTCCATGTGGAGCAGCAGCTCCTGCAGGTTCAAGAAGTACCAGGGGGCCTTCGACGGGTTCGGCGTCTGGTTCGGGTTGGCGCGCGCCGTCAGCGGCGCGTTGACGAGCACCGAGAGGGCAACGAGCCCGAGGAGGAAGACGGTCGCGGAGACGGCTTCGACGACGACGAGCGACGGCCAGACCATCACCTCGTCTTCGGCCAGGTCGGTCGGCCGGGCCATCGCCCGGCCGCGGACCAGCTCGAGGAGGCGCTGGCGCTTCGCCTCGTCGATCGGGGTGTACCCCTGCCCCGGTTGCTGCTGCGCGAGTTCGGCCATCTGCGTCCCCCCGCCGTCCGGCGCCGTCGCCGCCCAGCGTCCGTGTTGCCGGTGGCCGCCTGTCGGCCGTCGGTCGAAAGGAGCCCTAGAGCGGTCCGGAGATGCCGCCGTCCTTCCGGATCCGCCAGAAGTGGACGGCCATCAGGAACGCCGCGACGAGCGGCAGGAAGATGACGTGCAGGGTGTAGAAGCGGATCAGCGTGCTCTGCCCGATCTGGTAGTCGCCACGGAGCAGGAACGCCACCCTATCGCCCAGAAGCGGGGCCGCGCCACCAATCTCGGTGCCGACCGTGATCGCCCAGAAGGCGAGCTGGTCCCAGGGGAGAAGGTAACCGGTGAAAGAGAGCAGGAAGGTGACCACCAGCAGCAGGACGCCGACCACCCAGTTGAACTCGCGGGGCGGCTTGTAGGACCCGGTGAAGAAGACGCGGCTCATATGGAGGAAGACGGCGATGACCATCCCCTGCGCCGACCAGCGGTGCATGTTCCGCATCAGCTGGCCGAACGTGACGCTGCTCTCGATGTCCCGCATGTTCTGGTACGCCTGGTCCGTGGACGGGACGTAATAGAACATCAGCAGGACGCCGGTCATCGTCAGGACGAGGAACATGAAGAACGACAGCCCGCCGAGGCAGAAGGTGTAGGTCACCTTCGTGGCGTACCGCTTGATCTTGACCGGGTGGATGTGCAGGAAGACGTTGCTGGCGATGATCAGCGCCTGGTTGCGCTGGGTGTCCGGGTACCCGTGGCGGACCACCGACCGCCAGACGGCGGAGCCGGTAATCCGGTCCGCCAGTGTCTGTTCGCGCCTCATCCACTGCCTCCCGCGCTTCCCCGCGCTAGGTTTCCCGCCCCGGCACCGTAGCGGGGTCGACGCGACCCCGACCGGTGCGTGCCACCGATCCCAGGCACAGGGCGTCCTGCTGCCCCTCGTCGTGACCCGTCGCGCCCCGAGGGCCAGCCGAACGGGCAATCATGGAAACCGTGCCATTCTCAGTCCGTGCCGGTGGGCCGGTCAAGAGCCGGGAGGGGACTAGCGCGGTCGGTGCGGCACGCCGTCACGGTTGCGGGTGACGTGACGGGGGGCGCCGACCACGCCGTCGTGATGAGCGGCGTCTGACTGCTCGAGCGGACGACACAGGGCAGGGCGACGCGCCCACGGAATCAGGACCGAGACGATGCCGGTGCAGGGTGCCGCGCGGTGCGGAGGCCCCACCCGCTGACCGTCACGCCGACGGTGCCGTCCTGTCGCAACTCCTGATCGGATGCCCTTCGTCGCTTGGACTGCACGGAGCGGAGGGCTCGTTCCGCATGGGAACGATCCTTGACGGGAGCCGACCGCGCAGTAGTGTCGAGGGTGAGGTGCAGGCGATCGGGGCCGGCTGGGGCAGGTGTCGGGTCCAGACGTGGGGCCGGCCGCAAACCGGCAGGGGATGACCCTCGCCCGATGCGCCCCCGGAATCAGCCGGACTATAGAGGCGCGGCCGAGGGAGTGGCGCTGGGCTCAGGGATGCGAGAGTCGTGCACAGTTGGACCGCGGTTCGGACCCGACGGTCCGAACCGCTGGCGGTGCCCCGCGGGAATCGCCGGGACGCTCTCTCGGTCGTTGGGGGTGGGCGCAACAGGACTCGAACCTGTGACCTCGCGGATGTGAACCGCGCGCTCTAACCAACTGAGCTATGCGCCCGAATGTCTCGGCGCCGAGTATACCCGGCGTCTCCCACCCCTACAAACCGGACTTCACACCGCTCCGGTGGCCGCTGCCTCCGGCCCTAGGACGCGCCGTCGACCAACGCGACGCACTCGACTTCGACCCGCACGCCCATCGGGAGACCGGCGACCTGGACGGTGCTGCGGGCAGGGGTGGCGCCATCGAGGTGACGGGCATAGACCGCGTTGAACGCCGCAAAGTCCCCGAGGTCAGCGAGGAAGCAGGTGGTCTTGACCACACGCGCCAGCGAGGTCCCGGCCGCGGCGAGCACGGCGGCGAGGCTGGTCATCACCCGCTCCGTCTGCTCTTCGATGCCGCCGGGCACGACCGTTCCCGATGCGGGGTCAAGGGGAATCTGACCCGCGGTGAAGACGAAGCCGCCGGCGCGGACGGCCTGGGCGTATGGCCCGATCGCCGCCGGAGCGTCGGGAGTGCTGATCGTGTCCACGGATGGATCCCCTTCCTTAGTGCACTGTGGCGACAATCGACTGCTGGCCGCCATGGGTCCGGGCGGTGCTGTCGGTGACACGGTTCGGCGCCGTGGGCCGGCCCACCTCCGCGATGACGAGGGCCAAAGGCGCCGGCGTCATTCGACCAGCGTGCCATCTTAGCAGTGGACCGCACCAGACAATCGCCAGGCTCGCCTCGCGCCGGGCTGCGGTTACCGGGGCCGACCAGCCGATAGGACGGGGCATCAGCCGATGGTCCTGGTCCAGCGGGCACGATGTCGTCGTCGCAGCCCTCTTCTATTGAAGGAGCCAGTAGGAACGGGCACGGCGCCGATGCGAGCTGATCCCAGCGCCGTTGCGCCGGCGCGCGTCGCGTCGCAGCGCCCGGCGGGCTCGCGGTGCCGGCCGCGAGCCCGCCGTCCGCCGGGGATTGGCGGTGGACTGTGGTGACCGGGCAGGGTACTCTCGGGAGTAGATTCCCAGTCCCGGTGCCCGGAGGTGGCATGCAGTCCCCAGTTCGCTTCAGCCCGACCGCGCCGACCGCACCGTTTCCGCTCGTGCGCCCTCGCCGTGGGGTGTCGGTCGACCGGCTGGCCCGCGCCCTGACCCTCGCCCTCGCCGCGGTCGCCGCCGCGATGGTGCTCGGGGCGGTTGGCCTCGGCTTCTACGCCCAGGCGCACGCGGGGCGAATCTACGAGGGCGTCACCGTAGCCGGGGTATCGGTCGGCGGGCTCTCCGAGGCGGAGGCAGCCGCGCGCCTTGAAGCCTCGTTCGCGGAGTACGCGGCGGTGCCGTTGTCGCTGGAGGCGGAGGGGCAGCGGTTCGACCTCACGCCAGGTGAGGTTGGGGCCGATATCGACGGCGCCGCGACGGCGCGTGACGCCTTCGCCGTTGGCCGGGAAGGGTCGCTCTGGGGTCGCTCCCGGGCCTGGGCGCGGGGTCTCGCCCAGGGCACCACGGTTGCTCCCAGGATTACCGTCGATCAGGGACGGCTCGAGGCTCGGCTGCGCGAGATCGCGCCGGCGGTGGTGCGGGCGCCGGTCGACGCCCGGGTCGATGTCGATGCCGCGGGGCGGGCCGCCGTCCTGCCCGAAGCGGCCGGGGTCGGACTCGACGTCGCTGGCACCGCGGCCCGGATGATGGGTCGGTTCGCGACCCTGGGGCGCGACCCGGTCCTCGTGGCCACGGCGTCCGTGCCGCCGGCCGTCACGGCCGACGTGCTCGCGCCCAGTCTCCCGTCGGTGCAGGCGGCGGTGGATGCGCCGCTCGTCCTCGCCGCCGCCGAAGGCAACTGGGCGGTCGCGCCTGATGACCTTCGCAAGATCGTCGGCGTGTCAGGAGCCGACGGCGCAATCGCCGTCGACGCCGCCCCTCTCGAAGTCCTTGTTGAAGAGATCGCGGACCAGATCGATCGTCCGGCCACCGACGCGGGCATCAGGGTAGATGACAACGGCGGGCTGGTTGCGGTGCCGGGCGTCGACGCCGCGAAGGTCGATGTTGATGCGTCGGTCGCCGCATCTGTCCAGGCGTTGCAGGGCGGCCGCGACCAGATCGACCTGGTGGTCGAGCGAGACGTGCCCGCCATCACCGATGAGGAAGCAGCGGCGGGTATCGTGGAGGCCGAGGGCTACCTGAGCGACGGGATCCGGCTGACCTGGGACGAGCTCATGGTCGAGGACGCCGACGCCAACCGGCGCTGGGAGGACGGTGCGGCAACCCTCGGGCGTGACGACCTCCTCAATGCCCTGGTCATCTACCCGCGACCGGAGGCGGACGACCCTTTTCTGTTTGACTTCGATCTCGGGCTGCTGCAGGAATCGCTCGGGGTCGTCGCTGACGACATCGACGACCCGGCTGTGAACGCCTCGTTCCGTCTGGTTAATAGCCGGGTCACCTTGGTCGAGGCATCGGCGCCGGGGCGGACGGTCGACCGTGACGCATCCCTCCAGTCCATCATTGGGGCGGTCTACGGGGGCAAGGACCAGGTCGAACTGACGGTGGTTGCGGAAGAACCCAAGCACACCGCCGACGACCGGTACGGCATCACGGTGCCGGACGTGCTCGGCGAGTCGAGCACGTCCTACGCCAACTCAAGCGAGCCGCGGCGCAAAAACGTGGAGCGGGCGGTCGAACTTGAAGGCGGATGGCTGGTCGCGCCCGGTGAGGACTTCTCCTACGTCGAGCACGTCGGGAAGGCCGACGAGTCGATGGGGTTTGTGACCGGCTTCGGAATCGTGGCCGACGAGAACGGGGGCGTGACGACGGCCCCGGTGATCGGCGGCGGCATCTGCCAGGTCTCGACCACGATCTTTCAGGCGGCGTTCTGGGCCGGTCTGCCGTTCCCGGAGCGGTACTCCCATCCCTACTGGCTCACCGGGTACGGGCAGCCGCCGCGGGGGATGACCGGCCTCGATGCGATGGTGGCGATCGAGGAGGATTGGACCCTCGACCTGCGCATCACCAACACCACCCCCGACTGGATCGCCGTCGAGGTGACGTCCGACGGCCAGACAGTGCGGTCGCGGGTGCTGGGGACCGATCCTCAGTGGGAGGTCGAAGTCGACGAGCCGGTGGTGACTAACGTCGTCCCCAAAGAATCCAAGATGAACTACAGCGACTCGCCGGAGCTGCCTCGGGGCCAGGAGTTGGTCGTGGAAACGGCCCAGGACGGCTTCGACGTCACCATTGAGCGCCGAGTGAAGGACGGCCGCGGCCAGGAGATCCTCTCGGACGCTATATCGGGGACGTACGCCCCGGCGCGGAACCTGACCCTCCGTGGCACGGGGCGCTAACAAGCACCCAGCCGACCGGCCTCAACGGTCTCCGACGGTCAGAGCCCGAGTGGCCCGTCGACTGTGTTTCGCCGGTAAGGGCGTGGCATAGCGTGGCTCCGGTCGGCCGGGCGGCCCTAATGTTGTCCCAACTGGGATACCTCGGCCCGGCCGAAGAGGCGTGACGGACCAGCAGGGCGGGTCCTAGAGGAGCCGGCTGGTGGGCCCGGCCTAGGACTGGGACTGTCCCGTGCTCGCGCGATTTCCGCGAGCGGCCGATCCCGCTATCGACGCCGCCAAGCTCCAAGTCGGAACCGGTCACACCGTTGGGGTCGGTCACTGGTCCTTCTTTTTGGACCGAGTGGCGCGCTCGCATCCGGCACGGGGAGTCACTCGCTCCCCGCCCAGCACCTGTCCCTATCGCAATGGATCGCCTTGGTCGTCCCGGTGTATCCCTCTCTGACATTGCCGAGGAAAGGTTCTGCCTACAACTCGACCTCGGGAACGAGTCGACCATAGGCCTCGCCTTATCCTGCCGCCTCTGCAGCGCAGCGCCCCACGCCAAGGCAAAGCGCGTGATCAGGGTCGATCACCGATCGATGCGCAGGGCAAGGCAGTGGGCCCAACCAGAGCTGTCTTCATCAAACCTTCGGAGACATGGACGAGGCGGCCCACGCAGGCGTTGCCGGGTCCTCCCCGTGCCGTAACGGGGCCCAGCCCCGGCGGCGCTACGCCCGGCTTGGACAGGGCACAAGAAACGGCGGCGGGCGCCGGTTCGCGGGGCCGGGGGGCGGGTCGGGCGGCGGCCGCGGCCCGTGCCGTGGGCCCCCCTGGCGGGTCTTGACGTTGGAGTTGGGGGCGGGGTAGA
>CADCWG010000300.1 GCA_902806335.1 uncultured Thermomicrobiales bacterium | reverse complement strand
CGGGTGGAGCAGCTTGCCGGTCAGCGTCGTGCCGAGGGCGCGCACGACCTCGCGGTCGCGCTCCGAGAGGTGCCCCAGCTTGGCCAGCGCCCGGGCGACCTCGGCGTCGCGCGTCGCCTCCCCCCGCCGCCGGAACGCGGCCACCGTCGGGGCCACGGTCCGCGCTTCCCGCCAGGCGGCGAAGGCGGCCACCGCCACCTCGACCATCGCCGCCGCCTCGGCGACCGCCCCGGCGTGGGCGGCCCGGGCCGAGGCCGCCGCCGCGGCCAGGTCGTCGACGTCGAAGAGCCGCACCTGGGGGTGAGCGCCCACGGCGGGGTCGATCGTCCGCGGCACACCGAGGTCGATCGCGACCAGCGGGGTCGCGCGCCCGGTCAGGTTGCCGTTGACGGTCGTCGCGTCGACCAGGTAGCGGCCGGGATCCCCCGTCGCCGCGGCGAAGGCGACGTCGGCCCGGGCGAGTTCGTCGCGGAGGGCCGCCAGCGGTACCGCCCGGCCGCTGGCCTCGCGGACGACGGCTTCGGCGGTGGCGGCGGTCCGGTTGGCGACGACCAGCTCGCCGATCCCCGCGCCGCGCAGCAGGCGCGCGGTCAGGCCCCCCATCCTGCCCGCGCCGACCACCACCGCCGTCTTCCCGGCGAGGCCGTCGAGCCGGTCGGCGGCCAGCGACACGCCGGCGTGGGCGATCGAGGTCTTGTTGCGGGCGATCCCGGTAGCCGTCCGCGCCGCCTTGCCGACCCGCAGCGCCTCGTCGGCAAGACGGGTCAGGGTCGGGCCCGCGGCGCCCGCCTCCCGGGCGGCGGCGATCGCGCTCCGGACCTGCCCGAGGATCTGCGGCTCGCCAAGCACCATCGACTCGAGGCCGGCCGCCACGCGGAACAGGTGCCGCGCGGCCTCCTCGTCGGTGCGGGCGGTCGCGAGCGACTCGAGGACGGCCGGTGGCACATCCCGGTGGGCCGCCAGGAAGCCGTGGAGGGCGGCGGTCGCCGTCCCCGGGGCAGCGGCGACCACGGCGTAGATCTCGGTCCGGTTGCAGGTCGAGAGGATCATCCCCTCGCGGACGGCGGGGCACCCGCGCAGCGCCGCCAGGCCATCGGCGAGGCTCTCGCCGGCGAAGGCGAGCCGCTCCCGCTCCTCGACAGACGCCCGCGCGTGGTCCGTCCCGATCGCGACCAGGATGCCGTCCAGGTCCCGCCCCCCATGCTGCTGCGCCGGCCCTGCCCGGCGCGGCGGCCCTCCACCGTTGCTGCCGACTAGGATAGGGGATCGTGGCCCCCAAAGAATACAGGTTTGGACAGGTTCGGACGTCTAACGGGCAGGGCTGCCCCGTCTCGGGCGCGGGCCTCTGTGCCCACCGAGCCGCGGCCACCGTCGACCCAGGACACCGCCGCCCGGGTGTCAGCGCTTGTTCGTCGTCCCGTCTCTGCGCCCCACCGGGCAGATCTCGGGTGGCACCGAGAGCAGGCGGGGACGGCGTGATGCCCGGCTGCCGGCGGGGACCGGCGCCACGTGTCGCCGACGCGGCGCCTCGCCCGACGCACCGCGGGCTCGCCGGCCCGGCCGCGCCGTCGCGACCGGACGATGACCGGTGTTCCGGTCGCCTCGACCAGCGTCCGCGTGCGACCATACCCCGCGTCGGTGGGACAACGAACGGACGCGACCCCGCGCTCCGTGTCGGTGTGCCGGCGTCCGCCTGGCCCGGTGCCGGGCCTCCGCGACACGACCGGCGCGAGACCGTCTCGGCGACCGGACACCGCGATCTGCGACGCCCGAGGGATCCCATCGATGAGCGTCTACACGGCTGACCAGGTCCGCGAGGTGGTGGACGAGGTCTACCGGACCGAGTCGCGTCGCGTCTTCGCGACCCTCATCCGCCTGCTCGGCGACTTCGACCTCGCCGAGGACGCCTTGCACGACGCCTTCGCGGCCGCGCTGCGCCAGTGGGAACGGGACGGCGTGCCCGCGAATCCCCGGACCTGGCTTGTCTCGGCCGGCCGCTTCAAGGCGATCGACGGGATGCGGCGTGGGGCCCGGTTCAACGCCTCGCTGGCGGTCCTCGCCGAGCAGATGGAGACCGACGCCGACGCCACGGGCGGCGTGGACGACGAGGGGATCGAGGACGACCGGTTGCGGCTCATCTTCACCTGCTGCAACCCGGCGCTGACGCCCGACGCCCGCGTGGCGCTGACGCTGCGGGAGGTCTGCGGGCTCACCACCGAGGAGATCGCCCACGCCTTCCTCGCCGCGCCGCCGACGCTGGCGCAGCGGATCGTCCGCGCCAAGGCGAAGATCCGCGACGCGCGCATTCCCTATCAGGTGCCGTCGCCGGCCGAGTTGCCCGACCGCCTGGACGCCGTGCTCCAGGTGATCTACCTGGTGTTCAACGAGGGGTACTCCGCCTCCGGGGGCGGGGCGCTGACGCGGCCCGACCTCTCGGGCGAGGCGATCCGGCTGGCGCGGCTGCTGGTCGAACTGCTCCCCGAGCCGGAAGCGGTGGGGCTGCTCGCGCTGATGCTGCTGCAGGAGTCGCGGCGCGTCGCCCGGACGTCCTCGGCCGGTGACCTGGTGCTGCTGGAGGACCAGGACCGGTCGCGCTGGGATCGGCACCAGATCGCCGAAGGGGAAGCGCTGGTGGAACGGGCGCTGCTGTCGCGGCGGTTCGGCCCCTACACCCTCCAGGCGGCGATCGCGGCGGTGCACGCCGCGGCGCCCGACCCCGCGTCGACCGACTGGGCCCAGATCGTCGGGCTCTACGACGTGCTGGCGCGGATCGCGCCGTCGCCGGTGGTCGCGCTGAACCGCGCCGTGGCGGTGGCGATGCGCGACGGCCCCGCGGCCGGACTGACCCTGATCGACGCCATCCTGGACGGCGGCGACCTCGCCGACTACCACCTGGCGCACTCGGCGCGGGCGGACCTGCTCCGGCGCCTGAGGCGGACGGCCGAGGCCCGGGTCGCCTACGAGCGCGCGCTGGCGCTCACCCAGCAGGAGCCGGAGCGCCGGTTCCTCGAGCGGCGGCTGGCCGAACTCCCCGACTGACCGGGAGACGGCACGCCGACACGCCGTCCGCCCGACTGTCGATTTCTCGGTGCCCCCGACGACTATCTGGTGTCGGGGCGGGTTCGCTGCCCCGACGGGCGCGGCGCCGCGGCGCGTGCCATCCGGCCGACATCGCCCCCTCGTGGGAGGTGTCATGACGCCGGCCGAGTCGCCCCCCGGCCCCCGGCGGCGGTGGCGCCCAGGGCGCCAGCGCACGGCGGTGCGGCGACCCGCCCGGGGTCGGCCGGGCCCGGTCCGGAGGACGGCACCAGGCCGAGCCCTGTCGTTCGGACGAGACGCGGGACACGGTCCGGGTGGCCCGCCGTTCGCGATTCGAGGAGGACACCATGAGGAAGATCGTCGCGGGGCTGTTCGTGTCGCTCGACGGGGTCATGGAGTCGCCGGAGCAGTGGCACTTCCCCTACTTCAACGACGAGATGGGCGCGGCGGTCGGCGCGCAGATGGCGGAGACCGGGACCATGCTGCTCGGCCGCCGGACCTACGAGGAGTTCGCCGCCTTCTGGCCCAACCAGGACGCGGACGATCCGACCGCCGGGCACATGAACACCATGCCCAAGGTCGTCGTCTCCACCACCCTCCAGGCGGTCGAGTGGCAGAACTCGACCCTGATCCGGGACAACGTCGCGGACGAGATCGCCAAGCTGAAGGGGCAGCCGGGGAAGAACATCGGGATCACCGGCAGCGGCACCCTGGTCCGCTCGCTGCTGCGCGACGGCCTCCTCGATGAGCTCCACCTCCTGGTCCACCCGATCGTGGTGGGCAGTGGCAAGCGCCTCTTCGAGGACGGGGGCGCTCAGGTTCCGCTCAAGCTCGTGGACTCCAGGACGTTCAGCACGGGCGTCCTCTCCGTCACCTACGAGCCGGCCGCCCGGTAGGGCACCGCCCGGTAGGGCATCGCCCGGGCCGGCTCGCGTCCAGCCGAGCGCGCGGTCGTCCGGCCGAGGAGCGAGCCGCCCCGTCCTCCGCGTCGGAGTCATCACCGGCTGGCTCGCCATCCGGGGCGTCAGCTGGGTCGCCGGCGACAGGCGTCCACCGATGCCCCGGGAGTGTCCGGCGGCCACGGGTGGAACGTCGCAACGGACGACCCGAAAGGGACGACGAACGCCTCGGCCCCCAACGCGGGGCCCGCGAGCAGGCGCGATCGACCGCCGGGAAGCGACCACATGGGATGGCCGAGCGGACGTGGCGGCGGGTATCCAGTAGCAGGAGTGATCCTGGACACATCCGACCGGCGATCCGGCGACCGGTGCCCCGAGACACCCGATCAACCCAGCACGGAGGAGATGCGATGTCCAGCGACGAGGTTTCGAGCTACATCGACAAGCTCGCGCAGCCGTGGCAGGCCGACGTGTGCCGGTCGCTGCACCAGATCGTCCACCAGACCATCCCGGGGGTGGACGAGCGACTCCAGTACGGCAAGCCGCACTTCCTGAAGGACGGCAAGTACGCCTGCGTCCTCGGGACCGCCAAGGGGTGGGTCTCCTTCACGATCTTCAACGCGGCCGCCCTCGACGCGGCCGACGGTCTCTTCGAGCCCGGCCCCGCCGAGCGGAAGACCATCAAGATCCGGCAGGGGCAAGCGGTCGACTACGAGCTGATCGGCCGCCTCCTCAGCCAGGCGGCGAACGCCGGCTGAGACGCCCCCGCCGCCCGGGTCTGCCGCGACGCGGTCGGGTCGCCGGGCCCGAGGCTCGTGGCGCCCCCGCAGATCGTGCTCGCCGAGCCCGCCGGGAGCGTGACTCGCCGTCGACGATCCGCCGCGTCCGCGGCGACCGCCGAGAGCCGCGATGAGGAGGAGAGATGCCGCGACCGATGACCGAGCAGGAGCGCCAGGCTTTCCTGGCCGAGCCGCGCGTCGGTGTGCTGAGCGTCGCCAGCGACGACGACCGGCCGCCCCTCACAGTCCCGGTCTGGTACGGCTACCAGCCGGGCGGAAGCCTCTCCTACTTCACCGGGACGCAGGGGAGGAGAGCCCGGAAGACCGGGCTCATGCGGCGGGCCGGCGTCGTCAGCCTCTCGGTGCAGCACGACGAGTTCCCCTACCGGTACGTCACCGTCGAAGGCACCGTCGTCCGGACCGACCAGCCGCCGCCCGCGGAGGGGATGCTCGCGATCGTCCGCCGGTACATCCCCGAGGACCACGCCCAGGGGTTCGTCGCGGCCGAACTCGCCGACCCCGGACCCGAGCTCGTGCTGTTCACGGTCCGGCCAGACCGCTGGCTGAGCTTCGACTTCGGCGACGACGGGCAGCGGAGGTGATCCGTCGGGCCCTCCGAGCGGGCGCGGCTGGCCACCGCCGGCACGATCCCCGCCGGGGCTGCTTCGCCCTCGGCCCGCGGTGCCCTCGACCGATCGGCGCCGGTCCCAGCGGCAGAGAGCCTGGACGGGCGCCCGTCGCTCCGTCGGCGGATCAGGAGGGACGTGTCGCCGCCGGGAGGGCGTCGGCAGGCAACACTGACCGCACCCCCGTTCGCCCCATCGGGCGGGGAGAGCGGCTGTCGTCGGCGCCGTGGCGCCACGACCGGCACGGGGAGCGGGAACACGGGCGGCCGATGGAGCCGCCGTTCCGCGCTCCCGGCGGGTCAGGACCCGGCGGTGCCCGGCGCGCGGGCGGGAATCGCGATCTTCGGAGGAGCACCATGGCCACCGATCAGACGACGCGACACCACCTCGACTACTTCGTCCGGCCGGCCGGGATGACGTCGGTCGGCCAGTACGCGCCGCTCTTCGACGCGCTGCCGACCGACGTGGCCGATCTCGTCCGTGTCGCGCAGGGCCTGCTGCTGCACGAGCACATCGCGCCCGCGTATGGCGTCACGCTCTCGGACGAGCGCCGCGGCACGGTCCACATCCGACCCGTCGAGCGGTTGCTGGGACGGCTGCTCGAGGAGGACGACCGGCCCCTCGCCACCGCTCGGCGGCCCGCCGGGCGGCTCGCCGGCAACTGCCGCCATTTCACGGTGGTGATGGTCGCGATGCTCCGCGCCCACGGCGTGCCGGCGCGGGCCCGCTGCGGCTTCGGCGGCTATTTCGGCACCGGGACGTTCGAAGACCACTGGGTCTGCGAGTACTGGCACGGCGCGGACGCGCGGTGGGTGCTCGTCGACGCGCAGATCGACGACGTGCAGCGGGGCCTGTTCCGCCCCGACTTCGATCTGCTCGACGTCCCGCGCGACCGCTTCCTGGTCGCCGGCGATGCCTGGGCGCGCAGCCGCGCCGGCGACGCCGACCCGACGACGTTCGGGCTGAGCTTCTTGCGGGAGGGCGGCCTCTGGTTCATCGCCGGCAACCTCCTCCGAGACCTCGCGGCGCTGAACGCCACGGAGATGCTCCCCTGGGACGTCTGGGGCGCGATGCCCGGTCCCGGCGAGCCGATCGAGGACGACCACCTGGAACTGTTTGACCGCCTCGCCGCGATCACCCGCGAGCCGGACGCGGCGTTCGCCGAGCTGCGCGCCCGCTACGAGGGCGACGACCGCCTCCGTGTGCCGGCGACCGTCTACAACGCCGTCCTGGGACGGGACGACGCCGTCCTCCACTGAGCCTGGTCTCGCGACCCCGGCCCGGCGGGAGCCCGGTCGTCTCGTCGCGCCGGCAGACCCGATCGGATGGGCGACGCCAGCCCGGCAGCTCGGGCCGAGGACGGGCGGCAGCCCCGACGATGGCGGCCCGACTGGCCCCGAGGAGACTCGCGATGCCGAGCACGGGACCCAGACCGGACCTCGACGCCCGGGACGACCCCGCCGCCTGCACCGAGCATCCCCTGCGGCGTCGGTCCCTGGAGAACTGGACGGCGTCGGTCGAGGCGCACGCGATCCCAGGCGGTGGGCGGGGTCTCCGGCGGGACGACGTCGCGGCCGCCGATGTCGGCCGGCCCTCCTTCGGGGGGAACGTTGCGACGCTGCTGACGCGGCTCGGGGGGCCCGGGTCGACCAGCTGGCGGACACCCTCGATGACTTCTACGGCTTCGCCCGCGACGCGTCCGGCACCGTGTTCCTGTTCAGCCCGTGGCCGACACCCGATCTCCGGCCCCACGGCTGGACCCTGCTCGGGCAGGAGCCGCAGATGCCGCGGCCGCCCGGTGGGGCGGCGCCGCCCGCGCCGAGGGGCCCGCGGATCGCCGAGGTCCGGGACGAGGAGGGCCCGCGGGCGTTCGAACACGCGATCCCGCGCGGCTTCGAGTTGCCCGAGCTGGACGCGCGGGGGGCGGGCGCGGAGTACGGCGTGGGCGTCCTGGCCGACGACCGGTTCCGGCTCTGGGTCGGCTGGGAGGGAGACCGCCCGGTCAGCGCCGCGGCGGCCTCCGCGGCGGCGGGGATCAGTGACGTCACGCCGGTGGCCACCGTCCCGGAAGCGCGGCGGCGCGGCTACGGCGCCGCGCTCACCTGGCGCGTCACGATGGCCGACCCGACGTTGCCCGCGCTCCTCCTCGCCACCGACGAGGGGCTCCCCTCCTACGAGCGGATCGGCTACGCGGCCGTGGCCCGCTTCACCCTCTGGTCACGCGATCGGCCGGCCCGAATGAACTAGCACCGGCGGTCGATCCCGCGGGCTCATCGCGCCGGCGGCGTCCGTGCGGTCCCCGGCCGTTGCCTGGCGATGCCGCGCGCCCCGGCTAGCCCGCCCGCCGCCGCGCCGACCGACACCGGTCCAATCCTGGTCCCGATCCTGGTCGTGATCGATGTCGATCAAGGGCACCCTCGAACGACAATCTGGTGTCACGGCCCCGCGACGTGACGGCGACCTCCGGCGGCGGCCGCGGCCTCCCGGACCGCGGCCGACGACGAGGACGAGGAGCGCCGGCGCCGCGGGGCCGGCCACGACCGCGCGGATGGACGACGACGATGGGGCGGACCCCGGCACGCCCACCCACGACGCGAGAGGACCTGACGTGACAACCACCGCCCCCGAGACCGGGTACGCCCCGGCCAACGGCCTCCAGATGTACTACGAGATCCACGGCACCGGCCGGCCCCTGCTCCTGCTCCACGGCGCCTACATGACGGTCGGCACGATGGGGCCGATCGTGTCCGGCCTGGCGGCGACCCACCGGGTGATCGCCGTCGAGCTGCAGGGTCATGGCCACACCGCCGACGCCGACCGCCCCATCACCTACGAGCAGATGGCCGACGACGCGGCCGCCGTGCTGCGGCACCTCGAGGTCGAGCAGGCCGACGTCTTCGGCTACAGCATGGGCAGCGGCGTGGCGCTCCAGCTCGCCATCCGCCATCCCGCCCTGGTCCGCAAGCTGGTCGTCGTCTCGGCCTCCTATACCAGCGACGGCATGCAGCCCGAGCTGCACGGGATGATCCCGAGCATCACACCCGAGATGTTCGCCGGGTCGCCGCTCGAAACCGCCTACCTCGAGGTGGCGCCGAACCCCGGTGACTTCCCCAGGCTGGTCGAGAAGCTGAAGCGGCTCGACATGACGCCCTTCGCCTGGCCGGCCGACGACATCCGGGGGATCTCGGCGCCGACCATGATCGTGGTCGGGGACTCCGACGTCATCCGGCTCGAGCACGCCGTCGAGATGTACCGGCTGCTCGGCGGCGGGGCGATGGGCGACCTCGTGGGACTCCCCGCGTCCCAGCTCGCGGTGCTGCCGGGCACCGCGCACTTCGTCCCCCCGGGCAGCGGGATGCTGGACCGCGCCGACTGGCTGCTCACGATGGTCCCGCCGTTCCTCGACGCGCCCGTGCCGGAGACCTCCCACTGATCCCCGACCAGATGCAGTGCCCAAGCGTGACCTGTCCCGGCGCCCGCGACGGGAGTGGCGGCGACGAGTCGAAGCGAGGCACCTACGAGATCGGATGGCCCGAAGCGATCGGGCCACACGATCTGAGGACCAACCACGATGGCGAGTGAGCGGGACGACGACCCGTAGAGCGACCTTCCGGTCGGGCTATCTGAACCGGCGCGACGAGCACTCCTCGCGGCTGGCCGAGCGCGGCTGGAGCAGGTCGCCGGGCTCAGCGAGGCCGAGGTCCGGGGGCTCCACGGGGTCGGGCCGAAGGCGGTCGATCAGCTCCGCGGCGCCCTCGCGGATCGCGGCCTGGCATTTTCCACGGAGGGACAACGCCGTTCCTCGCCCTCGGCCGGCGGAGCCGAGGACATCCCGATCCGCGGCGCGTGACGGTGGCGCGGGGGCCGTGCCGCGCGCCAACGGCCCGCGGAGCGGGGGAGCGGACCGCCGCCGTGCGGTGCCAATGGCCGCGAGCACGGCCGGCCCGGGCACGGCGGGGCGCGCAGGAGATCCGTCACAGCGCCTTCGAGTTTGGAGAGATGCGGGATGAGCAGCGGCGGGTTGTCCCCAGCGCGGCTGGGGCGGATGCGCGAGGTTATGGCCGGCCACGTCGATCGGGGCACGGTGCCAGGGATCGTCACGCTGGTCGGTCGGCGCGGCGAGGTCCACGTCGACGCCATCGGCACGACGGCGCTCGGTGGGGACGTGCCGATGCGGCGCGACACCATCTTCCGGGTCTCCTCGGTCACCAAGCCGATCGTCGCCGCGGCGGCGATGATCCTGGTCGAGGAGTGCCGGCTGCGGCTCGACGACCCGGTCGACCGCTGGCTGCCCGAACTGGCCGAGCGCAGGGTGCTGCGCACCCTGGCCAGCTCGCTCGACGACACGGTGCCGGCGAACCGGCCGATCACCCTGCGCGATGTAGTCACCTTTCGGCTCGGCATCGGGGCGGTGATGGTGTACCCCGCCGAGCACCCGATCCAGCACGCGATGGCCGAGGCGGGGGTGGCGCCCGGACCCGTCCTGCCGACGGTCCCGCCCGACGAGCTGATGCGGCGCTACGGCAGCCTGCCACTGCTGCACCAGCCGGGTGAGCAGTGGAGCTACAACTCGGGCTCCGACATCCTGGGCGTGCTGATCGCCCGGGTCACCGGGGTGAGCCTCGAGACGTTCCTGCGGGAGCGGATCTTCGCGCCGCTCGGGATGGTCGACACCGCCTTCAGCGTCCCGGCGGACAGGCTCGACCGGCTGTCGACCAGCTACTGGTCCGATCCCGAGACCGGCGCGACCGCGGTCTTCGACGGCGCCGTCGACAGCCGGTGGGCGCGGCCGCCGGTGTTCGAGTCCGGCGCCGGCGGGCTGGTCTCGACCGTCGACGACCTGCTCGCGTTCGGCGAGATGATGCTCAACCACGGTCGCCGCGGGAACGAGCGGATCCTCTCCCGGCCGTCGGTCGCGCTGATGACGACGGACCAGATCACGCCCGAGCAGAAGGCGCGGTCGCCCTTCGTCCCGGGGTTCTGGGACGGCCGCGGCTGGGGATTCGGCGTCTCCGTCATGACCCGGCGCGACGACCTGGCGGCGACCCCCGGACGGTACGGCTGGGATGGCGGCTACGGCATCTCCTGGTACGTGGACCCCGGGGAGGATCTGATCGGGATCCTGATGACCCAGAGCCTCTTCGATTCTCCGACCGGGCCGTCCGTCCTCTTCGATTTCTGGACGTCGGCCTACCAGGCGATCGACGACTGAGCCGCGCCGCGCCCGACCTCTCCGTCCACGCACCCTGCCGATCCGGCCGGTCCGACGACCGGCGCCGCTCCCGGCGCGTCGACGCGAGCCGAGCGCTCACGAGGTCGAGGCCCAGTAGCCGGTCGTGGGTGGGGCCGAGCCGTATTCCCGGACCTCTCGCCCGGGAGCTCGGCCGCGGCGGCCACCGAGTCGGTCGTCCGGGGCCAGCACGGCGGCCAGCCGCACCCGGCCCGTGAACGCCGCCGTCGCCGGCTGCGACGTCGAACGGGACCGAGCCCTGAGGCTCGCGCCCTCGCGATGACACAACACCGACGCCGCGTCGTCAGGTAAGGGGGCGTGCTCTCGCCACCGGTCGGATCTCGGGATCGCCGTCGATCCCGAGGCCGGCTCGCCGATCCTGCCCGCGGGCCGCGCCGTCCCCGCGGGCCGCGGTCGCTCGCTGACAACGAACCACGTCAAACCGTCGGGAGAACGCGCGTGGACACCACAGACTTTCGGGAGACCATGGACGTACCCGCCGCCGAGGCGCCGAGGGCCGGGCGACGCGAGTGGGTGGGGCTGGCGGTGCTCGCCCTCGCCTGCCTGGTCTACGCCATGGACGTGACGGTGCTCAACCTGGCGGTGCCGCAGCTCAGCGCTGACCTCAAGCCGACCAGCTCGCAGTTGCTCTGGATCCTCGACATCTACGGGTTCGTGGTCGCCGGCTCGCTCGTCACCATGGGGACGCTCGGCGACCGGATGGGGCGCCGTCGGCTGCTGATGATCGGGGCCGCGGCGTTCGGGGCGGCGTCGGTGCTCGCCGCCTTCGCGACCAGCGCCGAGATGCTGATCGCGACCCGCGCGCTGCTCGGGATCGCCGGGGCGACCCTGGCACCGGGAACCCTCTCGCTGATCCGCAACATGTTCCTCGACCCGGGGCAGCGCACCGTGGCGATCGGGGTCTGGATCTCCAGCTTCTCGGCCGGCGGCGCGGTCGGCCCGCTGCTCGGCGGGGTGCTGCTCGAGCGCTTCTGGTGGGGGTCGGTCTTCCTCCTGGCCGTGCCGGTGATGCTCCTGCTCCTGGCGCTCGGACCCCGGCTGCTGCCGGAGTTCCGCGACCCCGCGGCGGGCCGGCTCGACGTGGTCAGCGCGGCGCTCTCGCTCGGCGCGGTGCTGGCCGCGATCTACGGCCTCAAGCGGATCGCCGAGGACGGTCTGGGCTGGCTGCCGATCCTCTCGATCCTGGCCGGCATCGCCCTCGGCGCCGTCTTCGCGCGTCGCCAATCGGCGCTGCCCCACCCGCTGCTCGACCTTCGCCTCTTCCGGGACCGGACGTTCGCCGCCGCGCTGACCATCTACACGCTGGGCGCGATGGTCGCGTTTGGCTCCTTCGTCTTCACCGCGCAGTACCTCCAGTCGGTGCTCGGGCTCTCCCCGCTGCGGGCGGGACTCTGGACGCTGCCCTCGGCGCTGGGGTTCGTGGTGGGGTCGATGCTGGCCCCGGCGGTCGTGCGGCGGGTTCGCCCGGCGTTCGTGATGGCCGGTGGCCTGGCGCTGGCGGCGGTCGGCTTCGGGCTGCTCTCCCGGGTCGACGCGGGCTCCGGCCTCGCGATGGTCGTGGCCGGGAGCGCCATCTTCTCCCTGGGGCTCGCCCCGGTCTTCACCCTGGCGACGGACCTCGTGGTGGGCAGCGCCCCGCCGGAGCGCGCCGGCGCGGCGTCGGCGATCTCGGAGACGGGTGCCGAGTTCGGCGGGGCGCTCGGCGTCGCGATCCTGGGCAGCATCGGCGCGGCCATCTACCGCCGCCAGGTCGGCGAGGCCCTCCCGTCCGGGATCTCGCCCGACGCGGCGGAGTCCTCGCGCGACACCCTCGGCGGCGCGGTCGCGACCGCCGCCCAGCTCCCGCCCGACGTCGGCGCGGCGCTGCTGGGAACCGCCCGCGACGCGTTCACCCAGGGGCTCCAGCTGACCGCCGGCGTCAGCGCCGTCGGCGCGATCGGCGCCGCCGTCCTCGCCGTGCTCCTGCTCCGTCACGTCGGCGGGGGCGCCCAGCCCGAGGCAGGCACGGTCGCGGGCCTCAAGGCGAGCGCCCCGGGCGGTGCACGCGCGGATCCGGCAGTGGGACCGGCGGTCGGCGCCGCGGACTGCTGATCCGGGGGGCGGGTGACCGCCGGCGCTCGGCTTGGCCGGCCCGCAACCGGCTTCGTCCTTGAGCCCCCGATACCGAGGCATGTCTGGGGAGGACCGGGCCGTCCCCGCGCCGCCGTTCCCCCCACCGAGCAGCCAGATTCGGTACGAGGCCCCGTCCCCGTTCGGACCCGCGACGACGACCGTCTCACCAGGGCCGGCACGAGCCTCGCCGGCACCATGCACCGTGGGCGTGATACCGGACCCCGGTGATCGCTGGCGCTTCGCCCGGCGGGGCCGCAGCCGGCTTCGGCCGGCTTCATCCCTGAGCCTCTAGGCCCGGGGCTCGTCCCGGACGGGCCGGCTGTCCCGGCATCCCGATACCACCACCGATCAGCCGAGTTTGGTGCTGTCCGGCGCGACGCCCGCGGTTCGCGACGGGCGTCGGCGCCGTGATCGCCCTCGGTCCCGCCTCGCGCCGCCGGCACGGCGACCGGGTGGCGATCGGCTGGGCCGCCGGGCCGGGGCCGCCTCGCCGGGGATCGGACCGAGAATCGGCGAGATTCGGGTCGCGACGATGTCGATCCGGGGCGCCCCCGAACGACTATCCAGTGCCACACCTTCTGGTGGCGCCCGGGGGAACGATCGATGGGGGAGAACGTCATGCAGGCGGCCATGCACGCGTCGACGCACGAGGCTCCGGTTCGGGCGACGCGCCCGGTGGTCGGGCGCGCCATCAGCGGGCTCGCGGTCCTGTTCCTCGCCCTGGACGGTGCGGTCAAGGTGCTCGAGCTGGCCCCGGCCGTCGAGGGGACGGTCGATCTCGGCTACCCGGCCGGGATGACGCTCGGGCTCGGCGTCCTCCTCCTCGGCTGCCTGCTGGTCTACGCGGTGCCCCGCACCGCGTTCCTCGGCGCGCTCCTCCTGACCGGCTACCTCGGCGGGGCGATCGCCAGCCAGGTCCGCGTCGAGGCACCGCTGTTCTCGCTGGTCTTCCCGCTCATCGTCGCCGCGCTGGTCTGGGGCGGGCTCGCCCTGCGCGACGCCCGCCTCCGCGCCCTCCTGCCGCTGGGTTAGGGGCGGCCCCTCGCGCCGGCGAGGGCTCCGATCACGCGCCCGGCCGACGGGGTCGTCGGCCCTGTCGGCCGGGACGCCGACCTCCACCGGGGGCCGTCGTCCCTTCCCCGCCGAGCCCGCCCGGCGGGTCCGCGAGCGAGTCGCCGACGCGGCGCGGACCGCCGCGTCGGCGCGGACGAGGCGGCTCGTCCGCCGGAGTGACCGCCGGCCCTCGTCAGTTCCGCCGGTGACAGGGGGTTGACAGGACGGCACGGTGTGGTAGTGTACGTATAGATCATTTGTTCGACCATGAGTGCGGCGCGGACGGGCCGGACCTTCTCCGCCGCGACCGCCAGGGCCGCCAGGGCCGCCCGCATCGGAGGGCCACCGACATGGACCTCAGCACCGTGGCCGGCTCTGGCGTCCCCGGTCGGGTCGACGAGAACCTCCGCCGGTCAGGCGAGGTCCACCGGCACGGCGGCCCCGCCGTCCCGCCGCCGATCGCCCCGCTACGCCGCCTCGTCGGGGCCGCCCTGGTCGGCGCCGGGCAGCGCGTCGGCGGGCTGACCTCGGCCTGCCCCGTTGCCGAGGTGGCGTCCGTCCTGTCGAGCCGCGCGATCCACCTGGTGCCGTCCATCGCGCCACACGACCGTCTTCACGGAGCGGTCCGCCACCGGCGCGGACGAGCGCCGCCCGAGCCTCGCCGTCGTGGGGCCATGGCGGAGGCGGAGATGCCGCGGCAGAGCGTAGGGCAGCTCCGTCACGGCCCGAGGTGGGCGAGGCTGGCAAGGGTCCAACCGTGGCTCGCCTACGAGTCCGCGGCCACGGGCAACGGCAGGAGGGGCGGCGCGTCTCCGGCCCGCCTCGCCCGCGGGGTGGCGCAGAACGGCCCCGAACTCGCCCCCGCTCCGCCGGATGGGTGGCACCGGGTCCTCGATGGACGGGACCACGTCCCCGCCCGCTGGCAGTCGTGTCCCTGCTGGCGGCGTTCCCCGCCGACCGGTCCACCAGAACGGAAGCCGGAGCGGGCGCGGTCGCGGCGGGTGGGCCGGTGACCCGAGGGCAAAGACTCGGCTGGCGGGCCTGTCGATCTGAGCCGTGGCCGGTCGACGAGACTACCGAGGCCTCCCCCGCGGGCCGATCGTTCCGGATGCTCTGGGAGGAGTCTGTATGAGCGGGGTACGGGTGCTGGTCGGGACGCGCAAGGGCGCGTTCATCCTGACGTCGGACGGCAAGCGCGAGCGATGGGACGTCACCGGTCCCCACTTCGCGGGGTGGGAGATGTACCACCTCAAGGGCTCGCCGGCGGATCCGAACCGGCTCTACGCGTCGCAGTCGAGCGGCTGGTTCGGGCAGACCGTCCAGCGCTCCGACGACGGCGGCGAGACCTGGGAGCCGGTCGCGAACCAGTTCACCTACGACGGGGTCCCCGGCACCCACCAGTGGTACGACGGCACCCAGCACCCCTGGGAGTTCGCCCGCGTCTGGCACTTCGAGCCGTCGCTGACGGACCCGGACACGGTCTACGCCGGCGTGGAGGACGCCGCGCTCTTCCGCACGGTCGACGGCGGCCAGTCGTGGCATGAGCTCTCCGGCCTCCGCGGCCACTCCTCGGGGCACCTCTGGCAGCCCGGCGCCGGCGGGATGTGCCTCCACACCGTCGTGCTCGACCCGAGCGACCCCGGCCGGATCTTCGTCGCCATCTCCGCCGCGGGGGTGTTCCGGACCGACGACGGCGGTACCACCTGGCGGCCGGTGAACCGCGGCCTGCGGTCCGGCGACGTCCTCCCCGACCCGGACGCCGATGTCGGCCACTGCGTCCACAGCCTCGCGATGCACCCCTCCCGCCCGGACGTGCTGTTCATGCAGAAGCACTGGGACATCATGCGCAGCGACGACGGCGGCGAGTCGTGGCGCGAGGTCAGCGGCAACCTGCCGAGCGACTTCGGCTTCCCGATCGAGGTCCACGCCCACGAGCCGGAGACGATCTACGTCGTCCCGATCAAGAGCGACTCCGAGCACTACCCGCCCGATGGCAAGCTGCGGGTCTACCGCAGCAGGACGGGCGGCGAGGAGTGGGAGGCCCTCACGAACGGCCTGCCCCAGCGCGACTGCTACGTCAACGTGCTCCGCGACGCGATGGCCGTCGACGCGCTCGACTCGTGCGGCGTCTACTTCGGGACCACGGGTGGCCAGGTCTACGCGTCGGCCGACGCGGGAGACTCCTGGGCGCCGATCGTCCGGGACCTGCCGGCCGTCCTCTCGGTCGAAGTGCAGACCCTGCCATGATCACGATCCGCGTCGTGCTCCCCTACCACCTGCGGAACCTGGCCCAGGTCGGCGGCGAGGCGCAGGTCCAGGTCGACGGACCGGCGACGCAGCGCTCGGTCTTCGACGCGCTCGAAGCGCGCTACCCGGCGCTGCGGGGGACGATCCGCGACCACGCCACGAAGCGCCGGCGGCCGCTGGTCAGGTTCTTCGCCTGCGAGCAGGACCTGTCCCACACCCCGCCCGACGCCCCGCTGCCGGAGGCGGTCGCGGCCGGGGCGGAGCCGCTGCTGGTCGTCGGGGCGATGGCCGGCGGATAGCGATCGCCCGCGGACCGGGGGGCGCCGGGCAACCGGGCGCGCTCGCTCCGAGCGAGCGGGCGGCACCAGGGCCTGTGATGGACTTCGCGCGGCGAGGGTGAGCAAGCGGCGGAGCATCCGGCAGGCGAAGGCGACGAAGCGAACGCCCGCGACCGTCTCGGGCGGCCGGTCGTCGTCCCGCGCCGGGCAGCGGCACCGCGCCCCCGCCCCAAGCGCCCCCGCCCGGTCCCGCTCCTGCGCGTCCGCCGGGGTGACGTGCCGGGCGACCAGGTGGCCGAGGGCGTGGGTCGCCGCGCGGACCTTGCTCGCCTCCCGGCGCCTGT
>CADCWG010000299.1 GCA_902806335.1 uncultured Thermomicrobiales bacterium | reverse complement strand
CGGCGGAGTTTGGCGCCACCGCCCCGACCTTCCGGCCCCTGTTCGGAACCGCCAACGAGCGGCCCGCCCGCCCGGCCCCCGCGGCCGCCGAGCTGGTCGGGTGGGGCTGGCTGTACGCGCGGCACGCCCGTGTGAGCATCGATCGCGGCCGGCCGTGGCAGGCGGAGTCCATGCTCAGCGGCGCTCGCGACCAGGTGCTCGCGCTGGCGTGCCTGCGCCACGGGGTCCCGGCGGTGCAGGCGCGCGGGATCGACGACCTCCCGCCGGAGGTCACCGCGGCGGTCGCCGGGGCGCTGGTCCGCTCGCTCGACACCGCCGAGCTCGTCCGGGCCTTCGGCGTCGTCTGCGAAGCCCTGATCGCCGAGACCGAGCGGGTCGACGCCGGCCTGGCCGACCGGCTGGCCGCCCCCCTCCGCGCGCTCGCCGGTCCGGCACCACCGTAGGCCGACACGGATGACCCCGTCGAGATCGAAACGGTCGACCACGTCGCCCAGCGGGCACCCCGCGTTGCCGCATTCCGGCCGTCCCCGGTCGGCCGTCTGCAGCAGCCTGGTCCCGCCGGGAAGCCAGCGGCTGGTCTCGTCGGGGCAGAGGCGCGGCCGACGCCGCCGACCGGCCCGAAGGTCAGAGCCGAGATCCTCGCCGCCGCCAGCGAGTTCCTCCGGTGCTCGCCGCATTGGCCCGGCTACGGCCCGTCCGCACCGGTATCCCGCCGGCTTCGTCGCCGAACCCGGGACGTGCGGGGGATCGTCCCTCCTGGCAGGGGTGGCACCGCCTCGCGTCACCAACGCGTGCCGGGGTCGCCCTCGGGTGGCGGCGCCGGTCGGGGCGTGCCCCCGTCCGTAGCCACCACCGGGATCGCACCTATTGGCTTGACATACAATCATCCCTACCAGATTCGTGAGCACCCGGGAGGAGGGTCGATGTTGCCGACATCGCGCGCCGCCCATCTCGCTGGCCGCCGGGTCGCCGGTGCCCCGCCGCGCGGGACGGTCGTCCGGCGGCTGGGGCTCCTCCTCCTGATCGCCGTCGGGGTCCTGCTGCCCGCGGTCGGCGCGGTCGCCGCCCAGGGGACCGCCGCCCCCCGGGTCGCGGTCGTCGAACTCGACGGCGCGATCACCCCCGTCATGGCGCGCCACATCGACCGGGCGCTGGGCGACGCCGCGGCCGACGGCGCGACGGCGGTCGTGCTCCGGATCGACACCCCGGGCGGGCTCAGCTCGGCGATGGACGACATCGTCCGCGACGTGCTCGAGAGCAAGGTGCCCGTCCTCGCCTGGGTGGGACCGCGCGGCGCGCGGGCGGCGTCGGCCGGCCTCTTCGTCGGCCAGGCCGCGCACGTCCTGGCCATGGCACCCGGCACAAACATCGGCTCCGCCTCGCCGGTCGGCGGCGACGGCGGCGACCTCGACGAGACGATGGCGCGGAAGGTCACCAACGACGCCGTCGCCCAGGTCCGCAACCTGGCCGCCTACCGTGGCCGCAACGCCGACTGGGCCGAGTCGGCCGTCCGCGACGCCGCCAACGTCACCGCCGACCAGGCCGCGTCCCTGGGCGTCATCGACGTCGTCGCCGAGGACATCCCCGGGCTCCTCGCCGCCGCCGACGGCCGCACCGTCCAGATGGGCGACCGCTCGGCGCTGACCCTGCGGACCGCCGGGGGGAGCACCGACGCCATCGAGATGAGCCTCGCCGAGCGGTTCCTGCAGCTCCTCGCCGACCCGACCGTCGCCTACCTGCTGCTCAGCCTCGGCTCGATCGGGCTCTTCCTCGAGCTGTCGAACCCGGGCGGGTACCTGCCGGGCGTCGTCGGCGGGCTCTCGCTGCTGCTTGGCCTGTTCAGCCTCGGCACGCTGCCGGTCGACTGGACCGGGGTGCTGCTGATCCTCTTCGGGCTGCTGCTGCTCGTCGTCGACGTCTTCGTGCCCTCCTTCGGGGCGCTGACGGTCGGCGGGCTCGCCAGCTTCGTGATCGGCTCGTACCTCCTCTTCGGCGAGGCGGCGCCGCCCGGCTACGAGATCAGCCCGGTCGCGATCTGGGCCGTGACCGGCTGCCTGGTGGCGTTCTTCGTCTTCCTGGCCGGGTCGGTCCTCAGGGCGCGGCTGCGCCCCGCCGCGACCGGTCGCCAGGCGCTGGTCGGCGCGCACGGCACCGTCCGCAGCCCGCTCGGCCCGGCGCCGTCCAACCCCGCCGAGGGCACCGCCGGGGGCATCGCCGGGGGCATCGCCGGGCAGGTCTTCCTCCAGGGCGAGCTCTGGGAGGCCCGCCTCGACCCCGAGGCGCCGTTGGGCGGCCGGCGCTCCCGGGACGAGCCGCTGCCGGCCGGGGCGCCGGTGGTGGTCACCGGCGTGGAAGGCATCCGGCTGGTCGTCCGGCCCGCGGAGCCGGCGGAGGCGACCCGTCGCTCCCGACCGGCCGGGACACCGGTCGACGACCGGATGGTGGTCCCGGTCCGCGGGGTGGGAACGGGCACCGCCGGCGCCGGACCGGGCGGTGCCTGAGCGGTGGTAGGGTGGCGAGGCCGGCTCGCTTCGACCGCTCCCCCCGTTTGGTCCCGCCATGCGCCGGGAGCACCGGGCCCGTCGCGACGGGCGGTCGGCCGGGGCCGGTGGTCGGAGCGGGATTGACACAGGGTCCCGTCCGCCCGAGGTGATCCCGTCGCTCCGGCGGCAGTCGACGATCGTCTGGGAGAGAACCGTCTCCGCCGTCGGGCGGGCGGGCAAGCGCGTATCGGGGGCGCGGCCCCACGGAAAGGCAGACCATGGAGGTCCTCGGCGTCCTGATCCTGATCCTCGGCGCGTTCGCGATGCTGGTGCTCTTCTCGGCCGTCAAGGTGGTGCAGGAGTACGAGCGCGGCGTCGTCTTCCGCCTCGGCCGGCTCCTCGGCCCGCGCGGGCCGGGGCTGATCCTGCTCATCCCGTTCGTCGAGCGGATGACCAAGGTCGACCTGCGGACCGTGACGATGGACATCCCCTCCCAGGAGGTGATCACCCGCGACAACGTGACGGTGCGCGTCAACGCGGTCGCCTACTTTCGCGTCCTCGACCCGAACGCGGCGGTGACCAACGTCGCCGACTTCGTCCGCGCCACCTCCCAGATCGCCCAGACCACCCTCCGCAGCGTGCTCGGGCAGTCGGAGCTCGACGATCTGCTCTCGGAGCGGGAGAAGATCAACCAGGACCTGCAGCGGATCATCGACGACCAGACCGAGCCGTGGGGCATCAAGGTCAGCGTGGTCGAGGTCAAGGACGTCGAGCTGCCGCCGACGATGCAGCGGGCGATGGCGCGCCAGGCCGAGGCCGAGCGGGAGAAGCGGGCCAAGATCATCCACGCCGAGGGCGAGTTCCAGGCCAGCCAGCAGCTGGCCCGCGCGGCCGACGTGATCAACCTGAACCCGGTCACGATCCAGCTCCGCTACCTGCAGACGCTGACCGAGATCGGCGCCGAGCAGAACACCACGATCGTCTTCCCGCTCCCGATCGACCTCCTCGGGTCGATGGTCGGCGCGAACGGCGCGGCTCGGCCCTCCACCGCTCGCCCATCAACCCCCGCGGTGCCCTCGCGCGCCGCCACGCCAGCCGCACCCACCGCCGCGACGGCGCCGACCGCCCCCAGCACGCCGGCCATGCCGGCGCCGCGGGTATCCCCGGCCGAGCGCCCGACCGGGGACGAGTAGGGGCGACGGCCGGGGAGCACCCCGAGTTCCGGTCGGCCGGCCGCGGATCTCGGACGGTCCGCGGCCGGCGTCGTTCCATTCGCCAGTGAGGCCGTGGCCCATCCCGCTTCGGCGCACGGGACGGCTCGCGCGTTCTGGGCGCGGGCGAGCCGACCATCGGTGCCCCGGTAGTCTGGACCTAGCACGGACCCCTGCTGCCGCGTGGTGGCATCGGGGGCATGTCGGCGGCCGGCCCCGTCCGGGGCGAGCCCCGGGCTGAGCGACGAAGCCGACTCAAGCCGGCGGGGGTCGGGGGGCGCCGGGGCCACAGCCACCACCCGGAGTCCGTGTCGGCGGCCCGGGCGCCAAGCCGGCCGGGGCAGGCCGCAGACCCTCCGGGCGATACCCCGCCGCCCTCCCGGATTCCGTGTACGACGGGTTCAGGGTGAACGCCCGGGACTCGCCCGGCCTGAGCGCAGCCGGCCCCAGCCGACTTCATGCCCGAGCCCAGGGCTTGCCGCGGGCGACGCCGCCGACGCGTCCCTGACGCCACTACCGAACAGTCCGATCCGTACCAGTACGGGATCCGGGTGTTCACCCGGGCTTTGGCCGGCCGGTCCGCGGCCGGCTTCAACCGGCTTTGTCCCTGAGCCTCTGACCGCGGGGCTTGCGCCGGGCGAGCCCGGCCGGCGCCCGACTCCGGGACCACCACCGTACAATCGGATGCCGGGTAAGGCGTCGCGCTCGGCTCCACTCCGGGTGCTCGCCTCGCGGACGCCGCGCTGCGCGCGGCCCTACGGGCCACGGCGGGACGGCGTGGCCGGACCGCTCGGGGGTAACCCGGCGATCGTCGGTCGCGCCCGATGGCACTGGCCCGTGCCCCTTCGGGGCGGAGGCGACCACGGTCCGGACCGCCCCAAGTCACCGACGGGGAAACCGGCCGACCGCTCAAGAACGCCGCCGGATCGTCGGACACGCCGGTCGTGTTCCGTGCCTCTCGCGCCGCTACCTCCAGGGCGACGGATTGGGCCCAGTGGCCAGGGCCTTCCCCTCCCTGGGCCACGCGGACCCGGGCTACGCGCTGGGCTCGGCGCGGGCGAGGAAGCCGTGGTCGCGCAGCCACCCGAGCGACGCCTCCGTACCGGCGGCGGGGCGGTACTCCAGACCGACCCAGCCGCCGTAGCCGGCCTCGTCAAGCGCCCGGAAGACGAACGGGTAGTTGATCTCCCCGGTGCCCGGCTCGTGGCGGTCGGGGCTATCGGCGGCCTGGACGTGACCGACCCGGTCCAGGTGGCGGCGGATCGTCGCGACGAGGTTCCCCTCGCCGCGCTGGGCGTGGTAGACGTCGTACTGGACCGCGAGGTTGGGGTGGGCGGCGGCGTCGAGCAGCGCCAGGGCCCGCTCGGTCGTCGGCAGGAGGAATCCCGGGGCGTCGTAGACGTTCAGCGGCTCGACCACCACCCGAACCCCGGCCCCCTCCGCCTCCGAGGCCGCGAAGGCCAGGTTCTCGGCGGCGGTGGCCCACTGGTCCGCCTCCGGCACCCCGGGCAGCGCCAGTCCGACCAGGCAGTTGAGCCGCCGGCAGCCGAGGGTGTCGGCGATCTCCAGCGCCCGCCCGACCCCTACCCGGAACTCCCCGCGGCGGGCGGGGTCGTTGGCGAACCCCCGCTCGCCGGCCGCGAAGTCGCCGGCCGGTAGGTTGAAGAGCACCTGCTCCAACCCGTTGCGGCGGAGGGCGTCCCGCACGGCGGGGATGTCCTCGGCGTAGGGGAAGAGGAACTCCACCCCCGCGAACCCCGCGGCCCCCGCCCGGTCGAACCGCTCCAGGAACGGGTGCTCGGTGAACAGCATCGAAAGGTTCGCGGCGAAGCGCGGCATGGGTCCTCCTGGCGGCCATTCGTCGGTCGCGGTCCGGTCGCGCTCAAGGGGACGAGCGGGGCCGGTCCCACCGCGAACCCCTGATTCGGAGTCCGGGTGCTCGCCGGCGCTTCGCACGGCAGACCCGCGGCTGCCGTGAGCCGGCTTGGCGCCCGAGTCCGGGGCTTGCCCCTGCCGGACCCGGTCGTCCCCGCGTCCCCGTCTCCCGCCCGCGCGGCGCCGCCCCGGCGCGTCATCCCCGCTCCCAAGGTTGGGAGAGGGGGCAGGGGGGTGAGGGCCGTCCTCTCCCCGATCCCCGACCGCGCGCCATCCTACCCGCTGGGATTCGCGTCCACCCGCGCCACCGCGAACGGACCGAGCGTCAGTTCGACGACCCCGTCCTCAACCGCGATCGGCGCCTCGGCCAGGGGGGTGTGGACCGACCCGCTCGCCATCGCGTGCTCGGCGTTGGTCTCGTCCAGGGATCGGACTGTTGCCTCTCGGGTCTCCGGACCGACCGGCAGCGTCAGGCGAACCGTCCGCGGCGCGTCCACGAAGCTGGCGACCAGCACCCGAAGCCGATCTCCCCGCGGGGATCCGTGGGGACTCCGGAGTGCCAGTGCCTCGACCGTGAGGGGATCGCTGACCTCGACGGGGAGCAGGCTCGCGCCGGCGAACTGCCCGACCGCCTCGAACACCCAGGAGAGCGGGAAAGGCATCCCCGGCCGCGATGGGACGTGCGCCTGGCGCGTCAGCGTGCCATGCCGTTCCATCACCCCCCGCCAGCCGGTCGTCTCGTAGTAGGTCAGCGTGGCCGATCCGGCCTCGGCCAGCCGCCGCAGGCTGCCGACGGTCCAGCCCGCCCCGAAGAGCGAGAGCTGCCGCGGGTCGACCGACCAGGGCAGCGCGTCTGGCCTGGGCCCCGGCTCGGGTTGGCCCGCGACCGCGTTGAAGCGCGGCCGTAGCGTCACCGGCCCGACCGCCAGTGGCCGGTCCCCGGCGATCGCCCGGGCGCTCGCGACCGTGACCGACTGCGCCGCCAGGGTCTCGACCAGCGAGGCGTTGTCGAAGGCGTGGACCTGCGGGGTGATCCCGTAGCCCACCACGTCCATCAGCTCGAGCGGCAGCGCCGCCCGGTTCAGCTCCGTGAAGTGGGCGCGCGACCCGCCGCCGATCGGGATGCCGAGCCCCGCCTCGGCCGCGAGCGCCCGCGCCCGGGCGAGCGGCGCCTCGGTCGAGACCATGCCGCTCCTGGGGAAGACGAGCAGCCCGGCCACCGCCGGGCCGCCCTTGAGCCGCGGGATCAGCCGCTCCAGCCCCTCACCGCCGTCCCCGGCGACCACCTCGAGCTCGAGGGCGGGACCGTCGAGCGCGCGGGCTTCGGCGACGCCCCGCGCCAGCCGCGCCTCCCAGCCGTCGGCGGTGAGGTCCAGGTCGACCCGCAGGTGGGCGAGGTGGAGGGCGCGGAGCCGGGCCAGGCTGAGGGCGCGCTCCCGCGACCCGCCGACGTCGGCGAACGACTCCCGGTGCGTGGCCATCCCCAGCCCGATCGGCGGCAGCGCGCCGATCGGCTCGGCCCCAATCCGGACCGTCGGGTCGCCGGATGCCAACCTGTCCGGGCCCGGCGCGATCGTGCCGGCGACCGAGAGGGTCACCGTCTGCCGGATCGGCGCGCCGGCCTGGACCTCGACCGGCATCGGCAGCCGCAGCGGCGTGCAGTACGTCTTGTAGGAGGCGTCGGTCCAGTTCCGCTGGTCTTCCGTCTCGAACAGGTCGCCCGTGAACCGGACCTCGAGCTCCGCCGCCGACCCACCGCCGACGCCGTGCCGGATCGCGACCAGGTCGAAGAAGGGCTGGTGCGGCGAGATCCGCTCCGGGAAGGACCCCGACTCCGTCCCGCGGCCCGTCTCCAGGGTCACCGGCTGCCCCGCCATGGCCATCGGGTGCAGAACGCAGAAGCCGATCCGGTTGCGGAGAAAGGGCCGCCGCGCCGCGCCGTCGAAGGCGAAGGTGATCACCCCCGCCTCGGTCCCCTCGATCCGCCCCTCCCAGGCGAAGTCGATCTCGTCGGCGACATGCTCGGCGGTGAACCGCACCGCGAACGACGCCCCCCGGTCCTCGACCTCGTAGGCCGTGAGATGGGCCGGGACCGTCCCCCAGTGCTGGTCGCGCACCGCCGCGTAGACGCCCCGCACGACCTCCCGCCCGCCGACGGACACGTACCGCAGCGCCCCGGCCTCGAGCACCGCCGACAGCGGCCCCGCCCGCAGCCGCTGCCGCGCCGGCAGCGGCGCGTCGACCCCGTACCGGACCACCCGCGCTGGCAGCGGCCACGGCGCGCCGACGGTCCCTGCCCCGCCCCCGTCGGCCGCGTCTCCCCCGGTTGCGACGTCGCCCCTGATCTCGTCGTCCCGTCCCACCTCGCCTCGGGTCACCGGCCGCCCCTGCCGGCCACCGGCCCCGCCGGGCGGCCCACTCCCGTTCCCTCGGTCCCCACGCCGCCCGCATCGCCGGTGTCGCGGGTCGCCCTCTCCCCGCCGGTGGCGTCGGTCGACCCCTTCCCGCCGGTGGCGCCAGTCAGCCCCTCCCCACGGGTCACCCTGGCCGTATCGATCCCGGTCAACACCCGTCCCTCCCCGCCGCCATGGCACCCGACCCCCATGCATCGCCCCCCCACCGCTCCACCCGAGCCGATAGCCTGCCTTGGCGGCTCATAGCTGATAGTTGACAGCTGACGGCTCGTAGCTCCTACTCCGCCACCTCGATCATGACCTTCTCGGCCTCGGCCGGGTGCTCGTCGGCGAAGGCGACCGCCTCGGCCGCGCGCGCCAGCGGGAAGCGGTGCGTGACCAGGGCGCCAACCACGTCGCGCCGGCGGCGGACCAGGTCGACCGCCTTCGCGAACTGGCCGGCGTTGTTGCGCGAGCCGACGATCGTCAGTTCCTTGCGGGTGAACTCGACCACCGGGATCGAGACCTCGCGGTCGGAGAGGCCGACGATCACCACCCGGCCGGTGCTGGCGACGAGGTCGATCGCCGCCCGGATCACCTCCGGCGCCCCGACCGCGTCGACCACGACCCCCGGCCCGTCGCCGCCCGTCCACGCGGCGACGATGCCCTTCAGGTCCTCCGTCCCGACCTCGACCGTCGCCTCGGCCCCGAGCCGCCGCGCCAGCGCTAACCGGGAGGGCAGGCGGTCGGTCACCAGCACCCGCGCCCCCCGGTCGACCGCCGCCAGCAGCACCGCCTGGCCGATCGGCCCCGCCCCGAAGACCACGACCTGGTCGTCCGGGCCGATCGCGCCCCGGCTCGCCGCCTGGACGCCGATCGAGACCGGCTCGACGAGGGCCGTCAACTCCGCGTCGAGGTCGCCCGCCGCGAACAGCGTCCGCGTCGGCATCGCGATCCACTCCCGCAGCGCGCCGTCGACGTGCGCGCCGAGGACCGCGAGGTTGACGCAGGCGTTCGGGCGGCCCTGGCGGCAGGGGTAGCACGTCCCGCAGGGAAGGAGCGGCTCGACCGCGACCCGGTCCCCCACCCTGAGCGGCCCGTCGTACTCCCCGCCGAAGGCGGCGATCCTGCCCGCCACCTCGTGCCCCTGGACCAGGGGGTAGCGGGCGTAGGGGTGGGTGCCGTGGTAGGCGTGGAGGTCGGAGCCGCAGACGCCCACCCGCTCGACCCGGACGAGCGCCTCGCCCGCCCCGGGCGTCGGCTCCGGCCGCTCGACGACCTCGATCCGCCCCGGCGCCACCGTCACCGCCGTCTTCACGATCTCCTCCTCGTCTCCGTGCCGCCACCGATGCGGGGCCCCTGTCGCGCGGCGGCTCGCCGACATCAGATCGGCTCGCTCGTCTCCCCGGCACCGCGACGTCGGGTGGCGGTCCGCCTCTCCGCTTCAGATCGTCCCCTCATCGCTCCTGCCCTGTTCGCGCTGCCGGGCCATGCGCGGGGAGCCGTCGGGCCGTCCGACGAGGTAGTAGTCCGTCGACGAGCCGTCATCGTCCTCGCCGCGGCCGACGTAGGACATCCCGATCTTCTCCAGGACCCGCTTCGACGCCTCGTTGGCGGGGTCGACGGTCGCCTCGATCCGGGTCAGGCCGCAGCGCTCGAACCCGAACGCGACCATCGCCCGGGTGACCTCCGTGGCGTAGCCCCGTCCCCACTGGCTCGGAGCAAGGGCGTAGATCAGTTCGACGACTCCGGGCCGGTCCGGCGGGCGCGAGAACCCGCAGAATCCGATCAGGCGGTCCTCCGGCTTGGCGGTGACCCCGAAGCAACCCCAGCCGCGCTCCCGGTAGTTGGCCAGCGTGACGTCGAGCCAGGTCGCGGTCTCCGCCCCCGAGAGCGGTCGGCCCTCGTCCATGTAGCGCAGGATGACCGGGTCGCCGCACAGCGCCGCGAAGTCGTCGAGGTCGTGCGGGCGCAGACGCCGCACGACGAGCCGCTCGGTCTCGAACTCCGGCACCCGTCAGTCGCCCGCCGACGCCCCAGGGGACCCCGGGCCGCTGGCCCAAACGCCGAGCACGCGGCCCGCCGGGCACCTTACCAGCCTTCGCGCACGGTGATCCCGCCATCGACGCCAAGGTGGACGTCGGTGATGAGTGGGCGATCGAGGCCGGCTGGGTCGTCTCCGCCGCGGTCTGGTGAGGCTGGGCATGGCACAACGGCCGCCGTCAGCCACTTGGGACCCCGAGCCCCGCTTCGACGGACGTCACCTAGTCGGTGACATGAGCTGTAGGCGCGAACAGCGATTGGCGCCTCTCCGGCTTCGAGTCGCGTTCTTCTCCAGGCGCCCCCCGCCCGAGGCTTGGTCTAATGGCTGGCTGGGCTTGCGCACCGGCCCTTCGTCGCCGTCCACACTCCGGACTCAGTCGGCACGCGGGCGTGTACCGGGCGAGCTGGTCCGCGTACGAGCTGGCAAGCGCGCTGATGCCGGCGATCGACACGCCGCCGCCGCCGCCCAACGACCACCTCGCCTGGCTCAAGGAGGCGAGGTCAGCCCGACCAGCCCCTCGACCGTCTCGCGCGGGAAGGCTCCCTGGCGAGGATCGGTGAGCGTGCCGTCGTCCAGCCGTCGCGGGGGCTTGGGCCGGCAGGGCTAACGTGGGGTCCCTGTAAGGATCGTGTAAGAGCCGATCGCTAGGGTGCGGAGGACGACGGGGCGGGCGCGGGCCCGCCGACGCGAGAACGACCAAGGAGATCGGGCATGCGCCAACGGTTCGTGGTGCTCCTGCTGTTGCTGGCGGCCGTCGTTGCGCCGGCCCTGTCGCCGCCCGCCCCTGCGGCGGCGCAGTCAACCGCCCCCGGGCTGGGTGGCACATTGTTCGACACCGCCGCCATCACGGCAGTGCAGAACCCGTACTGCGACTTCGACGGCGGTACCTTCACCTTTGAGGCGTCAGGGACGGTGACGGGAACGGCGTACCCGGGCACCTTCACGGAGACGGGCACCATCACGCTTGGGGAACTGAACAGCAGCAACTGGCAGCCGGTCATCGCGCTGACGATCAGCTTCACGATTGACTCCCCCAACGGGTTCGTTACGGGGACCAAGGTGATCGTCCCGGGCTACGGCCCCACCCCCAGGATCCATGGTGTCTGTACGACCGCGTACCCTGACGGAGTGCCCGTGCTCCGCGTGTCCACCTTCGCCACCGGGCGGCTGCGCTACTCCGCCCAGATCGTGACGCCCGACGGGCGCACCTGCACCACTGAGGGGCCGTCCGACATCTTCCACGTTATCAAGAACTCCAGCGTGCAACCCGACAATCTCACCGAGCGGTTTCTCAGCGACATCTCCGCGCCCCAGGCGACCTGCGCCGGCGGCGACGGGGGAGGCGGGGACGACACGACCCCACCGGTGCTCGCCCTGCCCGGCACCGTCGTCGCGGATGCCACCGGCCCGGCCGGCGCGGCCGTGACTTTCGCCGTCTCGGCCGAGGACGACGTCGACGGGGCGGTGACGCCAGTCTGCTCCGTCGCGTCGGGCGCTGTCTTCCCGATCGGCACCACCACGGTCGAGTGCACGGCCACCGACGCGGCGGACAACGCGGCGAGCGGCTCCTTCGACGTGGTCGTGCGGGGAGCCGACGCGCAGCTGGACGACCTCGTGGCCGACGTCCAGGTCCTGAATGCCAGGAACGGAATCGTCAACAGTCTCGACGCCAAGCTGTCCGCCGCCCGGGAGGCGATGGACGACGCCAGCGCCGGCGACCTGGAGAGCGCCTGCGGCAAGCTGGGCGCCTTCATCAACGAGGTGGGGGCCCAGGCGGACAATCAGATTGGAGCGGCCGACGCCCAGGCGCTGCTCACGGATGCCTCCCGGATCGTGGCCGTCCTCGGCTGCTGAGCCGACCGCGTCGGGCGCCGCCATTGGTGTCCTGGCCGGGACCGTGAGCGCCCGTCGAGTCGAGGTGGAGTCGGACGTCTTCGGACAGGTTGGGGGAAGTCCTCTTCTGCCGCAGCCGATAGTCCCGCGGGTGCCCCATCATCGAGGCCCGACGTCGGCCTGCCCTTGGGGGCTCATCCCAGCACTGCGCTCCACGCGCCCACGTAGACATCGGCGAGGACACCTTTGCCTTGGTACTGCTCCACCCATTCCCCCGATGCGCTGGACAGGGGCTAGGGGCCGTCCTGGCGCGGTCCAGCGCAGCGAGCGTCGGGGTCGCCTGGGTGGGGATCGCCGAATCGTTCCGCGGTGGTGAAAGTCGCGGCGCGTAGGCATTGGCCCGACTCCCGCTGGATGCGAGGACCGCCACAGTCGCGGTCGTCTGCCGGTCGAGCTTGGCTCGGTGCTCAGCGAGTTCGGTACCAGCCCGTCTCCGACGATTCTGGGACTGCACCGGCGTTGGGACGGCCGCTCGGGCAGTGGGTGCCGGCTACGGGGCAGCGGCGAGCGGCTCTCCCGGCGCGAGTTCCGTGGCCAGCCGGTCGATGGCGGCGATGATCCGGTCCTCGGTGGTGTCCGACGCCGCGTCGGGGATGAGCCCGGCCCGGTCGAGCCGGGCGATCAGCGCGGGCGCGGCGTCGGCGAGCGTGATCCGCGGCTGGAACTCCGGGATGTCGCGCCGGATCGGCTCCAGGTCGTAGATCCGGTTCCAGCGCGACTCCCGGGCGAGCAGCCCCGTCCCCTCCGGCCAGGCCCGGATCAGGAGGTCGGCCGGGGCGTCGACGAACCTCACCGGGCGGCCGAAGGCCGAGGCGATCTGCTCGTGGTAGTCGCGCCAGGTGGCGATCTCCCAGCGGGTCAGGATGTAGGTCTGCCCGAGGCAGCGGGCCCGACCGACCGCGGCGGCGATCCCCAGACCGGCGTCGTCGGCGTGGCAGTGCGCCCAGACCAGCTGGGCGTCGTGCGCGACGAGGATCGGGAGCCCCTTGCGGACACGGTCGACCCAGTGGGAGGCGAAGCCGAGCTGCCGCGGGATGCCGCGCTGGTACCCCCAGGTCTGGGCCGGCATGAAGACCGTCACGGGCAGGTCGCCGCGGGCGTGGGCGGCGGCGAGGACCTCGTCCGCGGCGGCCTTTCCCCGGGCGTAGTCGTCCCCGGGCCGCCGGGGCGAGCCGGCGCGCATCGGGAGCTCGGCCGGCTCGCCGCCGAGGGTGGCGACGCTCGAGATGTGGACGAGGTGCTGGGTGCCCCGGAACGCGCGGACGTCGCTCTCGGCGTCCTCGGCGGTGAAGCAGATCATGTCGACGGCGGCGTCGAACCGCTCGCGCCGCATCGTCGCCTCGAAGGCGGCGCGGTCGTGACGGTCGCCCAGCAGGACGCGCACCCCCTTCGGCACCGGCTCGGCCCCCAGCCCGGCGGCGTGGAGGTCCGTCACCCCGCGGTTGAACAGCGTGACGTCGTGCCCGAACGCGAGGAGCGCCTTGACCACCCCGGTGCTGATGTTCCCGGTACCGCCGACCACGACCACCCGCACGCCCATTCTCCTCGACGGTGGTTCGTCGACCCCGCCCCGCGCCTCGCCGCGACCCGCCGCGGGAACCGAGGCGCTCCCGCCGCCCGGGGCGTCTCCTCCGCCATCGACCCCGCGGTTGGCCCGGACACGACGGCGCGCGGCATGGCGCCACGGACGAGGAGCACCGGCGGGATCGCGGTCGGGGCGCCGTCTCCGGCCGCTGCGACCGTGGGCGAGTGGCGCCGCCGGTCGCCAGGCGCCTCGCCTCCCGCGCACCGAGCGGGCGCCTCCGCGAGCGAGTCTAACCACGTCGCCTTCTATGGGAAGGGCAGACCGCTCAACCTCGTGGCCTGCGCCTCGCCCACGCGTCAACGCCACTTGTGCCGCGCGTAAGCCCATGCGGTCGGGACCCGCCGGTGGATAGACATCGACCGCCACCGCGACGGGGGGCCTCTATCACGCGCGAGGCACCGGCGGGCACGGGCACCGGTGCCTGACGGGACGTCATCCGGGACAATGGTCGAGGTCCACGGCGGCCACGACGCGTCGCTCTGGGCGACCCACCTGGCACGACCGCGATCCGGGGAGGTTCCGTGAGCGACGCCATCCGCGAGCTGCCGTACCGCACCGTCGGCGAGTGGGCGTTCGCGTCCCGCCGGGAGTACGCTCGTCCGTTCGCCGACGTCACCCTCGACGGGGTGTTCACCGCGCCCTCGGGCCGCGAGCTGCGGATGCCGGGCTTCTACGACGGCGGCGGGGTCTGGCGGGTCCGCTTCAACCCCGGCGAGGCCGGCCGCTGGTCGTACCGGACCGTCTCTCGGCCAGCCGACCCCGACCTCGACCGAACCGGCGAGTTCCGGGTCACCCCGCGCGAGACCCGCGGCTTCCTGCGGGCGACCCCCGGGCGGGGCTGGGGCTTCGCCTACGAGAACGGCGACCCCGTCTTCCTCCTCGGCGACACGACCTACAACCTCTTCGGGATGGCCTTCTGCGGCGCCGACGTCGACGCCGTCCTGGCCCGCCGGGCCGCCCAGGGCTTCAACCTGCTCCGGGTCCGGATCCCGGTCAGCCCGTTCCACCCGCCGGACGGCTACAGCGACTGGCAGACCCGCCGCACCTGGCCGTGGGGCGGCAGCGAGCAGGCGCCGCTGTTCGACCGCTTCAACCTCGACTACTTCCGCACCGTCGACGGCGTGGTGCGGACCGCCGACGACCTCGGCCTCGGGCTCGAGCTGATCATGGAGGCCTGGGGCTTCGAGTTCCCCTTCAACAGCCGCCAGATCTTCACCCCCGAGTGGGAAGAGCTCTGGCTGCGCTACCTGATCGCCCGCTACGACGCCTATGCCTGCACCGCCGTCTGGACCCCTCTCAACGAGTACGAGTTCTACCCGAACGGCGATTGGCACCACAAACCCGTCGCCGACCGCTGGCAGATGCGCGTCTCCCGATGGATCAAGGCCCACGCCCCCCACGGCCACGTCGTCGCCGCGCACAACGGGCCCCGGCTCCCCCCGTTCGCCGAGCGCTTCGCCGCCGACCCCGAAGCGGTCGACGCGATCCTCTTCCAGGAGTGGGGCGACCGCAGCGAGGCCGGGGGCTGGCTGGCCGCCGGCATCGAGGAGTCGATCGACCAGAGCCTGGCGGGGTGGCGCGGGTCGGCGGTGCTCGCCGAGTGGGGCTACGAGCGGAACCCTGAGTTCCCCCTCAACGTGCCGGGCCACGAGTTCTGCGACCCCGACCACACCCGCCGCGGTGCCTGGCGCGGCGCCTTCCGCGCCCTCGGCCTGATCCACGGCTTCGAGAACTCCTGGGGTCCCTGGCAGGCGCTCGACCGCGACCAGCCCGGGCTGGCGGCGCTGCTGCACCTCCGCCGGTTCCTGACCGAGGTCGTGCCGTTCGCGTCGCTCCGCCCTGCGCCGGACCTCGTCCCGCCGGGGGCGAACACCCCCGGGCACCGCCCACTCGTCCTCGCCGCCACCGACGCCGCTTGCGTCGCGGCCTACCTCCCGGTCGGCGGCGAGGTGTCCCTTCCATCCCTCGGGGACGACCGCGAGGAGCGGTGGTTCGACCCCCGGACGGGCGAGTCGCGCGACGCCACGCCGCGGGCCGACGGCGACCGCCGGATCTTCACCGCGCCCGCGGGGCCAGGGCCGCACCTGGCCGATTGGGCCCTGGTCTCCAGGGTACGGGACGGGGCGGCACGGTGAGGTCGCGGATGGTCGGGCGGCCCGCCGGAACCCGGCCCATGTTCGGGCCGCGCCCCATCGGCACGAACCCGCGCCTTCCGGCCCTGTCGCGGCCCGAACCGGTAGGCGTTGCCCGGGCAACCGCGGTGCAGGCAGGCACCTCCGAGCCAGGCGCGGCGCGACCGAACGAGGTGGCGGCGGGTGCCGCGTCCGCGGGTCACACCCCGTCAAGGCCCGCCTGGGCGGGCGGCACCACGCCGGTCCCCGTGCCGGCGTGCGATCGGCCGCTGGCACCAACATGACGGCCGTCGTCGCCTCCGCGCCCGGCAAGGTGATCCTGCTCGGCGAGCACGCGGTCAACCGCCGCCAGCCAGCCCTGGCCGCTGCGATCGGTCGTCGGGCCCGCTGCCGCGTGGCGCCGCGCGCCGACGACGGGTACGCGTTCGCGGTGGACGGCCGCCGCGAGGAGGGCACCCGTGCCGACATGGCGGCCTTCAAGGCCGAGGTCGACGCCCTGCGCGCCGCCGAGGACCTCGACGCGCTGCGCCGCCGCGCCGGCGCGGACTTCTTCGCCCCGGCCCGCTACGTCCTCGCCCACGTCCTCGCGCGGGTCGGCGAGACCGGCGCGGTCGGTGGGGCCGGCCTCGACGCCGCCTGGCGTTCCGACCTCCCGGTCGGCTCCGGGCTCGGCTCGGGGGCCGCGGCCAGCGCGTCCCTGGCCCACGCCGCCCTGGTCGCCGCCGGCCGCGTGGCTCCGCCGGAGGAGGTCGCCGCCCTGGCCTGGCAGGGCGACGTGATCGCCCACGGCGGGACCGCCTCGGGGCTCGACAGCGGCGCCTGTGCCCTCGGCGGCCTCACCCGCTACACCCTCGCCGACGGGCCGCGGCGCCTCCCGGTCACCGCCCATCTCCCGCTCGTCATCGGCGACACCGGCGTCCGCGCCGAGACGGCCGTCGTCAACGCGCGGGTCCGGGACCGCCTCCGGGCCGACCCGGCACTCGCCGCGCTCTTCGACGAGATCGGGCTGCTCGTCGCGGGGGCCGAGGCCGCCCTGGCCGGCGGCGACCTCGCCGCGCTCGGCGCCCTGCTCGACCTCAACCAGGCGATCCTCGCCCGGCTCGGCGTCTCCCACCCCGCGCTCGACGCCCTGATCGCGGCAGCGCGGCGCGCCGGCGCGCTGGGAGCCAAGCTCTCGGGCTCCGGCGGCGGCGGGGTTATGATCGCCCTCGCCGAGCCCGGCCGCGAGGCCGCCGTCGCCGCCGCGATCGACGCCGCGGGCGGCCGGACCCTGGTCGCCCCCGCCGGCGCTCCCGGCGTCCGAACCGAGC
>CADCWG010000298.1 GCA_902806335.1 uncultured Thermomicrobiales bacterium | reverse complement strand
GGTCGCCGCCGCGCGGTCCACCCGGCGGCGCGCCACGGCGGAGGATAGACTGCCGCGCGGTGCGGCGCTCAGCCCGCCATCGCCCGTGCGGGTCGCCCAGCGGCGACCGTCGGGCCGGCCCACCCCGGCGAGGCCAGGAAGGACGCGGCTCGGACGGCGCGGGATCGGAGCCGGACGCCCCAGTCCGCCGGCGGCCGTGCTCGCGCGGCCGCCGGAGACGTGCCCTCGGGGTCCAGCCATCCTCCCCTGGCGCCTCTCTCCGGTCCGCGCGAGGCGGACCGGCAACCTCCCCGGACCACCGCGCCCACGCGACGGAGTACTTATGTCAACCAGCGCCGCCGCAACGCCCGCCACCCAGGTCACCCCCTTTCCCGCGATCCGCACCGGCCGACCGGTCGACCCCGCCACGGTGATCGCGGACCTCGGCGACGGGCTGGTACTCCGCCACGCGACGCCGAATGACGCCGACGCCCTCGCTGCGTTCAACGGCGAGGTTCACCGCGACGAGGGCTCGACGGGGCCCGACGAGTGGGTCGCGGCCTGGACCCGCGAGCTGCTGACCCTGCCCCACCCCACCGTCCGGCCGGACCTCTTCACGGTGGTCGAAGACACCCGCGACGGCACGATCGCCTCGACGATGAACCTGATCCCGCAGACGTGGAGCTTCGACGGCATCCCGTTCGGGGTCGGCCGGCCGGAGATCGTCGGCACCCACCCCGCCTACCGGCGGCGCGGGCTCGTCCGCCACCAGTTCGCGGAGGTCCACCGCTGGAGCGCGGCGATGGGGCATCTCGCGCAGGGGATCACCGGGATCCCCTGGTACTACCGCCAGTTCGGCTACGAGATGTGCCTCGACCTCGGCGGCAGCCGCCGGCTGCCGACCCGGGAGGTCCCCGCGCTGCCGGAGGGCGAGGCCGAGCCGTTCCGGCTCCGCCCGGCGACCGAGGCCGACCTGCCGGCGATCATGGCGGTCGCCGCCCACGCCCGGCGCCGCTGGGCGATCGCCGACGTCCGGGACGAGGCGCTCTGGCGCCTGGAGCTGCGCCGGGCGGGCGAGTCGACCCCCAACGGGCAGTCGCTGCTGGTGGTCGAGGCGGTGTCCGCCGGTGCCGATCCGGTGGCCGTAGGCTACCTGTCGCACCCCAACCGGCTCTGGGGCACCGGGCTGGCGGTCCAGGCGCTGGAGCTCGGTCCGGGCGTCTCCTGGCCGGCGGCGATGCCGAGCGTGCTGCGCCACCTGAAGGCCACCGGCGAGCGCTTCGCCGCCGAGGGCGGGCCCGCCGCGACGCCGGCCGCGGCCTTCGACGGCATCACCCTCGGTCTCGGCGGCGAGCACCCCGCCTACGCCGCGCTCCCCCGCTACGCGACCGCCGCGCGGCCGCCCTACGCCTGGTTCATCCGGGTGCCGGACCTGCCCGCCTTTCTCCGCCACGTCGCCCCCGCGCTCGAAGAGCGGCTGGCCGCCTCCCCAGCGGAAGGCCACACCGGGGACCTGACGCTCGGGTTGTACAGCCGACCGGGGGTCCGGCTCACTCTGGACCGCGGGAAGCTGACGGCCGTCGAGCCCTGGGCGGGCGAGTTCTTCCGCGCCGACGCCTCGTTCCCGGACCTGACCTTCCTACAGCTCCTGGTCGGTTGGCGGTCGCTGGAGGAGGTGGAGCGCGCCTTCCCCGACTGCTCCGCCCGCGGCGCGACGGCGCGGGCGCTGCTCGACGCGCTCTTCCCGCGGCGCCCCTCCCTCGTCTGGCCGGTGCAGTAGGACGCCAGCCGATCGGTGCCTGCCTCCCGGCCCCGCCGGGCACGACGGGTCCGCCGCGACCCGCTGCCCGGGGATGGGATCCGGGGCACGCCGGATGTCCAGCCCGCACCGGTGGACTCCGGTTCCGGGCGCGCAGCCAGGGTGGCCGGGCGTCGCCGCGAATCGCGCGACGCTCGCCTGAGTCTTCCGCGGACGTGGGGAGGACACCGACGTCTCCGCAGCGGCTCCGCCGCGCCACGGCGGACGCCGCGTCGCGTGGCCGACGGCCTACCAGCGCGGGATGCGCGGCTCCCACGCCGGGTCGTACCGCCGCCGCATCTCGCCGACGTCGTCGCGGTCGCGGTACGGGACGCGGAGGTAGCGCTCGTGCCCGCGGGCCAGCGCGTCCCGGTCGACCTCGACGCCGAGACCCGGCCCGGCCGGGACGCGGATCGCCCCAACCTCGAAGGTGATGCTGCCCGCCGCGAGCACGTCGTCGGCCGGGTCGAGCCAGGGGTAGTGGGTGTCGCAGTCGTAGGTCAGGTGGGGCGTCGCCGCGGCGAGGTGGACCATCGCCATCAGCGAGATCCCGAGGTGGGTGTTCGAGTGCATGCTCAGGCCGAGCCCGAACGTCTCGCAGAGCCGGCCGAGCTGCGCCACCGCCCGCAGCCCGCCCCAGTAGTGGTGGTCGCCCAGGATCACCTGGACCGCGTCGACACGGACCGACTCGGGGACGTCACTCCACTTGGTCACGGCCATGTTCGTCGCCAGCGGCATCGCGATCCCCTCCGCGAGCAGGCGCCGCCGGACCTCGGCCATGCCCGGGATCGTGGGGGTCGGGTCTTCCAGGTACTCCAGCGCGTCGGCCAGCGCTCGGCCGACCGCGAGCGACGTCTCGACCGTCCAGGCGCAGTTGGGGTCGATGCGGAGGGGGACGTCGGGACCGAAGGCGTCCCGGAGCAGGCGGATCGTCCGCACCTCCTCGTCGGGGTCGAGCACCCCGGCCTTGAGCTTGACGCTCTTGAAGCCGTACTCGGCCACCATCGCCCGGGCCTGGGCGACCATCGCCTCGGGCGTGAGGGCCTCGCCGTAGCGGTCCGGCCGCGCGTCGCCGTCCTCCCCGCCGCCGCCGGCGTGCTTGTAGAAGAGGTAGGCGCTGAACGGGACGGCGTCGCGGACGGCGCCGCCGAGGAGGTCGCAGACGGGACGCCCGAGCGCCTTGCCGGCGAGGTCGAGGGCCGCGACCTCGATCGGGCTGAAGGTGCGCTGGGCGGCGGTGGTCGGGCGGGTCGGGGTGAGGTCGAGGTGCTGGCGGGCGACGTCCGCGGGGTCGACCGGGAGCCCGCCGAGCCGGGCGGCGATGGCGCGCTCGACGGTGGTCGTGTGGAGCGCGTCGCCGCCGACGACGAGGTCGCGCATGCCTTCGAGGGCGGCCACGGTCCCCTTCCCGCAGCCGGTCTCGCCGAACCCCGAGCGTCCGTCCTCGCCGACGAGCTCGACGATCGCCCGCAGCGCGTAGGGCTCGTGGACCCCGGTCGAGTTGCGCAGCGGCGGGTCGGCGATCGCCACCGGCGTGACCTTCATGTCGACGATCTTCACCCCTTCGCCTCCCACCGCGACATTCGCGGGCAACGTCGACCGCCAGGCAGCCGGGCCCATCGGTACCAGCCCCGCCCCTCTCCGGCGGTTCAGGATCCTGGCGCCGAGTATCGCCGACAGCGAGATCGTGTCGGGGAGATTCCGGGAGCCACGGGACCGCCTTCTGAGCTTGATCCCGCCCACCCCGGCCCTGCCCGGACGGCGTCGGTTCCGTCGCCAGGCCGGGGCAAGCCCCGAGGTCAGAGGCTCGGGCACGGAGCCGGCTCAAGGCGGCTCGGACGCGGGGTGTTCCACCCGGCACGCCCGGCCGGGAGGTCTGGAAAGGCCAGCCGAACACGACGGCACTCGGTGCCGAAGGGCCACGTGGCGTGGCCGGACTCGCCCCGGTCACCGGACCGAATCGCGTCCGGATGCCGCACGTTACGCTCGGCCGTTGGCCGTCCCGCATGGTGGCCCGACCGGCCCCGCGGCTGCCTCTGGCGGCCTCTGGCCGGTTCGCGGCCCGTTTCCACGACGCCCTAGGCGGCGCGCTCGCTCGCGGGCGATGCCCCGAGCCCGAACGCGTCGGCCAGCAGTTCGAAGGAGCGCAGGCGGGCGGCGTGGTCGTGAACCATCGTGGTGACCATGACCTCGTCGGCGCCGGTGGCGTCGACGAGCGCGTCGAGGCGCGCCCGCACCGTCGCCGGGTCGCCGACGACGCGCATCCCGCGGAAGGCCAGGACCTGCTCGCGCTCGGCGGGAGTGTAGGGGTAGGCGGCGGCCTCGGCGGGGCTCGGGAAGCGGTCGAACTGGCCCCGCCGCAGGCGGAGCAGGACGAGGTCGAGCGAGGAGGCCAGGTGCTCGGCCTCGGCGTCCGTCTCGGCACAGACGACCGAGGCGGTCAGGATCGCCGCCGGCCGCGGCAACTCCGCCGAGGGCTCGAACCCGTCGCGGTAGCCGCGCAACGCCGCCACCGCCCCGGCGGGGTTGATGTGGTGGGCGAAGGCGAACCCGAGCCCGTTCGCGGCGGCCAGCCGGGCGCTGTAGTCGCTGGAGCCGAGCAGCCAGACGGGCGGCAGCGGGACATCGCTCGGCGTGGCCGTCACGCGCTGGAACGGGTGGCCGTCCGGGAACCCGCCCGAGACGAAGGCGAACAGCTCGGCGAGCTGCTCGGGAAAGTCTGCCGCGCCGAGCGCCTCCGGCGACCGGCGGAGCGCCATGGCCGTGACCCGGTCGGTGCCCGGCGCGCGGCCGATGCCAAGGTCGATCCGGCCGGGGTGGAGCGCCTCGAGCAGCCGGAACGTCTCGGCGACCTTCAGCGGCGCGTGGTTCGGGAGCATGATCCCGCCGGACCCGACCCGGATCCGCGACGTCTCGCGCGCCAGGTGCCCGATCAGGATCTCGGGCGCCGAGCTGGCGATGCCGGGCGTGTTGTGGTGCTCGGCGAGCCAGTACCGCACGTAGCCGAGCCGGTCGGCCAGCTGGGCGAGCGCGACGGAGTTGCGCAGGGCGTCGGACGCCGTCGAGCCGGAACTGACCGGCGAGAGGTCGAGGATCGAGAGGGGGACGGCCATCGGAGACTCCTCGGTGGGGCCGCTCAGACGGTCGGCGCGGCGGTGGCGAGCGGCAGCAGGACGCGGTCGACCACCCGGTCGACGAAGGCGGGGTCGACCGGTTCGCCGGTCACGACCAGGCGGTGGTACAGCAGCGCGGGGCCGACCGCCCCCAGCAGGTCGAGGTCGAGGTCGGGGTGGCGGCAGAGCGCGGAGGCGAGCCCGACCACGACCCGCTGCCGGACGGGATCGTCGCCACCGAAGGCAACCGCGAGCACGACGCGAAGGTCCCCCCGCAGGTCGCTACCCGAGGCGCCGGGGCCGGACCGCGCGTCGCCCGGCGGGCCGAGGCCCACCCCGAGGTGGCCGAGGACGTCGACCACGAGGTGGCCCTTCGACGGCCAGCGGCGGTAGAGCGTGGCCTTGCCGGCACCGGCGCGCTCGGCGACGGCGTCCATGGTCAGGCGGTCGAACCCGACCTCGGCCAGGACCTCCAACGCGGCGCGCCGGATCTGTCCCTCCCGGCACTCGTCCCGGGGCCGGCCGGGTCGTCGGACCGCTCCCGCCGCGCCATCCCGTCCCTCGGCCATGGGTACTCCAGCCACCGTCCCGTCGGCCAGTTTCGGACGGAACCGTTTCGTTTCGCCCCGCCGCGAGCGTAGGTTCCGCAAGGGCCAGTCGTCAACCCGCGGCCATCCCCGCCCGTCGCGGTCCGACGCCCCGCTGGCGCGACGCCCGCTGGCGCGACGCCCCGCTGGTCCGACGCCCCGCTGGCGCGGTGCCGGACGCGCCCGGTGAGGCGGCCCGCGCCCGCCGCCCGCCGGGGCGATGGCGGGTGGCGGGTGGCGGGATCGGCAGCGCGGGTTGGTCCTGGGACCGGTTGCGCTTCGGGGGGCGGAGGAGGGCGCCGCGCGTCACGGCGGTGGAAAAGCTCCGCAATCCTGCTATGGTCTGGGGAGAGGTCGGGGCCGTCCCGCGCCGCGCGCCGCACCACCCGGAACCCTTCCGGGCAGGGGCGGTTGCCGCGCGCGTGTTGCCTCGCCCAGCCGGGATCCGAACCCCGGGCGGTCCGCGAGCACCGAGGGAGCCGGGGTAGATGGGGGCGACGGGGGACATGGAGGAAGGGTCGATGCCGGACCATACGCGGCGCGGACGACGTGCGCCGTCCGTCCCGGTCGGGGCGCTGCTGTTGGGTCTGCTGCTGGCCGCGGTGCTGGCCGTCGGGCCGGCGATCGGGCTCGCCGGCCAGGCGACGCCCGGTGCGTCGCCCGAGGTGGAGGACGTCCCCGAGGTGCTCGGGGTGGCGACGCTGCCCGACATCCCGCTCGGGCAGTACCAGGACGAGGAGCTCCCCGACAACCCGATCGCCGACGACCGCGGCTTCCTGCTCGGCGGCGTCGGGAGCGACCTCTGGCGCGGGCCGGACGACCCCGACGACGAGTTCTGGATGGTCACCGACCGCGGCCCGAACGGCGAGGTCGAGGTGGCGGGCGAGGGCCGGACAACCTTCCCGGTTCCCGACTTCACGCCGCAGATCCTGCACGTCCGCGTCGACGGCGACGCGCTCGAGGTCCTCGACGCGATCCCGCTGGTCGGGGAGTCCGGCGCGCCGGTGACCGGCCTGCCCAACCGCGAGGGGGCCGACGAGGCACCCTACGACGCCGCCGGCGAGACCCGTCTCGACTTCGACCCGAGCGGGCTCGACCCCGAGGGCCTCGTCCGGACCGAGGACGGCGAGTTCTGGCTCGCCGACGAGTACAGCCCGTCGATCGTCCGCGCCGACGCCGAGGGCACGGTCCTCGTCCGCTACGTCCCCGAGGGGGTGGACCTCGCCGGGGCGGACTATCCGGTCGAGGCCACCCTGCCGGCGATCTTCGCCGAGCGCCAGGGCAACCGTGGCTTCGAGGGCCTGGCGCTGAGCGAGGACGGCACGACGCTCTACGCGACCCTCCAGAGCCCGCTCGCCAACCCCGACGACGAGACCGGCGCGGCCTCCCGCAACACGCGGATCCTGGCCATCGACGCGGCCACCGGCGAGCCGGTCGCCGAGTACGTCTATCGCCTGGAGGCCGCCACGACGTTCGATCCCGACCCCGAGGTCGAGCAGGGCGATATGAAGCTCTCCGGCGTCGTCGCCACCGGCGAGTCGACCCTGCTGGTCCTGGAGCGGACCGACGCGGTCGCCAAGCTCTACACCGTCGACCTCGAGGCGGCGGACGACATCCTGGGCGGCGAGTGGGACGACCCCGCGACCGGCCCGACGCTCGAAGCCGCCGAGAACCCGGTCACGGTCGGCGTCCGGCCGCTGCCGAAGGCGCTGCTGGCCGACCTCGGCGACCTCCCCGAGGTCCCGGAGAAGATCGAGGGCGTCGCGGTGATCGATGCCACCACGGTCGCCGTCGCGAACGACAACGACTTCGACGTCGGCGAGCTGGACGCGGAGGGCAACAACGTCGGCGAGGGGACGCCGAGCCAGCTGCTGACGATCGCGGTGCCGCCGATCCCGGGCGTCGACGACGAGCGGGAGGCCACCCCGGACGCCTCGCCGGACGCCTCACCGGACGCCTCGCCGCGGGCCACCCGGACGGTCACCGCGACCGCCCAGGCCACGACCGTCGCGCCGCCGACGCCGGTGCCGCCGACGCCCGTGCCTCCCACGCCCGTCCCGCCGACGCCGGTGCCGCCCACCCCCGTCCCACCGACGCCCGTGCCACCGACACCGATCCCGCCGACCGCGGTACCGCCGACCGCTGTGCCTCCGACCGCGGTCCCGCCCACCCGGGTCCCGCCAACGCCCGTGCCACCGACGCCGGTGGCCACGGTCGACGACGCGGTCGAGACGCCGGAATCCGGGCTCGTCGGGTCCGCGCGACCGTAGCCCGCCGAGGGCCGTCGGCGGCTCGGACGGCGAACGCGCTGAGCCGTCCGCGCGACCTGGGCCCTGACGCCCGACCCACCTGACCTCGGACACGACGACGGGCGCGGGGGATTCCCCGCGCCCGTCGTCGCGCACGGCCGTCCGCGGGAGCCCCCAGCCCGGCGCCCCCTCACCCCTCGCCGCGTGGTGGGCGGCCGAGTCGGCCGCGCGGGGGCACTGCGGGGACAGCAGGGGATCACGCGGGGACGCTGGCGGAACGGCGCCGTCGTTCACCACCCACCGCCGGGCCTGGCCGGCGCCGCCGCTCTTTCGGGTCTGTCGGCCCCGCGGCGCCCCTGGAGCGCCGCGGTGGTCGATCCGGGCCGTGTCCGTCGCGTCGGCTCCGACCGGAGGTCGCATCCGCCTCCGTGGCGCGGCCTCCGCGCGGAGGTCGCGCCACGGAGGCAGGGCCGTCGTTGCCCGTTCACGGTTCTCGCGCGGGCGGCCCGATCGGGTGGCGGGCGCGGGCGACGGCTCCCTCGAGACGTCGCGCCGGGGCGCGGCCGGCGATCGTCCCCGTCGCGATGGGCCCGCCGGCGCCTCATACCGAATCCGGCTGATCGGTGGTGGTATCGGGGGCGCCGGGACGGCCGGCCCGGGGCCGAGCCCCGAGGTCAGCGGCTCGGGGACGAACCCGGCCGAAGCCGGCCGCGATCCCGCCGGGCGAAGCGCCGGCGATTACCCGGATCCGGTATCAGGTTCGGACTTCCCAGCCCGCCGTGTCCTGGCCAGGCGGCGGTCAGGCGATCGGCGCGAGGAAGACCCGGACGATCACCGCGCCGCGGTTGACCTGGAGCGATGCCACGCCGCCGAGGCCAGAGTCGTCGACTTCGCGCAGGCCGATGGCGAGGTCGCGGACGCCCCCGACGAAGCGGGTGTAGCCGCCGACCTCGCCGCAGGCGACGGCCTCCTCCGAGTCGTCCGCGTCGCCGACGACGAGCGCGTGCGGCTCGTCGAGCAGATCGTCGAGGCCCAGATCAACCTCCGTCGCCGAGACCTCGACGATCGCCGCCCCCTCGCTGCCGACGAAGTCGGCGGGCTCGCCGCCGCCGTCGGCCTGGCTGGCCTGACCGGGGCCGACCGGGTTGAGCTCCGCGGCCAGGTCCCAGAGGTCGGCGCAGGTCCCGGCGTAGAGCCCCGCGGCGCGGACGACGTCCGAGGGCTCGTCGTCCGCCTGGCCACGGGCCGGGAGCGGCGTGGACCCGGCGGCGAGGCCGGCAGCGAGGGCGATCCCCAGGGCCAGCGCGGCGCCCAGGCGGACGCGTCCCACGCGACGGGATCGCGCCGCGCCGCGCGGATCGGCCGCGACGGCGAAGCGGCGCGGCATCGGACTTCCTCCTCCGGACCTCAGGGGCGTGACACCGGTGGCGCGGCAGCGCCCCACCTCTCGGCCGCTGCCCGGCTGCTCCGGGCCGCGTGGAGTGGCGACACCCGGCCCTCCGCGCGGCGACCCGGCACGGTAGGCTACACCCGCGGCGGGCGCGTTGTTCAGGCGTCCCTCCCCGCACCTCTGGCACGGCCGACCTCGTCAATGGGGTCCGCGGCGCGTGGCCATCGGACCCGGCGGTCCGGATCGACAGGAGGGGGACGGTAACAGTGGCACGGCTGGTCGACGCGAGCCACGGAGTCGAGGACGGGATGGTTACCTCCTGGGGGCTCTCGGCGGCGGTGGCCTGCGACGTTCTGTCGCGGGAGGACTGGCTCCCCCACGGCGCGCCGGGCATCGAGGTCGCCACCGACCGGGTCGAACGCGTCGGCACCACCGGCACCACCGGCACCACCGGCACCGATGTCGACACGCCGTTCCATCGCGTTGCCGATAGCGCCGACCTCGCCCGGTTCGTCCATACCGCCCGGCGCGGCCTGGACGCCCCGCCCAGCGCGGGCTTGCGCGTGTTCGCGGTGCCGGTCAACGAGCGAGGCGGCGGCACGTTCCCGGTTCGGGCGTTCGCCCTGCTCGGCCAGCCCGAAGGCCGGGACGCGTCGCGATGAGCATCGCCACGGTTCGCTTTCACAGCGAGGCGCTGGGCCGCCAGACGACCTACAGCGCGATCCTGCCCGATGGCGGTCCGGGGCCGTATCCGGTCCTGATGCTGTTGCACGGCTACGGGGACGACCACACCGCCTGGCTCACCTCCTCCCGCCTCGCCGAGCACGTCTCCTCCTACCCGCTGCTGGTCCTCCTGCCCGACGGCGGCACCTCGGCGTACCTCAACCTGCGGCTCGCCCTCGATCCGTCCAGCAGCCTCGGGCTCCAGCGCTACGAGGACCTCCTGGTGCGCGACCTCCCCGACCACGTCGCCCGGACCTTTCGGGTTCGCCCCGGGCCGTGGGCGATCGGCGGGTTGTCGATGGGCGGCTTCGGGGCCATCAGGCTCGGTCTCAAGTACCCCGACCGCTTCGCCTCCGTCTGGGCGCACTCCGGCGCGTACTACTCGCGGGACCAGATGGTGGGCTACTACCCCGACCCCGACGACGCGGACGTCTACGGGCACGCCGACCGTCTGATGCTGACGGATGCGGCGGGGCCGCGCCCGGAGATCACCTTCGACTGCGGGACGGAGGACGACCTGGTCGGGCACGGCCGGCGCCTCCACGCCCACCTCAGTGCGATTGGCCTGCCCCACCGCTACCTCGAGGAGGACGGGGGGCACACCTGGGAGTACTGGGACCGGCAGTTGCGGCCCGCCCTCGCCCAGCACGCGCGGGTGCTGGGGATCACCTGAGCGGTGTCCACCCCGGGGGCCAGCGGTTCGAAGCGCTCGGCCGATCGAGCACCGGTGCTACGTCGCCACGGACGTGGCCGGGGTGACCGGTCGGGTGGTGCCGGCGCGACCCGCGCGAATGAGCAGGAGGGGAGAGGGGGATGGTGACGGACGGCGCGGTGCTGGTGACGGGGGCGGCGGGGTTCATCGGGTCCCACGTGGCCGGCCGTCTGCTTGACCGGGGTGAGGCGGTGGTCGGGGTCGACAGTCTCAACGCCTACTACCCCCCCGCCCTCAAGGAGGCCCGCCTGGCCCGCCTGGCCGGCCGGCCGGGGTTCCGCTTCCGCCGGCTCGACATCGCCGACCGCGCCGGGGTCGCCGACCTCTTCGCGGCCGAGCGACCGCGGGCGGTGGTCCACCTCGCCGCGCAGGCCGGGGTGCGCTACTCGCTCGACAACCCGGCCGCCTACATCGACGCCAACCTGGTCGGGTTCGCCAACGTCCTCGAGGGGTGCCGCCACCACCCCGTCGACCACCTCGTCTACGCCAGCTCCAGCTCGGTCTACGGCGCCAACGCCGACGTCCCGTTCTCCGAGCACCGGGGAGCCGACCACCCGGTCAGCCTCTACGCCGCGACCAAGAAGGCGAACGAGGCGATGGCCCACGCCTACGCCCAGCTCTACGCCATCCCGGCGACGGGGCTGCGCTTCTTCACCGTCTACGGCCCCTGGGGCCGACCGGACATGGCCTACTGGGCGTTCACCGAGGCGATCCTCGCCGGCCGCCCGATCGCCGTCTACAACCACGGCGACCAGGAGCGCGACTTCACCTACGTCGACGACGCGGTCGAGGGGGTCGTCCGGGTGCTGGACCGTCCGGCCGCCGCCGACCCGGCCTGGTCGGCCGCCACCCCCGACCCGGCGACGAGCGCGGCGCCGCACCGCCTCTACAACGTCGGCAACCACCGCCCGGTCGGGCTGATGCGCTTCATCGACGTGCTCGAAGGGCTGCTCGGGAGGGACGCCATCCGCGAGCTACGCCCGGCCCAGCCCGGCGATGTCGCCCGCACCTGCGCCGACGTGACCGACCTGGCCCGCGACGTCGGCTTCGCGCCCTCGACCCCGATCGAGGCGGGTCTGGCCCGCTTCGTCGCCTGGTACCGGGAGTACCACGGCGTCTGAAGCGTCCAGTACGGAACCCGGCTGTTTGGCGGGAAGGGAAGGGCACGCCGGCGGTGGGACCCGCCTTGGGCAAGCCCCGGGCTCAGACACGAAGCCGGTTGCGGACCGGACGGGCGAGTCCCCCCGGCGATCGCCCGGACTCTGGGTGAATTGTGGCAGCCCTTCCCGCCGTGGTGGTGCCCGCCAACGGCGGTGACGCCGGTCGCCCCGTGCCGCCGCACGCCGATGCGCTCGCCTTGCCGAGCAGGGTGTCTGGCCAGGGGCGACCCCACGCCGGCCATTTCGCGGCCGGCCCGCACCGGCGTTCCGGTGATGAACAGCCGGCGGCCGTTCGCGGCCGCCCGGACGGCCGTGGGTGCCGTTCGCTGGGCGGGCGAGTTGGATCTTGGTGGTACCGCTAGTCCCGGATGGCGGGGTTCGCCGCCATGATGGCTTCGGCCACGGCCCAGACCTGAGGGAGGAACCCTTCGACCTGCTCGGCGCGCCGGCGGAGATCGGCGGGTGACGCGATCCCGAGGTCGCCGAGCAGGTCCCGATAGCCGGCGTCGAACCGGGCCCGCGTCGCCGGCGGCCCGTCGTGGTGGAGCACCTTCTGGCACCGGGAGTAGGTGGCGACGATCCAGAAGACCGCCTCCCGGTGCGAGCCAGCGGCGATCAGGTCCCGGCTGCCGCCGATCGCGATCGGGCGGCCGAGGTCGCTGATGTCCGGCGCGAAGGGGAACGGCGTCCTGATTGCCGACGTCGCGGCGTCGAACGCGTCGGCCAGCGCGGCGAGGTGGTGCTCGACCCGCGACCGGCCCATCTCGGCGCACCCCAGCGATCCCAGGAGGAGTTCGTAGAAATCCGAGCGCCCGTATCCCGCCAGAAGCTCGCGCACCGCCACGTACCGCCGCCGCACGGTCGGGTTCCTCAGACCGGCCACGAGCAGCACGTGGGTCAGCACGCCCGACGCGAAGAGCCAGGCGGTGACCTGGTCGTGGAAGGGGGCGGTCGGGCCCACCGTCCGGGCGTTTCGCAGCACCCGGTCCCGGGCATCCTCGCACCGCCGCCAGACCCACCGCCGTCTCGCGAAGTCTCTGGCCACGGCCGCCTGGACGGCGCCGAGCTGGCCCGTCGGGTCGGCGATGACGCTTGGCGTGCGCAGGCTGCCGGCTAGGTCGTACCGCCCCAGCACCTGATCCGGGAACCGGATCTGCTCGCCGGGCAGGTACGAGACCTCGAGCACGACCTCCCGATAGCGGAACTTGCCGGGCCCGCGCGGCGGGAGGGGTTCGGCCAGGGCGACCATCACGTCCACGTCGGACCCGGCCGGCAGGACCTCGCCATCGGCGAGCCAGGTCGTCGAGCCGTGGAAGAAGGCGCCGCGAAAGCCGGGCAGCGCGCTGCCTTCTTCGAGCACCCAACGCCGGGCCAGGTCCTTCGCGTCGCCGACGATCACCGCGTCCTCGTGCTCGCGCGCGCCCGCGCCCGACCTCGGGACGGCCCCGCGACCACCGTCGCCCGGGGTAGGTGTGCCACCGTCGCCCGGGGTGGGTCTGCCGCCGTCGCGGCCCGGACGAGTCGCCCGCGACCTGTCCGTCGCCCGCCGCTCGCCGTGGAGGATCGATGGGCGCCGGCGGCGCCCGCTGCCGGGGATGCCGGTTGGCGCGGGGTCGGATCGGGCGCATCATAGGCCGCACGACACGCGCCCTGGTCCCGGCGACGCGCGGGGACCTCCGGGAGGGATCGTCGCCGTGGACGCCGACGAACTGGACCCCACGTACGCCCTCGACCTCCTGCGCCGGCAGGACGCCCTCCAGGCCGAGGCCGGCCGGGTCGTGGTCGACCTCGACCTCCTCGCGCTCCTCGCCGGGGCGGGGCGGGTGGAGCAGGTCGGCAGCTCGGTCTCCGGCCTGATGGTCTGGCGCGACCTCGACTTCAACGTCCTCTGCCGCGACCTCTCCTCGCGGCGCGCGTTCGAGTCCATGCGACCACTGCTCGCGCACCCGGGGGTCGCCCGGGTCGACTACCGCAGCGAGACGGGGCACCGCGCTCCGGCCGAGCTCCGGGGCGACGAGCGGTACTACTTCGTTACCTACCTTGAGGTGGCGGCCGGGGCGACGTGGAAGATCGACGTCTCGTTCTGGCTCTCCGACGCCCCGCGCGACCAGGTCCCCTACATCGAGCGCCTCCGCGAGCAGCTCACCGACGAGACGCGGCTCGCCATCCTCTGGATCAAGGACGTCTGGTGGCGGCTGCCCACCTACCCCGACGAGGTGGGCGGCTTCGACGTGTACGAGGCCGTGCTCCGCCACGGGGTGCGCACTCCCGGCCAGTTCGACACCTACCTCCGGGCGCGGGGCCTCCCAGGCCGAGCGGACACCGCCGACGCGGGCCGAGCGAGCACCGGCGACGCGGGCCGCTGAGGCGGTGGGGCCGACGCGCCAGCCCGATCGCCGTCGCCGCGAACCGTCGCCATCGTCCCGGATCCCGCCCTCCGTCCCGGTTGTCGGGCGACGACCGGAGCGCGTGCAGCGGGCCACCTCGTCCACACGGCGGCGGGTGCGGGCGGGCACCGGGACCCGTTCCCATCGGGCGGCCCGGCGCCGGCGGGGAGACGGACGCCTCCCCGGCCACCGGCGGCCGTCCCAGGTGGCGCGCCTCCGCGTCCTAACCGCCGGATACAACGCCGCGGCATACGCGGCCCCGTTATCTCGGGCGGCGCACGGTCGACGGCCCGCACCGCGGGCGCGAACACGGGTCGCCACGAACGGGCCGGGCCTACTCGGCGACGAGCGCGGCGGTGAGCAGCGCCGCCGACCCGATGGCCGCGACCGTCCGCACGGTGTTCCAGGCGGTCCAGGCGGGGACGTACCAGGCCCACCCGACCGCGCCATCAGCGCTGCCCGGATCGAGACCCGCCAGGGCCACGTTGCGCGGCACGTTGCAGACGATGGTCACCAGGATGGTGCCCAGGAGGTAGAGCAGGCCGCCGGCGAGCGGGTAGAGGGAGGCCGCCCCCTGCCACCCACGCAGGGAGGAGACGGCGAGCGCGGCGCAGCCCAGCGCCGGCCCGAAGAGCGTCACCATGAACGGCGGGCTCACGGCCGCGACGTTGATGGACTGCATCGCGGCGATGCCCTGTGCCGGCGGCAGCCGACCGAGGGCCGCCATCACGAAGGCAGAGAACGCGAAGAACACCCCGCCCGCCACCCCGCAGCCGACCGCCGTGACCAGCGTCAGCGCGAGGCGCACGTCGTCGCTCACCGGGGCACCGGCGCCGCGCTCACGTCCCAGGCGCCGGCGGTGGCGGCGTCTCGGGCGTAGTCGGCGAAGTCGCGGGGCCCGCGGCCCAGGGCGCGCCGGACCCCGTCCGCCGGGCGGGAGTTGCGCCCGTCGAGGACCGTGGTGAACAGGTAGTTCAGCAGCCAGACGTAGTCCGCCGGCACACCCTCCTCGGCGAGCGCCGTCGCGTACTGTTCTGGGGAGACCCGCGCGTAGCGGATCTCCCGACCGGTCGCCGCCGCGATCTCGGCGACCGCGTCCGCGAAGGTCAGCGGCCGGGGGCCGGACAGCTCGTAGACCATGCCGGCGTGCCCGTCCTCCGTCAGGGCCGCGACCGCGACGTCCGCGATGTCGTCGGCGTCGACGAACGGCTCCCCGACGTCCCCGGCCGGAAGTACGACCTCGCCGCTCAGGACCGATGGGAGCAGGTAGCTCTCGCTGAAGTTCTGGCAGAACCAGTTCGAGCGCAGGATCGTCCACTCGGCGCCGGATTCCTGGACCACCGCCTCGGTACGCTCGGCCTCGTCCTCGCCGCGGCCGGAGAGCAAGACCAGCCGCCGGACGCCGCTCCCCACCGCGAGGCCGGCGAACGACCGGACCGCCTCGACCGCCCCGGGGACGGCGAGGTCCGGGTAGTAGGTCACGTACACCGAGGCCGCGCCGCGCAGCACCGGCGCCCAGGTGGCCGGGTCCTCCCAGTCGAACGGCGGCTCGCCGGAGCGGGAGCCGACGCGGAAGGGCAGACCGCGCCCCGCGAGTCGGTCCGTCACCCGGCGGCCGGTCTTGCCCGTGCCGCCGAGGACCAGCGTCGTCCCCACGAGCGCCGCGTCCGGTGCCGCTCCGCGCGGCTCCTCGGCTCGGCTGGGACCGTCGGCCGTGCGCCCCAACGTCGCTCGGGTGGTGGCCATCATGGGATCCTCCGTGGCGAGTGGCCGCCGACCCCGGCGGCCCTGAGTCCATTCTTGGGCCCATCATGCGGACGCTCAATGATCGTTCGTCGCCGTCCCATGCTCGTGCGTCCGCTGTCCGTAGACGCCTGGCTCGCCGATCCCTAGACTCGCGGGTATGAGCCAGACGTGGAGTTCGGTGGATCCGCTCGGCGAGGCGCTGCATCTCCTGCGGATGAGCGGCACCTTCTACAGCCGGTGCGAGTTCGGCGCGCCGTGGGGGCTCGACCTCCCGGCGATGCCGGAGTGCCTGATGTTCCACGTCGTGACCTCGGGCCGGTGCTGGCTCGAGGTCGCGGGGGCCGACGACCGGCTGCTGCAGCCGGGAGACCTGGCCCTCGTGCCCCACGGGGACGGTCACCGGCTGGCGAGCGGACCGGGTGTCCGCGGGGAGCGGCTGTTCGACCTTCCCCGCGAGGAGGTCAGCGAGCGGTACGAGATCCTCCGCCAGGACGGGGGCGGCGCGGCGACGACCCTCGTCTGCGGCGCCGTCCGCTTCGACCACCCGGCGGCGCGCCACCTCGTCAGCGTCCTGCCCGGGGTGATCCGCGTCGAGGCGTCGGGGTCTCCCCAGACCGACTGGATCCAGAGCACCGTGCGCCTGATGGCCGTCGAAGCCCGGGAGCTGCGGCCCGGCGGCGAGACGGTCATCACCCGCCTCGCCGACGTGCTGGTGATCCAGGCCATCCGGTCCTGGATCGAGCAGGACCCGGCCGCGCGGAGCGGATGGCTCGGCGCGCTGCGGGACCCGCAGGTCGGACGGGCGATCACGCTGATCCACCGCGATCCGGCGCGCGCCTGGACCGTCGAATCGCTGGCGACCGAGGTCGCGATGTCGCGGTCGGCGTTCGCGGCCCGCTTCGCCGAGCTCCTTGGCGAGCCGCCGATGCGCTACGTCGCGCGGTGGCGGATGCACGTCGCGCTGGCCTGGCTGAAGGAGGACAACGCCGCGCTCGGAGAACTCGCGCTCCGCCTCGGCTACCAGTCGGAGGCGGCCTTCAGCCGGGCCTTCAAGCGCCTCCTGGGCGTCTCGCCGGGCGCGGTCCGGCGGACCAGCGGCGCGGCGGGCGGCGCGACGGGCGGCGCGACGAGCGGCGTGGGGTGGTCGCGGACCGCCTAGCACCTGCTGGCCCCCGCCAAGTCCCCCTGTCGGCACCTATGAACCCGTGGTCCGACGCCCCCCA
>CADCWG010000297.1 GCA_902806335.1 uncultured Thermomicrobiales bacterium | reverse complement strand
GACGGCTCGCTCGTCGGTCACCGGCCGAGGATAGGCGCCGCCGCCGCCCGCCCGGGGTGCGCTGGCCCGCTGGGTGCCCGGTGCGCCGGCCGCGGGAATGCCGCACCCCCCTCCCGACTTACCTACCTCAGACAGGTACTTTTCCCGTCCGAGAAGAGGAGGTGGTCTCCGTGGCCCTCATGCCCGCCGTCGTCCTCACGGGCGACCGGAGGATCGAGCTGCGCGACCGGGCAGAACCGGACCGGCGCGCTGACCAGGTGATCGTCGACATCGACCTGTGCGGCATCTGCGGGAGCGACCTGCACTCGCCCGACCTGCCGCAGGTCTACCGCGGAGGGTTCACCCTCGGCCACGAGGCCACCGGCGTGCTCAGCTGGGTGGGCGACGACGTCGACGGGTGGGCCGTGGGCCAGCGCGTCGCCGTCAACCCCAACGGCAACGTGGACGGGACCTGCGAGCACTGCCGGGCCGGTCGTCGGAACTTCTGCCGCCGGGCGACGATGGAGACCGCGCTGGGGCTGCAGATGGACGGCGGTCTGGCCCCGAGGATGGCGGCCTTCCCCGGCTCCCTGCGAGCCGTCCCGGAGGGCATGAGCCGGTACGCGGCGGCCTGGGTGGAGCCGACGGCGACCGCGCTGCGTGCCGTGGGCCAGGCCGGTGACCTCACCGGAGCCGATGTCCTGGTCACCGGCGGCGGCCCGATCGGGCAGCTGGTGCTCCGCCTGTGCCGGCTCCGCGGCGCCGGCTCGCTCACCCTCGTCGAGCCCTCGGAGGAGCGGCGCCGCTTCGGTGCGGCGTCGGGGGCGGACGCCAGCCTCGACCCCGCCGCGGCGCGGCGCGACCTGCGGGACCTGCGTGCCGACGTCGCGATCGAGGCCTCGGGCAGCGGCAGGGCCGTCGAGCTGGCGGTGGACGCGCTCGAGCCGCAGGGCGTCCTGGTGGTGGTCGGGGCGAGCGACAAGACCGGGCTCGACCCGGCCGCGATCCTGTTCAAGGAGCTCACGGTGCGCGGGTCCTTCACCTACGACGCCGAGTTCGACGACGCCGTCGCGCTCCTGGCCGACGGCGCCGTGGCGGTCGACGACCTGACCACCCGCGTGAGCCCGCTCGACGGGGCGCTGGACGCCTTCGCCTCCCTGCGGAGCGCCAGCACCCTGAAGGTCCTCATCGACCCGACCGGCTGAGCGCTGCCGGGCGCCTCCGACCGCACCAGACGACCGACCCGCACCACCGACACCCCGAGGAGAACACGATGAAGGCGATCCAGATGACCGAGCAGGGCGGACCCGAGGTCCTGGAGCTGGTGGAGGTGCCCGACCCCGTGGCGGGCCCCGGCCAGGTGCTGATCCGCGTCACGGCCGCGTCGGTGAACTTCTCCGACGTCATGCGCCGTCGCGGTGACGACTACCCCGTGCCGACCCCCTCGCCGTTCACCCCCGGCGCGGAGGTCGCCGGCACGGTGGCCGCGCTCGGGGAGGGCGTGGACGGGCCCGCCGTCGGGACCAGGGTGTTCGCCCTCGTCGGCGCCGACGCCTCGGGCGGCTACGCCGAGCTCGCGCTCGCCCACGCCCCCAGCGTGATCCCCGTCCCCGCCGGCCTGGACGACGACGCGGCGGCCGGGATCGTCGTCGCCGGGCTGGGCGCGACGCTGATGCTCACCCAGTCGCTGAGCCTGACCTCGGGGCAGAGCGTCTTCATCCCGGCCGCCGCCGGGGGCGTCGGCGGCTACGCGGTGCAGATCGCGAAGCTGCTGGGCGCAGGGCCCGTGATCGCCGGTGCGAGCACCGCCGCCAAGCGCGAGATCGCCGCCGCCCTGGGTGCGGACCACGTGATCGACTACACCGCCGCCGACTGGGCCGAGCAGGTCCGGGAGCTCACCGGCGGCAGCGGGGTCGACGCCGCCCTGGAGATGACCGGCGGTGCGCGCCTCGCGCAGACGCTGAGCACGCTGGCCCCCTTCGGGAAGATGGTGGTCTACGGCTCGGTCAGCGGCGAGGTCGGCACCCTGGACGAGCAGGCGATCAAGCCGTGGCTCTACGACCCGGCACCCAACCAGTCGGTCCTCGGCTTCAACCTCGGCCCCTGGTTCGCGTCGCGGCTGCCGGTCGCGGGCGCGGCCCTGCAGCAGCTGGTCGGATGGGTGGCGTCCGGGCAGCTGCAGGTCACCGTGTCCCAGGCCTTCCCCCTCGCCGAGGCGGCCGAGGCGCACCGGCTCCTGGAGAAGGGCGCGACCACCGGCAAGCTGGTCCTCAAGCCCTGACCCACCGGGCCCGGCGAGGAGATCATCCGATCCGCCTAGCCAGCCCGGCGCTCCCCGCGCCGATGCACGGGGGGTGGAAGACAGGATCAGGCGGGCGTCCACCGCGACGCCGCTGGAGCAGCACGTGCGGTCGGCGGCGTGGCTGCTCGCGCTCGTGGCGCTGGCGGGCACGGCTGTCGCCGTGCCCGCCAACCGCCCTGCGCCGGTGGTCGCCCTCGCGGCGGCCACCGGCCTGGCCTCG
>CADCWG010000296.1 GCA_902806335.1 uncultured Thermomicrobiales bacterium | reverse complement strand
TGCCCCGGCTTCCGACCCGGGTCCCGGGCCTCGACCTCGTCCTCGGCGGCGGCCTGATTGCCGGCGACGCCTACCTCGTGGCCGGGGCGGCCGGGACCGGCAAGACCACGCTCGGCAACCAGCTCGCCTTCGCCCACGCCGCCGCCGGCGGCCGCGCCCTGGTCGCCACCCTCCTCACGGAGACGCACGACCGGATGCTGGCCCACCTGCGCGGCTTCGGCTTCGCGGACCCGGCCCTGGTCGGCGGGCGCCTCCTCTACCTCAGCCTGCTCGGCCCCCTGCAGGAGGGCGGCCCGGAGGCCGTGCTCCGGGCGCTGGTCGCCGCGCTACGCGACCACGGGGCGGGGCTGCTGGTCGTCGACGGGGCGGGGGCGACCGAGACGTTCGCCCCGCCCGGCTTCGACGTGGCCCGCTTCGTCCACGCGCTGCAGGCCCGGGCCGCGCTGGCTGGGTGCACCGCCGTCCTGCTCTCGGGCGAGCGCGAGGCGGCCGCGGCCCTGGCCCACGTCGACGGGGTGATCGAGCTCGCCAACGAGCCGGCGGGGTCACGCGACGCGCGCTGGCTGCGGGTGGCCAAGCTGCGCGGCTCGGACTACCTCAACGGCCGCCACCGGTTCGCGATCGGCGCCGACGGGGTCGCGGTCTTCCCCCGCCTGGAGGCGGCGCTGTCGGCGCTGACCCCCCGCTGGCGGGGGCCGGCGGAGCCGGTGGCGTTCGGGGTGCCCGGCCTCGACGCGATGCTGGCCGGCGGCCTCGCGGCCGGCACGTCCACGCTGCTCCTGGGCACGCCGGGGGCGGGCAAGACGCTGCTGGGCCTCCAGTTCCTGGCCGAGGGCGCCCGGCAAGGCGAGCCGGGCCTCCTCGCCGGGTTCGAGGAGACCGGGCCGGCCCTCGCCGCGACGGCCGACGAGGTGGGGATCCCGTTTGGCCCGCACCTGGCCTCGGGGCTAATGCGGGTCCTGTGGCGGGCGCCGCTGGAGCTCGCGCCGGACGAGTGGGCGTGGCAGCTGCTCGCCGCCGTCGACGAGCACCGGCCCCGCCGCCTGGTGGTCGACGCCTTCACCGACGTGGGGCGGCTCTTCGACGACCCCAAGCGGCAGGCCCCCTTCGCCCAGGCGCTGACCAACGCGCTGCGGGACCGCGGCGTCACCGCCCTCGTCCTGCTGGAGATCGACACCTTCGCCGGGCCGCGGCTCGCCGCCCCGGTGCCCACCGTCTCGGCGGCGATGGACGGCGGCATCCTGCTGCGCACCGTCGAGCTGCGCTCCTCCCTGCGTCGGGTCGTCTCGGTCCTCAAGCACCGCCGTAGCCCCGCCGACCCGACGATGCGGGAGGTCACGATCGGACCCGAGGGGATCGCCGTCGGGGAGCCCTTCGACGACGCCGTGGGGCTGCTGACCGGCACCGCCGGCCCCACCCCCGGCTGAGGCCCCCAGGGGCATTCCCCGTGCGTGGTCGGGGGGAATGGCCACGATCCTCGTCGTCGACGACGAACCCGCCCTCCGCGACCTGCTGGCGGAGCTCCTCGGCGACGAGGGGCACACGGTGCTGACCGCCGCGGACGGGGCGGCGGCGGCGGAGATCCTCGGGCGGGCGGCGCCCGACCTGGTGGTGACCGACGCGATGATGCCGCGCCTGGACGGGCCGGGGCTCCTGCGGTGGATGCGGACGCAGCCGGCGCTGCGGGGGGTGCCGGCGGTGGTCGTGAGCGCGGTCGGGCGCGTCGACCCGGACGGGCTGGGCGCCGTGGCGTTCGTGGCCAAGCCGTTCGAGCTGGCGGCGCTGCTCGCGGCGGTGGACGCCGCCCTCGGGACTGGGGCACGGACACGGCCGTCGTCTGAAGAGGGCGCGGGGTCGTGGGGGGGGCGGCTTGAACCGGAAGACGGCCGCGACCCGGGGGCCGACCGGTCTCCGGCCGGGCGGCGGTCGTCGGCGCCGACCGACGACCCCCGCCAGGCAGGTGGTCCGAGGGTTAAGGTGTGGGTCCCACGTGGGGCGTCGCGGTACCGAACCGAGGACGATCGGGATAGGAAGGGCGTCGCGGCCGCGCGCCGGTTCAGCCGGCGCCCGGGCCGGCGAGCGGCAGCCGGACGGTGAACGTGCTCCCCCGCCCCTCCGCGCTCTCGGCCGCGATCGTGCCGCCGTGCTGCTCGACGATCTGCCTGGCCCCGGCCAGGCCGATGCCGGTCCCGCCGATCTGTCCGACGACGTTGGAGCCCCGGCGGAAGCGCTCGAAGACGCGCGGCAGGTCGGGCGCCGGGATCCCGATCCCCCGGTCGCGCACCGCCAGCACCGCCCACGCGGCCCCGTCCGGGCCCGCCTCGCGCCCCACCCGCACGGCGACCTCGCCGCCCGCCGGGCTGTACTTGACCGCGTTCCCGAGCAGGTTGTCCAGGACCCGGCGCAGCCGCAGGGGGTCCCACCGCCCGACGAGCCCCGCGGTCGGCCCCTCCAGCCGCAGGTCGTCGAGCGCGGTCGCCGCCCCGGCCGCCTCCGCCGCCTGCCGGGCCAGCGCGGCGAAGGG
>CADCWG010000295.1 GCA_902806335.1 uncultured Thermomicrobiales bacterium | reverse complement strand
CCGGCCGCGGTGGCCGCCGGGCTGGCACGGCCGGCGTGGGCGGCACCGGCGGGGGGGGCGCTGGCCGTCGGCGCGTTCGCCTGCGCGGTCTGGGGCCGCGCCACCGGCGGCGACCGGATCGACGTCGCCTGGGCGCCGACCTGGGACCTCCGCCTGGCCTTCTCCCTCGACGGGCTGGCCGGGCTCTACGCGCTGCTGGCGACGGGGATCGGCGCGGCGGTCGTCCTCTACGCCGCCCGCTACATCCCCCTCCACCTCGCCCACCACGGCCGCCCGCCGAGCGACCAGGTCCGCTTCTTCGGGTCGCTGCTGCTCTTCCTCGGCGCGATGGTCGGCCTCGTGATGGCCGAGGACCTGCTGCTGCTCTTCGTCTTCTGGGACCTGACCGCGATCGCCTCCTACCTCCTGATCGGCTACGACCACGACGAGGCCCGCGCCCGCGAGGCGGCCCTGATGGCCCTCCTCGTCACCGGCGTCAGCGCATTCTGCCTCCTGATCGGCGCCCTGCTCCTCTACGCCGAGTACGGCACCTTCCAGCTCCCCGAGCTCTTCGCGGTGGCCGGGGCCGGGCGGACCGTCGCCGTCGCCGGGACGCTGATCGCGGTCGCCGGGCTGGCCAAGAGCGCCCAGGTGCCGCTCCACTTCTGGCTGCCGCGGGCGATGGCCGCGCCGACGCCCGTCTCGGCCTACCTCCACTCGGCGGCGATGGTCGCGGCCGGGGTCTTCCTGCTCGGGCGGGTCTACCCCCTGCTGGCGCTGGAGCCGCGCCTGCTCGACGGCCTGCTGGTGGTCGGCCTCGCCTCGATGGCGGTCGGGGGCGTGCTGGCGCTGACCCGGGGCGAGCTCAAGCAGGTGCTGGCCTACTCGACGATCTCCCAGTACGGCTACGTCGTCACGATGCTCGGCCTCGGCGGCGAGGCGGGCGTCGCCGGCGCGTCGTTCTACGTTCTCGCCCACGCCCTGGCCAAGTCGGCCCTGTTCCTCACCGCCGGAGCGGTGATCGAGGCGACGGGGGAAGCCCGCCTCGCCCGGCTCGGCGGCCTCTGGCGGGAACTGCCCGTCCTCGCCGTCGCCAGCGGCGCGGCGGCGGCCAGCCTGGCCGCGCTGCCGCTCACGGCCGGCTTCTTCAAGGACGAGCTGTTCTTCGCCGCCGCGCTCGAGCGCGGCCCCGTGCTCACCGGCGCGGCGGTCGTCGGCGCGGCGCTCACCTTCGCCTACACCGGCCGCTTCTGGGCGGGGGTCTTCCTCGGGCCGCTCCGCACCCCGGTCGGCCATCGCCCCCCCTGGGAGCTCGTCGTGCCCGTCGCGGCGCTGGGCGCCCTGTCGATCGCCTTCGGGGTCGTGGTCGGGCCGCTGGCGGCGGTCGCCGAGGCGGCGGCCGGCGCGACCCGCCTCGCCGTGACGCCGGTCCACCCGGCCTACCACCTCGACACCCGCGCCGAGAACCTGCTGGCGCTGGCGACCTTCGCCCTCGGGGGGACGCTCCTCGCGACCCGCCGGGTCTGGTTCGGCGCCGCGACGGCCGTGGCCCGGGCGGGCGAGCGCGGTGGACCGGCGCGTGGCTACGCGCGGCTGCTGCGCGACCTGAATCGCACGTCCTCGCGCCTGCGGCGGACGGAGGTCCGCGACCTCCGCAGCCGGATCGCGACGATCCTGCTCCCGGCCGGGATCCTGGTCCTGACCGGGGTCGTCGCGACCCCGGCCGCCGCGGTCTTCACGGTCGGCGGCATCGACCGGGACGACCTGCCCCTGGTGCTGATCCTGACGGTGGCCGCGGGGGCGGCGGTCGCGACCACGCTCGCCACCGACCACCTCTCGATGGCCCTGATCCTCTCCGGGGTGGGGTTCAGCCTGGCGGTCACCTACGCCTTCTTCTCGGCGCCGGACGTCGCGCTGGTCGCCGTGCTGATCGAGACGATCTTCGCGCTCCTGCTCCTCGGGGTGCTGGCCCTGCTGCCCCGGCGGGTGCTGCGCGAGGCCGGCCGCGAGCCGTCCGGCCACCACCACGCGTGGCGGGACGCCGGCCTGGCGACCGTCGCCGGGCTGCTCGCCTTTGTGGTCGCGTGGGGGGCACTCTCCCGGCCGGCGCCGCGGGAGACGGTCGCCGTCGAGCAGGCGCGGCTCACCCCCGACGCGCACGCCAAGGACATCGTGACGGCGATCCTGGCCGACTTCCGCGGCCTCGACACGATGGGGGAGATCACCGTGATCGCGATCGCGCTGCTCGGGATCGCCAGCCTGCTGCGCCGCGGGCGCCTGCGATGAGCGACCGCGGTGGCGCCGGAAACGGACGGCGAGACGGCCTCGACCCGACCCGCCAGCGGTCCGGCCCGCCCGCGGCCGGCACCCCGTCGGGCGCCGGGGCAGCACCCCTCGCCCCGGGCATGACCCCGCCGCTGCCGACCAGAGCCGTCCGCACGACCGCCGTGCCGCCTGCCCTGTGGGCGACCGTGACCTCGCCGGCCGCGCGCGAGCCGACGGTCACCACGGTCCTGACCCAGACCGTGGCGCGGGTGCTGCTCGCGCCCACGCTGGTCGTCGCCGCGGCGGTCCTGATCAAGGGGTACGCCGACACCGGGGACGGCTTCAGCGCCGGGGTGATCGCGGCGCTGGGGGTCCTGCTCCAGTTCGTCGCCTTCGGGCACCGGGTGGCGGAGCGGCTGCCGCTGCTCCGCTTCGCGCCGGCCGGCACCTTCGTCGGGCTCGCCCTCGCCCTGGCCGTCGCGTTCGTCCCCACCCTGCGCGGTGACCCGATCATGACCCACGCCCCGGGTCCCGACGAGCACGTCGTCCACCTCGGCACCCTCGAACTCCTGACCGCGGTGCTCTTCGACGTTGGCGTGTTCCTGCTCGTCTTTGGCTTCGCGGTCGGGGCGATCGGCATGATCGCCCGGGCCGCCGATCACCCGGCCATGGAGCCAACAGCCACGCCACGGCTCGCCGGGGACGACGGCGCGGACAGCCGGCCGATCGTCGGCTGACGGTCACCGGGACCGATCGGGGAGGGACGGATGACGCTGGTCTACTCGGTGGCGGTGGCGATCCTGTTCGGGGCGGGCGCCTACATGCTGCTCAAGCACGACCTGATCCGGGTCGTCGCCGGGATGGTGCTGATCTCCAATGCCGCAAACCTCTTCATCATGAGCGCCGGACTCACCGTCGGCCCGCCGCCGATCTACCCGCTCGGCGACGACGGTCCCGAGGCGGTCGCCGACCCGCTGGTCCAGGCGATGACGCTGACGGCGATCGTGATCAGCTTCGGCGTCTCGGCCCTGCTCCTGAGCCTGGTCTACCGCGTCTACACCTCGCACCTCTCGCTCGACCTGGAGGACCTCTCCGAGGCCGAGGAGCGGGACGAGGCCGCCCACGAGCTCCAGACGATGGTCGGGCGACGCTGATGCTGACCCTCCCCCTCGCGATCGCCTGGTTCGCCGCCGTCGCGCTGGCGACGGTCGACGGCCGGCAGCGGCGATTCGGCTGGGCCGCGGTCGGCGCGCTGGCGGCCACCCTCGCCGCCACCGTCTGGCTCGGCGTCGAGGTCGTGCGCGACGGACCGGTCGAGGTCGTCGCCGGCGGCTGGCCCGAGGGCGTCGGGATCACGCTCCGGGCCGACGCGCTCGGCGTCACCTTCGCGGTGCTGTCGCTGGCGGTGCTGCTCGTCGCGCTCGCCTACGAGGTGATCGGCGGGGTCCGCTCCCGGGTCTTTCCGGCGCTGGTCCTCTTCATGGCGGTCGGGTTGACCGGCCTCTGCCTGACCGGCGACGTCTTCAACTTCTACGTCTTCTTCGAGATCGCGATGATCTCGGCCTACGTCCTCGCCACCTACGGCGAGTGGACGCGGCAGCTCCGCGCGGCGACCATCTTCGCGACCGTCAACCTGCTCGGGTCGGTGCTCTTCCTGATCGCCATCGCCTCGCTCTACCACCTGACCGGCTCGCTCGACATGCGCGTGATCGCGCGGACCGTGCCGGTCGTCCAGGAGAACCCCGCCGTCCTCAGCGCGACGCTGATCTTCGTCGCCTTCGGCGTCAAGCTGGGGCTCTTCCCGTTCCACTTCTGGCTGGCGGCCGTCTACACCGGGACCCGGCCGGCGGTCGCGGCGATCCTCAGCGGCGCGCTGGCCAACATCGGCAGCTACGGGCTGCTGCGGTTCGGCGGCGACCTGCTGCCGCGGGAACTGGAGCGGGGCGCCCCGGTGCTGCTGGTGCTCGGGGCGGCGAGCATCGTCTACGGCGCCCTCCAGGCGGTCTCCTGCGGCGCGCCGAGCGAGGTGCTGGCCTACTCCTCGATCGGCCAGGTCGGCTACATCCTGGTCGCCCTGGCGGTCGGGGGTGAGGTCGGGTTCGCCGCCTCGGTGCTGTACTCGGTCGTCAACTCGGTGAACAAGACGCTGCTCTTCCTGGCGGTGCCCCTGCGCGGCTGGCTGGTCGGCGGGGCCCTGGCGGTCGGGGCCTTCAGCGTCGCCGGGCTGCCGCCGGCGGTCGGCTTCTTCGGCAAGGCGGCGCTGTTCCGGGCCGGCATCGCCGAAGGGAGCACGGCCCTCCTGGTGCTGCTCTTCGTCGGCGGCGCGCTCTCGTTCGTCTACCTCTTCCAGCTCTACGGGCGGCGGTTCTGGGTCATCGAGCCACCGGACACGGGGGACTGCCCGCCGCTCGGCGCGGTCGCCGGGCCGAGCCTGCTCGCGCACCGGCTGCTGGTGCTGGCGCTGGCCGGGGTGGTCGTCGGGCTGGGAATCTGGCCGGAGCCCCTGCTCGCGCTCAGCGCCGAGGCGGCGGCCGTGCTGCCGGCGGCCCGATGACCCTCAGCCCGACCCGCCTGGCGGCGGCGACGCTCGTCCTGGTCGCGGTCTACGCCCTGACGCTCGCCAGCGTCCACCCGTGGGACCTGGCGATCGGCGCCCTGATCGCCCTGGCCACGCTCTGGACCTTTCGGGGCTTCCTCTTCGACGAGCAGGCCCTCCCGGCGACCCGCCTGCTCCGGCGCCTCGTCGCCTTCTGGCCGTTCGCCGCCGCGCTCGTCTGGGAGATCGTCCGCGGGACGTGGTTCGTCGCCACGGTCGTGCTCCACTTCCGACCCCTGAGCCACCCCGGCATCGTCGCGGTGCCGATCGCCGAGCGCTCGCCGCTGGGGGTGGCCGTCTCCGGCCTGGCGACCACGCTCTCGCCGGGGGCGTTCCTGGTCGACGTCGACTGGGAACGGCGGGTGATGCTGATCCACGTCCTCGACGCCAGCGACCCCGACGAGGTCCGCGCCGACCACCAGCGGTTCTACCGGCGCTGGCAGCGCCACGTCTTCCCCTAGCGGGGGGCGAGCCGTCAGCCATCACCAGTTAGCCGTCAGCCGTCAGCCGTCAGCCGTCAGCCGCGGGGGAGGGGTATGCACCAGGTGATCTTCGCGGGGGCTGCGGTCTGGATGACCGTGCTCCTGAGCGTCACGGTGGTCGTGGTGATCCGGGCGCGCTCGACGATGGTCCGGATCCTCGCGCTCGACATGCTGACGTTGATCCTGATCGCGCTGCTGATCCTGTTTGCCGACGCCAACGGGGTGTCCTACTACCTCGACGCGGCTCTGGTGCTGGCGCTGCTCTCGTTCGTCAGCACCCTGGCCGCCGCCCGCTACCACAGCGAGGGGAGGATCTTCTCGTGACGATTCTGGGCGGCATCGGGGCGATCGGACCGTGGCTCGCCGACGCGCTGGTCGTGCTCGGCGTCGCGGTGATGACGATCGGCGTCTACGGCGTGATCCGGATGCCGGACCTCTACACCAAGCTCCATGCGGCCAGCAAGGCGGTCGTGCTCGGCGCGATCGCCATCGCGGCGGCCTCGGTGGTGACCGGCGAGGCCGCGATCATCGCCCGGGTAGTCCTGATCTCCGCCGTCCTGCTGCTGACCACCCCGGTCGCCTCCCACGTCATCGGACGGGGGGCGTACCTGGAGGGCGAGCACATGGAGACACCGGGGTCGGTCGACGAGTCGGGGCACCACCTCGCCGACGAGGCACTGCCGGAGAGCCCGGCGGGGTAGCCCGTCCCCCGGGGTCCGGCGGCTCGATCGCCGCCTGGGCGACCGGGCAGCCCACCGGGACGCCCTGCCCCGGCCGGTGCGGCGTGGTCCCTACGCGACGGTAGGAGCCCCGGAGACGGGAGTCGCCGGGGTGGGATCGGGCTGGATCACGACCGATCGTCGCCGCCGCCCGCGCCGTAGCGGGCGAAGCCGTCGTCCTGGGGCTCGTAGCCGAGCAGCGCGCGGGTGGCGGCGAGGTCCAGCTTCTTCTCGCGGTTGTCCGACACGCCCTGGACGATCGCGAACGTGACGCCGGGGACCTCGACGCACCGGTCCAGAAGGTGGTTCAGGTCGCGCCGGCTGACGAACATGGCGAGCGTCTCGGGGCTGGGGTCCTCGGCCACCCACGGGGCCTCGTAGGCACCGATCCGGACGGCGATGATGGGGAGCCCCTCGGTCTCCGCGAAGTAGATGCCGAGCGCCTCGCCGAAGCACTTGGTGACCCCGTAGACGTTGGTCGGCCAGACCGGCTGGTCGGGCAGCACGGTGACGCCCGCCGGGTACCCGACCACCGCGTTGACGCTGCTCGCGTAGATGAGCCGCCGACAGCCCTGGTCCTTCGCCGCCCGGAAGACGTTGTAGGTGCCCTTGATGTTGTTGTCCAACAGCGACCCGTAGAAGTCGGCTTCCGGCGACGGGTCGGCCGCCAGGTGGATCACCGTGTCGATCCCCGCGCAGGCCCGCTGGCAGGCGTCGGGGTCGGCGATGTCGAGCTCGATCACCTCGTGGCCGGCGGTTGGCACGCCCGCGAGCGCGTCGGGTCGCCGGACGGTGAGGCGGAACCGGTACCGGTCCCGCGCGTGCGCGAAGAACGCCGAGCCGATGCGCCCCGACGCGCCGGTCAGGAGCACCGCCCGCCGCCCGTCGCCCTGGTTCGGTGCGCTCTCCCCGTCCTGCACCCGATCCTGGCCCTGGCCCTGGTCCCCGCCCATCGTCGCGTCCTCCCCTCCGCGCGCCGCCCGGCCGCGAGACACGGCCGACCAGGGCCGCCCACGCCCGTCGCGTGCCACCCGGGCGGCCCCGTCCCTCCCGGAAGGAGGGGAACGCCACCGGCCCGTCGGTCTCCGCGGGTGCGGGGAGAGGTCGCCAGCGCCACGACCACCCCCCACGGTGTCCCGACGGCCTCGCCCGTCCGGCAGACACCCCGATCGCCGGCGGGGGCAATCGGGGCATCCCGCCGGGTTCCCGGCCGCCCCTGAGGCGGATGTCCCCGATTGCCCCGAGGCGTGTCTGCGACCGTCGCTGCCGCCCCACGGGCGGCACCCGATCGGACTCCACCGGCCGCCGCGCGGGCACCCGACGGCCGGGACCGCATCTCCGCCGGCAGCCCGAGGCCCACCCGAGACGGTTCGCGGACACGGCCTCGTGGCCCGTCAGCCGTGATTCGCCGGTAGGGGCCCGGCGTGCCGCGCCCCCCCGGCGACCGGACGGCCTGGACGGCGCCCCGTTCGGGAGACGTCCCCCGTGGACGAGGCGCGGCAGACCGCTAGAGGTTCGCCGTCGACTGGTCCGCGTCGAGGACGAAGCGGAGGACGGCGCCGACACTTCCGAGCGCGTCGAGCGCGTGGGCCGCCTGGGAGCGGGGACGGGCCTCCCCGCCCTTGCCGATGTGGGCCTGCTCGCCGGCCGAGACCGGCACGGCGGACGAGACGATCTCGATCTCGGCGTCGAACTGGAGCGCGAGGCGGACCATCTCCGTCTCGAGCAGCACCGGCGTCAGGTCCGCGGTGTCGCCCGCGGCGGGGTGGTGGCCGGGGACCTCGCCGACGCCGAAGAGGCCCAGCGCGTAGTCGGCCCACCCGTCGGCGCTGAAGTCGTCGTTCATCACCAGGGTCTGGACCTGACCCGCCTGGAGGGCGGTCAGGGTCTCTTCGACCCCGGTGACCGCCTTGCCGCCGCCGCCGGCCCCCTCGCGGACGGCGGCCACGGCCGCGAGCTCCCGCTGCCGCTCGGCCCGGTCGACGATCGGCAGGGTCGCGTCGACGATCTCCTTCCAGCCGGCCTCCATGGGCAGGTTGACGTGACCAACGATCCGGTTGCGGATGGTCTCGTGGAAGGTGTCCCGCAGCAACGTCGCGTTCTGGTCGTCGCCGACGAGGACCAGCATCTCGATCCGGGAGTTCGCGCTCTCCCCGAGGGCCTTGCGCGTCTCCTCGGCGACGGTGCCCAAGAAGTGCTCGATGCGCTCGTCCGCCCGGTTCTGGTAGCGCTGCTGGGACCACCCGCCCTGGTTCTGGCGGACGGGGAAGCCGGTGCTGCGCACCCCGACGGTCGCCTGGCGGCGCGCCTGGGTGATGATCGAGAGGGTTGCCGCTTTCTGGTCGAACTGCACCACCGCGTAGGTCGGGTGGTCCTCCATGGTTCGGGCCAGCGGCGTCAGCGAGGGCGTCGGCCCCACGTCGACCGCGTCCGGCACCGGCAGCCCCAGCGGCACGGCCTCGAAGACGCCCGCAGCATGGCAGGCGACGATCACGATCCCCTCGGCCGACGAGCGGTCCTGCCCGTCGAGGAAGGCGGCGACTCGGTCGACGTCGGCCCGCAGGCTCTCGGTCGCCGCGCTGCGGCCTTCCGGGCCGTCGAGCAGGCGCTCGGCCTGCTGGTCGAAGAAGCGCCGCCCCGGGCGGGAACGGGGGTCGGTCCCGTCCGGGCGCCAGTCCAGGCTGACGGTCAGGTAGGGCGCTTCGGTCGACGGCGCGAGCGCGGCCAGCCGAGCCAGGGGCCCGCGGAGGTTGACGGCAACGTCGTCGACCTCCTGACGCTCGCGCGTGATGCTCTTGACGGGATCGATGGCCGACACGTCTTGCTCTCCTCGTCCCAGGCTGGTCCTGGTGGGTCCCGCTCCACGGACGACCCACCGGCGAGATCGAACGCGCGGTCGGCCACCTCTTGGAGACGCCGACCGCCTCCGATCGACGCGTGGCCACGGGCAAAGTCTGTGCCGTCGCCCGCTCACGCGTACCCTCTCGCGGTGCGTCTCTCTTGCCCTTCGTCCCCCCGGCGCCCGATGGCACACCCGACGCCGGCCCGTGGTCGCGCCCCAGCCCGTCCGGGGCCGGCACGCGACCGTGGGGTACAATCGCCAGCCGTGTGGTGCCCGGATCGGCGCCCGCGTCGGCGATTGCCGACGCGTGGGCGGGCGGTGACCGGCGGTCGGCGGTCGGCGTCGGCGGACAGCAACGAGGGAGCGCGGGGCGGATGGCCTACCGGTTCTTGCTGGAGGTGCCCGAGGGGCTCGCGGCCGACGCCGGCGTCGCCGTCGAGCGGGCGGGCGATGCCCAGGTGCTCGTGGTCCGCAACTCGCACGGGCTCGGCTTCGACGACCGCTACGTCGACCTGACCATCGCCACCCACTCGCTGCGGGTGATCGACAGCCTCTACGACTGGTTCGACGACCTCGGCGCCTCGCGCGCCGACCTCCGGATCGTCCTCCACGGCGGGGACCGGCTCGCGCTCGAGGCCCACGACCGGGGCGCGATGGTCGCCGCGATCCGGCGCGACCAGCCCTGGGTCGAGCGGACCCTCCCCAAGATCGGGGAGCACGAGGAGGACGCCTTCGACCGCCCGCTGGGCGAGCCGTCCGACATCCGCGTCGATGCCGCCGGCGGCAACGCGCCCGCCGTGCCGCGGTCGGCGCTCACCCGGTCGCCGGCGTCCCAGAGCGCGGTCGTCGCGCTGCCCGAGCGCCGGATCCGGCTCCTTGGGCTCAACCACGTCGCCGTCCGCGTCAGCGACCTCTGGCGGGCGGAAGACTTCTACCGCGACTTCTTCGGGATGACCGTCCTCGGCCGCGCCCGCCGCGGCCCGCACGGCGGCTGGGTCCCCGTGGTCGGCGACTACCAGTGGGAGTCCGCCTTTCTGGAAGGGACGCCGGCCGACGTCAGCTTCGTCCGCAACGGGGCGGTGACCCTCGCCCTGACACGGACCGGCCGGGAATCGCGGATCGACCGCAACGTGCAACTCGACCACATCTCGATCGCCGTCGACGGGACCACGTTCGCGACCCTGCGCGGCGAGATCCTGCTCCGCGGCTTCAACACGCTGCACACGGCCGAGACGGCGATCACCTTCCGCGATCCCTACGGGGTGGTCTGGGAGGTGGTGCTCCAGGGGACGCCCGGCCTCTCCTGACCGGGGGACGACCGGCGACGGCGAAGATCGGAACCAGGGCGCCGCCGCCCCGGCGCGGTGGCGACGCGACGCGGCGGAGGTTCGGGGCACGATGCTCGACCAGTACCGGGATCTGATCGACGACCTGCTCGGGTCGCCGAAGGCGGTCCGCGAGGCGCTGCCCCCGGCGGGCATCGGCGCGGCCCCGGCGGCGGTCGTCGCGATGGTCGCCGAGCTGCGCGACCGCGACCTCGCCGTCCACGGCCGGCTCCAGACGATGCTCCGGCGGCGCGACGCGCTCCTCAAGGGCGTGGACGCATCCCCCCACCTGGGAGCCGAACTCGCCGGCACCCCGGCCAACCCGGAAGCCGTCCTCGACGGCTTCGACACCGCCCGCGGCGACCTCGTCTCGCTGCTGATGAACCTGACCCTCAAGGACTGGGAGCGGACGGCGATCGACGAGGCCGCCGGCGAGGTCACGATCGCCGACGAGGTCGAGCGCCACGTCGAGTTCGACGAGGACCACCTGGCACGGATCCGGTCCACGGCGGGCGGCTGAGCGCCCGCTCCGAGGTCCGGCGAGGTGCGGACGCCGCGCCACCGGCCGCGGGCCGGGGTGAGCGCCTGGCGCTCTGGCGCGCCTGGTGAGGCGCTCTTCAGGGGCACCCGCCGCCATTGCCCGAACCGCTCCGGTCGAGACGCGCGACCGTGGGAGACGGTTGGAGCCATGCGTTCGGCCCCGGTCAGCCGTCGCCGAACCGGTGGCACCCGGGGCACGCCCCATGCCCAGCCGTCGGGCCGTGCGGCATCGCCCGAGCGTCGCTCCCGTAGCCATCGGAGCCCCTGATGACCGCCCCAGGTAACGTCCCACCCGCCGCCGTCGACCACCCGGTCCCGGTGGCCGCGATGCCCGCGGACGCCGCGCCGATCGCCGACCGCGGGATGGCCACCGATGCCCCCAGGGACCCGGCGCTGCCGGTCGTGGTGGTCGGCGCGGGGATGGCCGGGCTCGCCTGCGCCGTCGAACTGGCCCGGGCCGGCCGGCCGGTGCTGGTGGTCGAGGCCTCGGACGGGGTGGGGGGCAGGGTCCGGACCGACCGCCACCCCGACGGCTTCCTGCTCGACCGCGGCTTCCAGGTGCTCCTCGAGGCCTACCCGGCCGTCCGGCGCCAGGTCGACCTCGCCGCGCTGCGGGTGGCGGCCTTCGACGCCGGGGCGTTGGTCTGGACCGGCGGTCGTCTGGTCCCCCTGGCCGACCCGTTCCGCCACCCCGGCAACGCCCTGCGCGACCTCACGACCCCCCTCTTTGGCGCGGCCGACAAGGTGCGCCTGGCGGCCTTCGGCCTCCGCGCCCGGAACGCCGGGTGGCAGACCGCGCGCGAGGCGGCCGGCGCCCCAGCCGACGACGTCTCGGCCTCCGAGGCGCTCTGGGGGGCCGGGTTCGGGAGCGGCTTCGTCGACCGCTTCGCCCGCCCGTTCTGGGGCGGCATCCTGCTCGACCGGTCGCTCTCGACGAGCGCCGGCCCGCTGCGGTTCACGCTCAAGATGTTCCTCCATGGGAAGGCGGTGCTGCCGGCGGCGGGCATCCAGGCGATGCCGGAGCAGCTGGCCGACCGCCTTCCGCTCGGGACCATCCGCCTCAACCGGCCGGTCGAGGCGATCGTGACCGAAGGCGGCCGCGCGGTCGGGGTTCGCCTCGAGGGCACGACGATCCCGGCGGCGGCGGTCGTCGTCGCGGCCGATCCCCCGGCGGCACGGGCGCTGACGGGGATCGCGGCGATCCCGACCGACGCGGTCGGCTGCACCACCGTCTACCTGAGCGGCGCCCGCGACCCGGGGCTCGGCCGGCGCCTGACGCTGGACGGGACCGGCCGGCTCTCGGTCAACCACCTCGCGCCGCTCTCGGCGGTGGTGCCCAGCTACGCGCCGCCGGGGAAGCACCTGCTGGCAGCCGTCGTGCTCGGAGAGGCGGCGGCCGAGCCCGACGACGAGGCGCTGGCGCGGCGCGCGCGCGCCGACGCGTCCCAGATGCTCGGGCAGGACGCCACGGCCTGGACGGTGCTGCGGACGGTCCGGGTGCCGTTCTCGCAGTTCGCCCAGCCGCCGGGCATCTTCGGCCGCCTCCCCGGCACGACGACCGATACCGCCGGCCTCTTCCTGGCGAGCGAGGCGACGGTGGACTCGAGCTACAACGGCGCGATCGCCAGCGGCGAGGCCGCGGCGGCGGCGGTCCTCCGCGAGGGCGGCTAGGCGCCGGAGCCGGTGAGCGGTCGTTAGACCGTGGGCGTGGGTGTACCGGCGCCCTTAAAACGACGATCATCTCAATCGTCTATCGCATGGCCGTATCGTGGCTCAAGGGAGGCAACACCGTGCACGGTGAGTACAAGACCCCGGGTGGGAAGCTGGTAGTGGTCGACTTCGACCAGGCCGAGGGCAAGCTCACCGGAGTCCGGGTCTCGGGCGACTTCTTCCTCTACCCCGACGAGGCGCACGCCGACCTGGCGAAGGCGCTGAACGGGCTCTCGGTCGAGCTGAGCGAGGGCGAGATCGCCAACACCGTGCGGCTGGGCCTGCGCCGAGATGCCGAGCTACTCGGCACCTCGCCCGAGGCCATCGCCGCGGCCATCCGACGCGGCCTGGCCGCGGCCGACCGGCGTCCCGGCCAGGCGGACGGCGCGCCGTCGTCCCGGATCGAGCTATGAGCGCCGGCACCGGACGGCCCCTGGGCGCCGAGGTGGCGGGCGTGGCCGAGGCGGTCGCGGCCGTGGCCGCGCCGGTGGCGACCGACGCCTACGACCGGAGCGGCTGGGCCGCCCGCTGGCGCGCCCACGACTGGCGGCTGATCCCGGGCGAGCCGACCGCGCCGCTGCTCAACATGGCGCTCGACGAGGTGCTGACCCTGCGGGTCGGGCGCGGCGAGCGTCCGCCGACGCTGCGGGTCTGGGGATGGGACCGGCGGTCGGTCGTGCTCGGGCGGTTCCAGTCGGTCCGCAACGAGGTCGACATGGCGGCCGCCGCGCGCGAGGGCGTGCAGGTGGTGCGCCGGATCAGCGGCGGCGGCGCGATGTTCATCGAGCCCGAGGGGGCGATCACCTGGTCGATCTTCGCCCCGGAGGCGATCGTCGAGGGGATGAGCTTTCCCGAGTCCTACGCCTTCTTCGACAGCTGGGTGGTCGACGCGCTGCGCGAACTCGGGGTCGACGCCTGGTACGCCCCCCTCAACGACATCACCAGCGCCGGCGGCAAGGTCGGCGGGGCGGCCCAGGCGCGGCGGGGCGGGGCGGTCCTCCACCACACGACGATGGCCTACCAGATGAACGTGCCGCTGATGCTCTCCGTGCTGCGGATCGGCCAGGAGAAGCTGAGCGACAAGGGCGTGACCTCGGCCGAGAAGCGGGTCGGCCCGCTGCGGCAGCAGACCGAGTTGCCGCGCGACACGATCATCGGCCACCTGACGGACCACTTCCGCGCGTCCTACGGCCTGACCGACGACGCCGTCACCCCCGACGAGGTGGCCGAGGCCGAGCGCCTGGTCCGCGACCGCTTCGGCACCGACGAGTGGCTCTACTTCCTGCCGTAAGAGTGTTGTCAGGGACGGCCGGACTGGGGCCGCCCGGAGCCCAGGGCACCGATCTCCTGTCCCGCTGAGCCGGTCCGGCTATCGCCGGCGACCGGGTCTCGTGCTTCCTTCGCAGCGATCTCGATCGGCCCAGCACCCAGGGCCGACGCTCCCATGGCACACCGCAGGGCCGATGCGGCGTTACCTCGCCTCGGCACGCTCGGGGGGACGGCAGGACGATCGCGCCCGAGCCCAGCAAAAACGTGGCGCAGGTGAGACGAGGCACGTGGCCTAGCCGCGTCGTCAGATGCCCGCATCTGACACGAGCGACGGCCGACCGGGGCGGTATCATCGCCGCAACGATCCGGGCCTGGCCGGTCCGGCCAACGCCTCGCGGAGGGTCCCCCAGTGCGCCTCGTCAAGATCGGCCTCGCCAGCGTCAACACCACCGTCGGGGCCTTCGGCGCCAACGTCGACCGGGCGCTGGCGATCGCCGACCGGATGGCCGGCGACGGCGTCACCCTCGCCGTCTTCCAGGAGCAGCTCGTCGCAGGCTACGCCGCCGAGGACCTCGTCCAGTGGCAGGGTTTCGTCGACCGGCAGTGGGACGAGCTCGAGCGCTTCGCCCGGGCCACCGCCGCGCTGCCGATGGCGTCGGTGCTCGGCCTGTCGGTCGCCCACCGGGGGCTGCGCTACAACTGCGCGGCGGTCGTCGGCGGCGGTCAGGTGCTCGGTCTGGTCCCCAAAGAGAAGCTGCCCACCTACAACGTCTACTACGAGCAGCGCACCTTCAACCCCGGCTGGCCGCAGATGGCCGAGACCCACCGCGGGGTGCCCTTCGGCGACTACCTCTTCCGCTTCGACTTCGGGGTCGTCGCCCCCGAGGTCTGCGAGGACTTCTGGAGCGCGGACGGGCCGGTCCGCCGCCGGGCCTACTCCGGCGCGGAGGTGGTCGCCAACGTCTCGGCATCCGTCTACCGGATCGGGATCGAGCAGACCCGGCGCGAGCTGATCGGCACCCGCGCCGCCGACCACCAGGTGACCTACGCCTACGCCAACGCCGTCGGCGCCAACGACGCGCTGATCTTCGACGGTGGAGGGTTCGTCAACCAGAACGGCAAGTGGATGGGCGAGGCGCCGCGCTTCCGCGAGGGCTGCGCCGCCTTCACCGTCGACCTCGACCGCACGCTCCGCCTCCGGACCGAGAGCACGACCTGGCGCGGCGACTACGCCGACTACGTCCGCGCCCACCCGCCGGTCCCGACGCTCGACGTCCCGGCCGCGACCCTCGACACCGCGGCGGCGCGGCGCGACCTCTCCTACCCCGTCCCCGCCCACCGCAGCTTCTTCCTGCCCTCGCCGGAGCCCCCCAGGTCGCCCCGCGAGGCGCTCTGCGAGGACCTCCTCGACGCGCTCGCGCTCGGCGTCGGCGACTACTTCGAGAAGAACCGGGCCTTCACCCAGATCGGCGTCTCGCTCTCGGGCGGGCGCGACTCGCTGCTGACGCTGCTGGTCGCCCACCGCTACGCGAGCCGCGTCCGCCCCGACGACCCGGGGGCGCTGCTGCGGGCGTTCACGATGCCGTCGCGGTTCACCTCCGGCGCGACCCGCGGCGCCGCCGAGACGATCTGCGCCGAGCTCGGCGTGCCGCTGGAGACCGTGCCCATCGACGACGCGCTCGACCGCGAGCTGGCGGCGGTCCGCGCGATGCTCGGCCCCGACCAGGAGGTCACCGAGCTGACCCGGCAGAACATCCAGGCCCGGATCCGCGCCCAGCGGATGTGGAACTGGTCGAACTCCTCCGGCGGGCTCTTCCTCCAGACCGGGAACATGAGCGAGAAGGCCGTCGGCTACACCACCGTCGGCGGCGACCTGATGGGCGCGATCGGCGTGCTCGCCAACGTGCCCAAGACGGTGGTGATGTACCTGCTCGACTACCTGCTCGAGCGCACGGGCTACGACGGGATCCGGCAGGTGCTGGCGCGGCCGGCCGGGCCGGAGCTCGCCCACGACCAGCTCGGGGAGGAGGAGCTGATGCCCTTCCCGATCCTCGACGCCTGCTTCCACCTCTTCGCCGCCGAGAAGCTGGTGCCGGGCGAGATGGAGGGCGTGCTGGCGACGATGTTCCCGGAGGTGCCGGCGGAGCGGATCGAGGCCCACGTCGCCAAGTTCGCCCGGCTCTTCCTGCGCTCGATCTACAAGTGGGTCCAGGCGCCGATCTCGCTCCACGTCGGTAACCTCGACCTCGACCGCGAGCGGGCCCTCCAGCTCCCCGTCGTCACCAGCCCCGAGTGGACGCGCACACCGCCGCCGGCGACCGCCGAGGCCGAGGCGGTCGAGGCCGCGCGGGGCGTCGCCGTGCCGGCCGACGACTGAGCGGCGGGCCTCGGCTCGGCTTGACCAGCACCGGACACGGTTGGCGGCCCCCGTCGCCGGCCGAAGACGGTGGGCGAAGCGCGCCGCGCGCTTGCCGGTCACCCCACGAGGGCGCGATCCCTGTAGGTCCTCTCTCCTCGCTTTCTCCTCCGTCCACACGCGACCGGGGGAAGCGGCTCTGGGCACCCCAGGTGTCGCGGGGCGTGACGTTGGTGGCAGGCCGGTCAGGTTGAGGGAGCACCGTACCGGCCGGCTGCTCGCACCGGAGGGGCGACGGACCCCGGCAGCGGCCATCCACCTGACCGACCGTCCCAGCCCGTCGTTCGTCTCACGGCCCCTCCTGTGACGCGGCCGCGCGACGCGGCGTTGACACATTCCGATATAGGCATACAATGGCTGCCATGGCACGAGCGGCGACGACCTCGGACGCGTTCAACGCGATCGCCGAGCCGCGGCGGCGGGAGATCCTGGTCCTGCTGCGGGGCGGCGAGCGGCCGGTAACCGAGCTGGCGCACGATCTGGGGATGAGCCAGCCGCAGGCGTCCAAGCACCTGCGGGTGCTCCGGGAGGTCGGGCTGGTGCGGGTCCGCGGGGCGGGCAAGCAGCGGCTGTACGGCCTGGACGCCCGCGGGCTGCGGCCGGTGCACGAGTGGCTGGGCGGCTTCGAGCGGTTCTGGAGCGGGAGCTTCGACCGGCTGGACGAGTACGTGCAGGACCTGAAACAGGCAAGGCGGGAGGAGCCACCGGATGGCGACGACCGGTAGCGGCGGCGAGCCCGACCACGCGACCGCGGACCGCGAGATCGTGATGTCGCGGGTCATCAGCGCACCCCGGGAGCTGGTGTTCGAAGCGTTCACGCAGGTCCGGCACCTGTCGCGGTGGTGGGGACCGGAGGGGTTCTCCACCACCGCACGGTCCTTCGAGTTCCGCGTCGGCGGGGTCTGGGACTTCGTGATGCACGGGCCGGACGGGACCGACTACCAGGAGTGGATCACCTGGCGGGAGATCGTCCCGCCGGAGCGGATCGCGCTGCTGCACGGCGAGTCCCGCGACGACCCCAACGCCTTCG
>CADCWG010000294.1 GCA_902806335.1 uncultured Thermomicrobiales bacterium | reverse complement strand
AGGCGACCGCCGCGATGTACGGCACCTACCAGCTTTACATGCTGACGGGGCAGACCGTGCTCGACGACCTGCAGAACGACCGCTACCCCGACATCGAGCCGGTGACGCTGGCCCAGCGCCTTGAGGTGATGGCCGCGTGACCCAAGGGCGGCCGCTCACGACTGAACTGCCGGACGCCAAGAACGGGAGACCACGCATGGAACTGCCCCAAGATCTGCTCGATCTGCTGCGGCGGCCGAGCACGTGCTACCTCGCCACGACGATGCCCGACGGCTCGCCCCAGCTGACCCAGACCTGGGTCGACACCGACGGGGAGCGCGTGCTGATCAACAGCGTGCAGGGCTTCCTAAAGGTGAGGAACGTTGAACGCGACCCGCGGGTGGCCGTCGCCGTCGCCGACCCCGACAACCCCGCGCGCTACTTCCAGGTGCGCGGACGGGTGGTCGACGTGACCACGGAGGGCGCGGCCGACCACATCGAAAAGCTGTCTCAGCGGTACTTCGGCACGCCGTACCCCTGGTATGGGGGGCGTGACCAGGTGCGCGTGATCATCGCCATCGAGCCCGAGAAGATCAGCGGCATGGGGTAGGTTCCCGCCGTCCACCACGGGAGAGCGGGAGCCCATCCCTCGCGTTGCCCGCCTCGGACCGCCCCCTAAGGCCCCAACCCGCTCCCACCCGTGCGCGTGATCCGGTGCTGCCAAGATCGCGACCGCCGCCTCGGCCACGACGGCGAGGCGGCGGTCGCCTCCGGTCGGATGGAATCGGGACGCTACCACCCCCCGGTGGATCCTCCGGGGCACCTGAGACCGAGGGCGCCTTGGCGTAACCTACCAATCGTTTCATGTGATTTCTTTTCACCGGCCCCGGAGACCGCGTTTCCCCTGGGCGCCGTCGCGACGACCCAGTGGAGGTCGGAGATGGACGGACCTACCACCGACGTGCCGGGCGCCGCCCAGCGCCCCGCCGCGACGGTCGACGGACGATCCGTTGCCCCGTCGGTCCGCGTCGACCTGCCGCCCCAGCCAACTCGCTTGGTCGGGCGGGACGACGAAGTCACGCTCGTCGCCACCCTCCTCCGGCGCGCGGACGTCCGCCTGCTGACCTTGACCGGCCCCGGCGGCGTTGGCAAGACCCGGCTGGCGTTAGCCGCGGCCGAGGCGGCGGCCGGCGCCTTCCCCGCCGGCGCCCGCTTCGTCGACCTCGCGCCGCTCGCCGACCCCGCCCTCGTCGTCCCGACGATCGCGCGGACGCTCGGCGTGCGGGACGTCCCCGCCCTCTCGCCGCTCGAGGCGGTGGCGGCCCATCTCGCGGACGACACCCTGCTGCTGGTCCTCGACAACTTGGAGCATCTGGTGCCTGCGGCGCCGGCCGTTGAAGCGCTCCTCTCCGCCTCGCCCGGCTTGGCGGTGCTGACGACCAGCCGCGAGCCGCTGCGCCTGCGCCGCGAGCAGGTCGTGGAGGTGCCGCCGTTGGCCGTTCCCGGGGCCGACCGCGCGGCGTGGTCCGTGGCGGACCTGGCGGCGGTGCCCGGCGTCGCTCTCTTCGTCGATCGGGCGCAGGCCGCCGACGCGACCTTCGCCCTGGACGAGGGGAACGCGGCGGCGGTGGCCGAGCTATGCCGGCGGTTTGACGGGCTGCCGTTGGCACTGGAGCTGGCGGCCGCCCACGTCCGGCTGCTCGACCCCGCGGCGCTGCTGGCCCGGCTCGAGCGGGGTTTCGCCCTGCCGCGCCGCGAGGCGCCGGACCTGCCGCCGCGGCAGCGGACGTTGCGGGGATTGCTCGACTGGAGCCACGCCCTGCTCGGGACCGAGGAGCGGGCGGTGTTCCGGCGGCTGGGGGCGTTCGCCGGCGGCTTCGGGCTGGGGGCGGTCGCGGCGGTGGCGGCGACCGACGAGCTCGGGGTCGAGCCGCTCGACATCCTGGTGGACCTGGCGGACAAGCACCTGGTCCGCGTCCTGGGCGGGGCGGAGCCGCGCTTCGCGTTGCTCGCCACGGTCCGGGAGTACGCCCTGGCCCAGCTCGAGTCGAGCAGGGAGACGGAGGCGACGCGGGAGCGGCACCTGGCCTACTTTCTGGACCTGGCGGAGCGTGGCAACCGGGCGGACATGGGCCCGGACGAGCAGCTCTGGCTCGACCGGATGCAGCTGGACCAGGCCAACCTGCGGCTGGCGCTGGACCGAGCGATCGCCTCAGGGCAGACCGAGCGCGAGTGGCGGCTTATCGCGGCGCAGTGGTTCTCTTGGTTCGCCCAGGGCGACCTGCGTCGGGGGGTGGAACGGATTGAGGCGGCCCTCGCTCGCCCGTACGCGGCCGAACCGACCCTGCTGGCCCGGATCCTCGATGGCGCCGGGGTGCTCGCCGAATGGCTCGGCGACGACGAGCGCGCCAAGGCCCGCTACGAACGGGGCCTGGCCGCCGCCCGGGAGGCGGGCAACGCGGCCATCGCCGCGTGGCTGATCGGGCGGTTGGGATCGTTGGCCGGGAATCGGGGCGACCCGGAGCGGGGACGGCGCCTCAACGCCGAGATGCTGGCCCTCGCGCGGA
>CADCWG010000293.1 GCA_902806335.1 uncultured Thermomicrobiales bacterium | reverse complement strand
CCGAACAGCTACCGATCGAACTTCGTTCCGAGCCGGCAAGACCTTCTCGGATCGGGGAACGACGAACTGCCGCTGAGGGGTCCTTCGGCGCTCCGCCCCGCGCCAATCCGGCCAGCTTCGCGGGCCTCGACGCAACCTCGCCGTCCTCGCTACCGAAAGTCAGGTAATGGTCGAGCGGCTGGAGCCGCGCCACGACCTCGGACCCACGGGAGGGGAATCGAATGGCGCGATGCGAGCTCTGCTTCGGCGTGGGCAAGTGTCACCGATGCAGAGGAGCCGGCAAGACCGAGACGGGCAAGACATGCCGCGTGTGCGGCGGGGCCGGTCTGTGCCGGCGTTGCCATGGCAGCGGCAGGGTCTCGACGGGAGCCGGCGCTCAGGACAGCGTTGGTGATCGCTCGCGGCGCTCGAGCTGAGGTCGAGAACCGTCATAGTGTCGGGGCGTTGCGCTTCGCGTTGCCCGAGTCCCTCGGCTTACTTCGCTACAACCGGCCTGGCCGTCGTCGACCGTGGGCGCCGGCCGGGGCCCTCGTTCCGTCGAGGGCCTCGGAGGCTCGCTGACCCCTCGTGGAATACAGCACGATCGCCACCCGTAGCTCACGGCGCCAGCGCGTGCGCGCATGGATGCGTCTCGACTGGGCGTGGTTGACCGCCTCGGTCGTGGTCTTCGTGGGGGCGGCCTGGTACCTGCGCAGCTTCGTGACCGACGACGCGTGGATCACCGTCCGATACGCCGAAAACCTCGCGAATGGATACGGGTTCGTATGGAATCCCGGCGGTGAGCCGACGGAGGGCTTCAGCCATCCGCTGATCTTCCTCGCCGAGGCGCTGGCGCACCTGGTCGGTGCCTCGGCCATCGGGACGGCCCGGGTCATCGGAGTTGCGTCGGGCGTGGGCCTTCTGCTCGCGATGCACCGGTTGGCGCCTTCGGTCGTCGGTCGCACCGCCACCCGGGTCGGCCTCACCCTGACTGCGCTCTACGCCCCCCTCGCACTGTGGGCGGTGGGCGGCCTCGAGACCCTGCCGATGGCGCTCGCGACGACGGTGGCCGTCCTCCTCCTCGCCAGGTCAGATCCTGGCCGCCATCACGTGCTGAGCGCGGGCCTGGTGCTCGCGACTCTTCCCTGGCTTCGTCCGGAGGGACTTGCGGTCGCGCTCGGCGTCGCCGTGGTCGCGGAGGCGGCGGGCCTCGTGCGGAAGGATCGGCGCGCCGGGTTGGTGCGCCTGGCCCTCGTCGCCGGCCTGCCGGTCGTCTCCCAGGTCGTGCTCGAGACCCTGCGGCTCGCGATCTACGGTCACCTGCTGCCGAACTCGGCGATCTACAAGAGCGGCTCGGATCAGACCTACGACGTGCTCATGAAGTTCGTCGAGCAGGGCAAGCCGGTCCTGCTCGTCGCGCTGCTCGGCCTGGTGGTCGCCCGCGGTCGCCAGCGAGTGCTCATCGTGCCCTGTGCGATCTACGCGCTCGGCTCGATCGGGACGCTCGACAGCGTCAACGGGCTCAGCCGGTTCTTCCTGCCCACCTGGCCGCAGCTGGCGCTGCTGGTCGGCCTGGCCGTCGCGTTCGCCGTTCATCGATTGGGCCGGCTGGTCGCGCCGGCCGCGATCGCGGCCACCGTCCTCCTCCTCGTGGCCGTATCGCTGCCCTTGCGGGACTCGCGCCTCCTGCGACCGGATCCGGTGGTCCGCTACTCGACGTGCCAGCAGGGCGCACGCGTCGACGCCGCTCGCTGGCTGCGCGCCAACACGCCGCAGGACGCCGTGTTCTCGATCTCCGACGCCGGGCTGGTCCCCGCCCAATCCGGCGGTCGAACCGCCATCGATCAGCTGCTGCTCAACGAGGCGCTGATCCAGCGCACCGGCCCCCTGCCGGTCTCTCGCCGAGTGAACTACGTCTACGGGCGACGACCGGACGTCTTGATCCTGGTCAGCCGCAACCCGACGCGCTTCAAGGGTCGGTACGCCATCGACCGGCGGTTGGCCCGGACCTCTCGTCCACGCGGCTTCGAGCTGGCCGAAGTCGCGCGCGGGCGCGGGACGGGCTGCCGCTACCACCTGTTCATCTACCGGCGCGCCGCCGCGCCCCCGTGAGCCGGTCGCCGACTTGGTGCGGGCCCTCCGAGTGGGCGGTACTGGGCTCGAACCAGTGACCTCCTGCTTGTAAGGCGGGCGCGACCTACTGCCATCTGCTGCCGTCTGTAACCGACGCGGGCGAGAACGGCGGTTGTGGAGCGCGCGCGGGAGATTCTGCTGCCGTCCGCTGCCGTTTGTCGCTTCCACACTGCTTCCACCACGAGACCAGCAGCGGTGTGCGAATACCTGCGACTGTGAACAGCCGTGTTACCCGTGCGCGCGAGACCTTTCTAGAACTCCGCGAAGGGCGGGCGGTCCGGTGACCGCGTCAGCCGATTCTGTGACGACGGAAGACCGTCGGTGAGCTCGGAGAGATCTCGAGGTACGACACCTGGTTGGATCGAAGTAACAAAGCCCGCGAACGCGTTCGACGCACGCCCTCGCGCGCGGCTACTCAGGGCAATGGCTTCTGGTGGTGCAT
>CADCWG010000292.1 GCA_902806335.1 uncultured Thermomicrobiales bacterium | reverse complement strand
GGCGGCGCGCCCAGGCGCGGCGGTGTCCGCCATACTCGCGGCTCGTGCCCCTCCCTCAGGGACGTCTGTCCTGGTGGTTCCGAATCCGGGTGGTCGCTGGAGGAACTGGGGACCGGTCGTCCCCGTGCCCGCCCGGGGCGAGCCCCGAGGTCAGAGACCCAGGGGCGCTGCCGGCTGAAACCGGCTGCGCACCGGCCGGGCGAAGCGCCGGAGATCACCCGCATTCCGTATGGGTGACCGCCGGCGGCAGGTCCTATCTTCGTTCCCGGGGGCACGTCGACGGGTGCCTTTGCCCCGGGCGGATCCGGTGGTTTCGGGGGGGGGGCCTGGTCCTGGAACGCGCCGCCATCCGGCGCGAACCGCCCCAACAGGACAGGCCGTGCGCTCGCACCTCGCCGTTGGACGGCGCAGCGGAGGTCCGCATCCCACCGGGGCAGGGGGGCATGGCGGTGTCGACCGACCCGGGCGAGGCCCATCTCGCGGCGGTCCGAACGGCGGGGCGATCAGTGCCGCCCGGAGGGGCTGTCGGCCGGGCGCTCCTGGCCACGACCGACGAGGACGCTCGATCCGCGCGCCGAACCGGTCCGACCGTGGGTGGGGAACCGGGGCCCCGGCGTCGGGACCAGTCCGCCGACGCCGGCATTCCCCCGACCCTTCCGGCTCGCTGCCAATACAACAGGGTGGGGCCGCTGGATCGTTGTCCAGCGGCCCCACCCCGTCGCACGGCGTCGCGTCCTCGCACCGGTCCCCGCACCCGTGCCGGTCCAGACCGAGGGGCGCTCGTCGGCAAGCAGCACCCAGGTGATCCTGCCGGAGATCCCGTTCCGATCGCCACGTCCGCGGCGTCGGCGTGGGCGCGCTAGCCCTGGTTGTCGCCGCGGCGGCGAATCTTGTCCCGGATCCCGTCGAGCACGCCCGGGCTCTGGTTGGCCTCGGCCGCCCGGCGGTCCCGCGTGGCCTCGGCCATGTAGTCCCGCCGGCGGGACTCCGCCATCCCCTCGGCGAGGATCGGGTGCATGTGCCCCTCGACCTCGGGCCCGTCGGAATCGTCGGCCTGCTCGGCGGCCTGTCCGCCGTGTGCGCTCTGGTCGAGACCCGATGGCGTCAGGCCATGCCCTTCGACCTCGGCCCGGTTCTGCTCACCGGTCTCCTCCGTCGACGTCCCGCCGGGGTTGGACGCGGTGGAGAGCTCGACCGGCATCTCCGGTGCGCTCGCGTAGCCCACCACGTCGGGCGAGCCCGGATCCTGGCGTCGCTTCGGCTCCGCCGCCCGCACGTGCTCTCGGGGCGTCGGCTGGCTGTGCTTCTGCTCGCTCCCCTGGCTCATCGTCGTCCTCCTGTCGGTCTGGAGCCGGCCGACCCGGCCACCGCGTGCTCTGCGTCCGCGACTCGTATCGCTGCGACCTGGTCTTATCGTATGCGCCCGCCGGTCTGGCCGCTGCCATCCCCGAGACACACCCGTTGCCAAATGGAGCACACCGGCGAGGCAGTGACCCGCCGGTGTGCCTTCGCTCCGGCCGGTCAGATCAGCCGGTGCAGGCGGGGCACCAGGAGCGGACCGCCTGGCTCCCGGTCGGGCAGCAGATCGCTGGCGGCCGGCACGCCGAACAGCCCGTAGCCGACCACCTCCGGCTCCGGCACGGGGGCGAGCCGGCTCGCCAGCTCGGGGAGAACCCGCCCGGTCAGGCCTTCGCGCAGGCCGAACGCCGCCGCCAGCGCCAGCGCCGGCAGCGCCAGGAGACCCAGCGCCGTCCCCGCCCCGACCGCCTCGGCCAGGAGCGGCCCGAGCGGGGCGCCGATCACACCGCCGAGCCCGGTCGCCATCAGGAAGAGCGAGAAGAACCGGCCGTACGTGCCCTCCGGCAGCCGGTTCTGGAAGTAGGTCAGCGCCGCGATCTCTTCGAGGTCGCCAACGAGCCCGACCACGACCAGCGCGGCGAGCGCCAGGACCAGCCCGCCAGCCGCCCCGAAGAGCGCGAGGCCGACCGCGCCGACCGCGCCCGTTCCGGCCGCGATCGCGAAGGCCCGCGGCCCCTCGTAGGTGCCGGCCCCGGCCAGCAGGCCGCCGAGGAGCGTGCCGACCCCCATCGTGGCGTAGAACAGCCCAACTCCACCGGCGCCCAGGCCGAGGTCCTCGGCCCGAACGACGAAGAGCGCGATTGCGCCGAGGTAGAGGACGCAGGTGGCCGCCACCAGCGCCGTGTAGAGCCCCACGTCCGGCCGCCGCAGCAGGGCGAGGTAGCCGATGCTCGGCGCGGTAGCCGGCGTGGCGGCGACGGCTGTGGGGGCCGCGCTGGCCTCGCCCCCGGAAGCGCGGCGGGTGGTGGCGATCACCGCAGCGACGCCGAGGAAGGAGAGCCCGTTGAGCAGGAAGAGCGGCGTCGGGCTCGTCAGCGCCAGGAGCAGTCCCCCGAGTAGGGGACCCACCAGTTCGCCGACGGTCATCGCCAGCAGGTGGACGGCGTTGGCGGTCCCGCGCTGGGCCGGCGGGACGGTGGCCATCAGCCGGACCTCAAAGGCCGGCATGTCCACGGTCCGCACCGTTGCCACCGCCA
>CADCWG010000291.1 GCA_902806335.1 uncultured Thermomicrobiales bacterium | reverse complement strand
GCGGGCCCCCGAAGGGGCCCGCCTCCCTGTAAGCCTCGTGTTCAATCGCCTACCCCGCGCTTACCGCATCATCCTGCGGGCCACGAGGCCGCCGCCGACGAGCATCACGCCGGCGCCCAGCGCCAGGAGCGTGGCGCCGCCCGTCTCGGGGAGCTCGGTCACGGCGGCGGCGGAGGCGCTGCTCGAGGCGGAGGCGCTGCTCGAGGCGGAGGCGCTGCTCGAGGCGGAGGCGCTGACCGTGGCTACGGCCTCGCCACCCTCGACAGCGGTCGCGACCTTCTCGCCCTCGATCACGGAGACGACCTCGATAACCTCCACGACCCCGTCGTCGTCCTCGTCGAAGTCGCTCAGGCAGGCGTTGACCTGGTTCTGGGTGATGCCCTGCTCCGAAGCAACCTCAGCGATCGCCTCGCTGTCGTCGACGGCCACGGCGTTGGAGTTGCCGTACTGCACCTGCAGGGCCGCCTGGAACTGCGAGCAGTCGACGTACTGGGCGGTGCTGGTGTTGTTGTCGTCGCCCTCGACCTCGGAATCCACCTGGGCGAAGACCGGCGCCGCGGCGGCGAGCAGCCCGCAGGTGTGCCCCCCGCCGCCGAACGTGCCGTCCAGGTAGCGCCCGCCCGGGCGTGGGACGAGGGCCGCGACGGCCTCCGCGAGCAGCACCGGGACGTGACCGGGCGGGGCGGGTGAGGTGTCCTTGGCCGGCGGCACCACGGTGGTCTCCATGGGCGGGAAGCATAGACCCTTGGCCGTCGTCGGGACGCGACTCGGGGACGTCGGCAAGGATGGCGGGCGCCGCGTCAGCTCGGTCGAGGGCACGTGGTCCGCCCGGCCGCTGGCTGGGCACGACCACCCGCCGCGCGCACCCGAGGGGGGAGGCGGACCGGTCGACGGCCGACCGCTCGTCCTCCCGCCAGCCCCCATGCCCCGCCGGTCCGGGGTGACGCCGGGAACCACCGCGGTCACGCCGTCAGATGAGGGAGGCCAGGCGCTGGGCGACCTCGGCGCCGTCGTCGTCGAGCGCGGCGCTGACCGACGCCCAGCGCTCGGGGCTCCAGATCTCGACCGAGGTGTGGACGCCGACGACCAGGGCGTCGCGGTCGATCCCCGCGTAGGCGCGCAGCTCCGGCGGGAGGAGGATCCGGCCCTGGGTGTCGAGCGTCAGGTCGACCGCCTCCGCGAAGACGAGGCGGCGGAAGGTCCGCGCGTCCGGGTCGCTGATCGGGAGGGCGTCGATCTTCTCCGCCAGGGGCCGCCAGGCCGCCATCGGGTAGAGCGCCAGGCAGCGATCGATACCCCGGGTCAGCACCAGCCCGTCCGCGAGCGCGTCGCGGAATCGGGCGGGCACCGCCATCCGGCCCTTGGCATCGACGGCGTGGGCGTGGCGCCCGAGGAACATCTGGGGGTCGGCTTTCGGGGGGCGATGGCCGCGGCGCGGATCGGTCGGCGCCGGGGGAAGGCGGACCACTTATCCACCGGGGACCCCACTTGTCCCCACTTTCCCCCACCGTTGTCCACAGGATACCGGGCTGACCGCCCGCTGTCTACCTCTCGGCGAGCCAGAAGACCCGCGAACGTACGATGACAATCGGTCACCGAAACCCCTTGCGGGGGAACACTTGTTCTGCTACTATCGGCGTACGGACAGATGTTCTGGTGGCTCCGAGGACAGGCCAGGGAGGCCGAGGTCGCTCGGGGTCGCCGCCAAGGAGGCAACGATGTTCCTCGGCTGGTATGACCCGGACAAGAAGTACCCGACCCGCCTCAAGCTGGCGGAGGCCCTGGCCCGCTACGAGGAGAAGTTCGGCGTCGTCGCCGAGGCGTGCCTGACCAACACCCTCGACGCCGCGGAGCTGGCCGCCGACCCCGAGGCCGCGCGGCTGCCGATCAAGGGCGTCAACTACATCCCCCGCTACACCTACTACGTCGGCGTCGAGGACCCGGTCACCCTGGCCGTGCCGTTCCCCACCGACTTCGAGCCGCAGGCCGCCTAGCGGCCGCGGAGACGCTGGGACGGCGGGCATCGACGGCCCGCACCGGGACCATGCCCGCGGTCGAACAGACCGATGGGGGGCGTGTTTCCCACGTCCCCCGGGGTCGCGGAAGCGCCCCGAGCCCCACCCGCGGCGCCCGGCCCTGACGCGTCAGGGCCGCCCGGGTCCCAGTCCTACCGGCGACCCATGTTGCGATGGCGCCGGCCGGTGTCTCCATCCCTCGGGACAACGGTGAGTGCCGAGCCTTCGCGAGACGGCATGCGCCGGCGGCATCGCGTCCGCCCACGGCGTCACTCGATGCGGGCCAGCACCGCGCCGAGGCCCACGGCGGCGCCCGGCGCGACGGCGACGGCGGCGACCGTGCCGTCCCGGTGCGCCAGGACCTCGTTCTCCATCTTCATCGCCTCGACCACGCAGACCAGGTCCCCCCGCGCCACCACGTCCCCCGCGCGCACCGTGACCCGCACCACGGTGCCCTGGACGGGGCTCGCCAGGTCCGGCCCGGCGGACGCCGCCGAGCGGGGGCTGGCCGCCCTTCGCCCCGCCGCCGGCCGCGGCGCCCCCCGCCCGTT
>CADCWG010000290.1 GCA_902806335.1 uncultured Thermomicrobiales bacterium | reverse complement strand
GCCCGGCCAGGTCACCGTCGCCCGGGCCGGGCGGCCGTTGAGACCGAACTTCCTGGCCGCTGGCCTCCGGACGCCGGTGGACGCCGGTGGCGCGGGGCTGGAGCCCGGCCACGCCAGGGAACGGAGCAACGTCGAGGAGCGAGGGGTTGGCCGTGACCGACCCGCGGGCCGTCAGGAGGGCAAGGAGCGGTTGCGCTTGAGGCGGCCGAGGAGCGCGTCGAGCGGCAGGGTGTTGAGCACCCGGTCGGGTGGCACCCACGCCCGCTGGGCGACCCCGACGCCGAACGAGGCGTTCGCTAGGCCGCCCGGCACATGGGCGTCGCTGTCGACGGTGAGCGTGCAGCCGGCGGCGACCGCGGCCCGCGCGTGGACGTCGCGCAGGTCGAGGCGGGCGGGGTCGGCGTCGATCTCGAGGGCGGTTCCGGTCCGTGCCGCCTCGGCGTAGAGGGCGACGAGGTCGAAGTCCCCGCCGGCGCGACCACCGACGATGCGGCCGGTGGGGTGAGCGAGGACGTCGACGAGCGGGTGCCGGATCGCCGCGAGGGCACGCTCCGTGACGCGCTCGCGTCCCTGGCGAAGGCCGCTGTGGACCGCCGCGACGACCAGGTCGAGCGCGGCGAGGGTGTCGTCGTCGAGGTCGAGCCGGCCGTCGCCCCGGACCTCGAGTTCGATCCCTTGCAGGACGCGGAACGGGGCCAGTTCGGCGTTAACGGCGTCGATCTCCGCCCGCTGCTCGCGGAGCCGCTCGGGGCCGAGGCCGTTGGCGACGGCGAGGCCGCGGGAGTGGTCGGTGACGGCGATGTAGCTGTATCCCCGGGCGCGGGCGGCGAGCGCCATCTCGCGGACGGTGCCCTTGCCGTCGCTCCAGTCGGTGTGGAGGTGGAGGTCGGCCCGGAGGTGCTCGACTTCGAGCACCTCGGGCAGCGCCCCCCGCCCGGCCAGGTCGAGCGCCGCCGGGTCCTCGCGCATGGGCGGCGGGATCGGCTGCAGGCCGAAGAAGGCGTAGACGTCCTCCTCCTCGGCGAAGGGTGTCAGGTCACCGCCCGCCGAGAACCCGTACTCGCTGAGGCGGCCCCCGCGCGCCACCGCCATCTCCCGGACCCGGATGTCGTGGTGCTTGTCGCCCGTGAGGTGGAAGAGGAGCGACCCCCAGTGGCGCTCCGGTAGCACCCAGAGGTCCGCCGGGAACCCGTCGACGAGGACGAGCCGGCAGCGATTGGGGCCCCGCAGCTCGATGTTGGCGACCTCGGGCAGCGTCGCGAACGCCTCGACGACGGCCGCGGGGTCGTCGGCGGCCGCCGCGATGTCGAGGTCGCCGACGGTCTCGCGGTGGCGACGGACGCTGCCGGCGAGCTCGATCCGGCGAATCCCGGGTGCCCGCTCGCGGAGCCTCGCGATCAGGGCCAGGCCACGGGCGTGGGCCACCCCGAGCGGCAGGCGCTCGTCGGTGGCCTGGAGCGAGTTCAGCCCCTCGGCGATGCGGCGGGCGGCGCCCGCGCCCAGTCCGGGGATCGGGTCCAGCCGACCCTGGTCGAGGGCCTCGCGCAGGTCTTCGAGGCTCTCGACCCCGAGCTCGCGGTAGAGGAGGCGGGCGCGCTTCGGCCCGATGTCGGGGACCGAGAGCAGCGCCGCGACGCCTGGCGGGATCTCCGCTTCCACCTCGCGCAGGAGGTCAAAGGAGCCGGAGTCGAGCAGGTCCTCGACCTTGCGGGCGATGGCGGTTCCGACCCCGGGGATGTCCTCCAGCTCCCCTCGGGCGCGGACAGCGGTGATCGGCTCGGCGAGGCGGTCGAAGCTCTCCGCGGCGCGGCGGTAGGCGGCCACCCGGTAGAGCGACTCGCCCCGGATCTCGAGGAGGTCCGCGAGGCGCCGGAAGGCGCCGGCGGCCCCGCGGTTGTCGATCTGCCCCTGTTCGGCCATGTCCGCCTCCCGCTCCCGCGTCCCGGTCCGACCCCGACGTCCAGGCAGATCCGCGGGTCGGTGCCTACGAGCGTCTCGCCGTCGAGGTGCCGGGAAGGATGTAGTAGACGGCCAGCAGCAGGAAGATGGCCAGGCTCAGCCCGGCACTCAGGAGCCCGATCAGGGTTGCCAGCAGGTAGATCGGTGCGCCGACCAGGAAGCGGCGACTGATCGAGGCGAGCGTCCGCGGGTCGACCCGCCGGTCGACCAGCCGCCGGTCGCGGGTCGGGTACCACCAGAGCAAGGAGAAGAACACGGCGGTGACCGTGAAGCACGCCCCGTAGAAGACCACGGCCGCCCGTTCGGGGTCGCTCCCGATCGACTCGGCGACGACGGCCGTCGGGAAGGGGAGGAAGGCGATGCAGAGCAACAGCAGGGTGTTGAGGACAACCAGCGTCTGGTCGGTGCGCACGATCAGGCGGAAGACATTGTGGTGGTTGATCCACATCACGCCGATCGTCAGGAAGCTGATCAGGTACCCGAGGTAGTTCGGCCACAGGCCGCGCAGCGCGCGGACGAGGTCGATCGGCCCGTCATGACCGGCGTCGAGGTGGGGCGGCCGGATCTCGATGATCAGGAGCGTGATCGCGATCGCGATCACGCCGTCGCTGAGCGCTTCCAGGCGGCTCGTGTCACGCCCGCCGACGTCGTCGGTGTCGAGGTCCAGGTCCAAACGCGACGCTCCTTGGGAGATGGCCGGGCAGAGAACTCCGTGTGACTCTCCCACGAGCATGCCAGAGACGATCGGTGCCGTCTTCGCCCAGAGACCTACCCGTTCGGCGAGGGAATCCGGGCGTCGTACTCGTCGCGGAGCACGATGGCGCGGTCGGGGTGGTTGGAGATGATGCTGTCCGGGCCGAGAGCGAGGGCCCGCCGGATGTCCTCCTCGGAGTCCACGGTGAACAGGTTGACCTTCTTGCCGGCGCGGTGGACCGCGTCGACCAGGGCCGGCGTGACGGCGCGGTGATGGACCATCAACTCGTCGGCGCGGGCGGCGGCGAGGGCGACCGGGATCAGCTTGGGCAGGACGGCGCGAACCGTCGTCCCGATCGCCGGGCGGAGCGCGTGCGGGGCGCCGCCGACGATGTGGCCGGTCGAGAGACCCAGCCGGAGCCCGGGGAACGCCGCCCGTAGGCGCCGCAGGGTCACCACCCAGGTGGAGGGCACCGACGCCGTCTCCGCCAGGCGGTGCCGACGGATGGCGGCGGCGACCTCCGCCTCGTAGCCGGGTCCCTTGACGTCGACCATCAGCGGGGCCTGGCCGCCGACGATCTCCACCAGATCGTCCAGCACCAGCAGGCTGGGGATGGCGTCCCGCAGCTGGGCGTGCGTCAGGCTGCCGATGGCGTTCGGGGTGCCGTCGGGCATCTCGACCGTGGCGTCGTGGACGAGGACCAGGGCGCCGTCGGCGGAGAGCCTGACGTCGCACTCGACCCGGTCGACACCGACCTCCAGCGCGGCGCGGAAGGACGCTTCGGAGTTCGCCCGGGCGAAGGCGGGGGCGCCTCGGTGGCCGACGACATCCGTCTGGCGCCCGGACACCTGGCTTACCACCGGCCCGCCCTCCCCGGAACCGAGCCTCGGGCGGCCCGGGGCGCCGCTCCGGCGGCGATCCTGTCTCCGAGGGCGAGCAGGCTGCCGGCCGGGGCAGCGACGGCCGACCCTGTCCAGGCGGCAAGCCGATCCTTGCCGGCCGCGTCGCCTCGAGCCACCCGCGGGACCGGCAAGCGCGCCGGCCGATGAGCTCGGGGAGGATCGGCGATCACCCGGCCGCGGCGGTGGCCGGTCCGCGGGCCGAGGGGCGCGGGGAGACGGCGCCGGGCGGGATCGGCCGCCCCGGTCGGGGGGTCCGGCGCGGTGCTCACCCGCGAGACCCGAGCTGCCACGCCTTGACCCACCGGTAGACCGTGGTCAGACCGAGCAGGTAGGCCGTTCCGAGCAGGTAGGAGGCGAGCACGTCGGTGAACCAGTGGTGGCCCAGGTAGATGCGGCTGGGACCGACCAGGCCGATCAGCCCGAGGAGACCGCCGACGACCGTCCGCCGGAGGGCGCCGGCCTTGAGCTGGACGTGGGCGAGGTAGGCGAGGAAGCCGTAGGTCCCCATGTAGTTGAGGACGTGACCGCTCGGGAAGCTGGTCCCGCCGATCCGGGCGACCGCGACGCGGATCTGCGGGTGGTCGGGCCGCGGCCGGCGCATCAGCCGCTTCACGCTGAACGAGACGCCGCTGGCGCCCCAGGCGAGGAGCTGGAAGACCGCCTCGGTCCGAAGGCCGAGCAGCCAGAGGGTGCCCTGGTAGACGATCGGCAGGAGACGGCTCTGGGGCGGGAAGCCGGCCCAGGAGGCGAAGGCCATGGTCCGCGCCAGCCACGGCTGGCGCCGGGCCTGGACGCGCATCGTGATCGCGACGTCCGTCGCGGCGCTGCGCTTGGTGCGGACCAACCCGAAGAGGACCGCGAAGCCGGCCAGCGCGACGGTGGCCACCGCCACGGCGGTCTGCCCGCGGACCAGCGCGGCCGGCGCCGAGACGGTGTTCGAATCGGCTCGCCGCCTGGCGGCGCGGACGGTCGTGGTTGCCCGCTCGACGATTGCCGCCGGGGCGGCCGAGGCGGGCGACCGGAGGCTGGACTTCGCGCTGACCAACGGGGACTCCTGACGTGCCGGCCAGAGCTGGTCCGGACGGAGGCGAGCCGGCCCACGGTGGGCGGCGCCGTAGTCTGGCACGGCCCGCGCCATGCCGTCGGCGCGGGCCACGCTCGGCGCCGGAGAGTCGCCCTGGCTCCGGCTCCCCCCGCACCCACCCAGTCGGGTGTCCATGCCGACTACCGTGTGCCCCGTCGCATGGTGGACAATCGTTGGCATCGTACTGCCGCCCTACCCGCCCCGCCGCCAGAAGGTGAGTCCCATGGCCGCCCCGCGTCTCGTCGTTCCGCGTCCGCTGCCGGCGGGCGGCCGTCGGTCGCCGGGGACGCCGCTCTTCCTGACGGTCGCGGGGCTGCTGGCCGCGGCATTTCTGCTGGCACCCTGGCCGCTCGCCCATAAGGCCCACGCCGCGCTCCACGGCCTGTGCGCGCAACGCCCCAGCCACTCCTTCTCGCTCGGCGGTGAGCTCCTGCCGTTCGACGCGCGAATGACCGGCATCTACGGAGGGTTCCTCTCGGCGGGCGTCCTGCTGGCTGTCCGCGGCCGCTTCCGGTCGGCCGGTATCCCGCCGCTGCGGGTGATAGGGGTGCTCGGTCTGGGCGTGGCGGCGATGGCGGCCGACGGTACGAACGCGCTCCTGGTCGACCTGGGCTGGTGGCACCCGTACCCGCCGGACAACCGCCTCCGCCTCGCGACCGGGCTCGCGGCCGGGGTGGCCATGGCCGTCGTGATCGCCTTCCTGGTCGCCTCGAGCCTGTGGTGGCGGCCGCGGGCGGCGTCCCCGTGCGTGGGTGGCCTTCGCGAGCTGGGAGTGCTTGGTCTCGCCGGGTTGCCGTTCGCGGCGGTGGTGCTCTCGGGCTGGGGCTGGCTCCTGGCGCCGGTCACGCTGGCCCTGGTGGTCGGTGCGGTGGCCGTGGTCACCCTCCTCTCGCTCGTCGTCCTCGCCCTGCTCGCGGAGGGGCCTGCGTCCGTCCTGGCCGGGCGCGAGCACCACCTCCCGCCGGCGGCGCTGGTCCTGGGGGTGGGGGCGATGGCGGCGATCGCCGCCGCTCGCTTTCTCCTCGAGCGACTGGTGGGCGCCCCCCCGCTGGTCTGACCCCGCACCTGGTGCCACGGTCGCGGGCGCCGCTCTCGGCGTGGCTGTCGGGGGCCGATCGAGCTGTGCAGACGCCCCTTCTGAGCGGGAGAGAGTGGTCGCGCGCCGGTCAGAGTGGGCGCGGACAAGTGCTACACTCTGGCCGGATCCGAACCCGTCCGGCCCTGCCCCGTCCGGAGCCCACTCGCGGGCCCCGCGCCCGGCGTGGGCGGCCCCACGGGTCCGGTGCCGACCTGCTAACGCTTCCTTCTGGTGTGCCTCGATGCGGATCGTGCGAAACGTTGGCCACGTCAAGCGGCGGAAGCGCGTGGCCCGCTGGATGGCCCTGCTCGGCTTCGTGCTGCTCGCGGGCATCTTCGTGCTGGTGCTCCTCTTCCCCGGCCAGGTGCTGGTCGCCTGGGCCGTGATGCTGATCGGCTTCTTCGTCTTCAACATCGGCATGCAGCAGGTCGGGAAGTGGAACCGACCGGTCCGCAACGACCAGGTCATCGACCACAAGCTCGACAAGCTGAGCGACGCCTACACGGCGATCCACTACGCGCCGATCGGCAAGAAGGTGATCGAGCACCTGATCGTCTACCCCGGCGGCGTGCTCGTGCTGACCGCCCGCGAGCTGTCCGACGACGTCTTCGTCAAGGGCCGCCGCTGGCGGAAGCGCGGCGTCGGGCTGCGCCGCCTCTTCGGCATCAGTGGGCCGCAGCTCGGCAACCCGTCGCTAGAGACCGACCAGGCGATCGCCGCGGTCGAGGGGCTCCTCGCGGAGAAGCAGCTCGCCGTCGAGGTCGGCGGCGCCGTGGTCTTCACCGACCCCCGCGTCGACGTCGAGGCCGACAAGCCCGAGTACCCGGTGCTGCTGGCTGAGGAGCTTCCCGAGTTCGTGCGGACCCTGCCGCCAGACCCCTCGATTCGTCCGGCTGACCGCCAGCGGATCGTCGATGTCCTCTCCCTTGGCGAGGAGCTCGAGACCAACGCCCCCAAGGCACGCCGGCGTCCGGTCCGCCGGAAGGCGGCCTAGCCGGTGGTCACCCGCAGCAAGCCGGTCGCGGCGGCGGGACCCGGTGCCCCGGGGCCGTTGACCACCCCGGCGGTCGCGCCGCACGGTTGGCCCGTCTGGGGACACGACGCGGCCGTCGAGACGCTCCAGGGGGCCGTCGCCCGCGACCGCGTCCGCCACGCCTACCTGATCGCCGGCCCGGACGCGGTCGGCAAGACCGCCCTCGCGCTGGCGTTCGCGGCGGCGCTCTCCTGCCTCGAGCCGCCGGCGCCGGGTCTCGCCTGCGGCGCCTGCCGGTCGTGTCGGAAGATCGGCCGGGGCGTCCACCCGGACGTCCAGTCCTGGGACCTGGCGCGGCAGGCGGCGACGGCCGAGAAGAGCGGCGGCAAGAACACCTCGATGACCATCGAGACGGTGCGGGAGCTGTGCGCGACGGCCGCCCTGCGCCCGATGGAGGGCCGCTGGCGGGTGGTCCTCGTCGACGACGCCGAGACGCTCCAGGAGACGGCCCAGGAAGCGCTCCTGAAGACCCTCGAGGAGCCGCCGGCGTTCATGACGCTGCTGCTCCTGGCCGACGACCTCGAGCTCCTCCTGCCAACCATCAGATCCCGCTGCCAGGTCATCGAGCTGCGGCCGGTTCCGCGGGCTACCGTCGCGGCGTCACTCGTCGCCGCGGGTCTTCCGGAGCCGCGAGCCGTGGAGGTCGCCGCGCTGGCGGGCGGGCGTCCAGGCTGGGCCCACCGTGCCGCGGCCGACCCAAAGCTCCTCCAGCGTCGCCAGGAGACGGTCGACCGGGCGTTGGCCTGGGTCGCCGGCTCGGGCTACGACCGCCTCGTGACGGCGGTCCGGCTTGGCGACACGTTCACGAAGAAGCGAGGCGAGGTCTTCGCCGACCTCGAGACGCTGCTCGGCGTGTGGCGCGACGCGCTGCTGCTCCACGCCGCCCAACCTACCTACCTGACCCACCGCGGAGAGACTGCGGAACGACTGCAAGAGCTTGCCCGTGGCTGGGCCCTCGATGACGTCCACCGGGCGGTCTGCGCCGTGCAGACCTGCATCGGCGACCTCGAGGCGAACGTGCGGCCGCGGCTGGCGATGGAATCGATGGTGTCCCAATGGCCGACCACCACCACGTCCCGGCCGCGCCCCTGAGCGCCGGCCCTGCCCCGGCGGGGGGCTTTGTCCCGCCCGTGCGAACGATCGACGAGGCCCGTGCGCTCGCCCGGGAACGCTTCAAGGAGCGCGTCGCCAACAACGAGCCGGTCGGCAACTGCGACTGCCACACCGGCGAGGCGGCCGCGGGCATCCGCCCGGGTGACGGCCCCGCGGCCCGGGTGACCGGCGTCCGGTTCCGCGACTCCGGGCGCACCTACTACTTCGACGCCGCCGCGCAGGAGCTCGACACCGGCGACTGGGTCGTCGTCGAGACGAACCGCGGCCAGGAGGCGGGGCGGGTCGTGATCGCCCCCCACCAGGTCCTGCTGAGCACCCTCGAGGGGGACCTCCAGCCCGTCCAGCGCCGGCTCGGCGAGGACGAGGTCCACAAGATGGACCGACTGCGCCGCGAGGCGGCGGTCGCCGTCAAGACCTTCGGCGCGGCGATCCGCCGGCGCGGCCTGCCGATGAAGGCGATCAGCGCCGACTACACCTTCGACGGCAGCGCCGTGACGCTGAGCTTCACCTCCCAGGACCGGCCGGACACGCGGGAGCTCGGGCGGGAGCTGGCCAAGACCTTCGGCTGCACGGTCGAGTTCAAGCTGGTCGGGCCCCGTGACGAGGCCCGTCTGCTCGGCGGTCTGGGCCGCTGCGGGCGAACGCTCTGCTGCTCCTCGTGGCTGCCGGTCTACCCCGACATCTCGATGGGCATGGCGAAGACCCAGGACCTGGCGCTCAACCCGAGCAAGGTCTCTGGCGTCTGCGGGCGCCTCCTCTGCTGCCTCTCCTACGAGAACGAGCAGTACAAGCAGCTCAAGGTCGTGCTGCCGCGCCTCGGCCAGACCATCGAGACGCCGGCCGGGCCCGGCATGGTGGTCTCGCTCCAGGTGCTCAAGGAGCTGGTCACCGTGCGGCTGGTCGACGAGCCGCAGGAGATCATCTTCACCAGCGCCGATCTCGGGCTGGGCGCGTTCAGCCGGCCTTCGGTGGCACCAGCGGCGCGCTCGGAACCGGTCGCTGCCGCTCCCGCCGCGCCCTCGGCGGCCCCGGTTGGGCCGATCAACGTGCTCGGCCCGGCACCGGCGGCGGCCGGCCCGGTCGAGGACCTTCCGGTCGCGACCGTGGAGGAGCCGGCCGCCGCCGTGGAGCCCGCGGACCCGGCGGACCCGACCCCGGATGCGGTCGCGGGGGGAGCACCGGAAGGGACGGCGAAGCGGCGGCGACGCCGGCGTCGCCGGCCGGCCGGCGGATCGGCCTAATACGCGGGGGCCGGGTCGGCGCCGGGACGGTGTGACGGGCGACTCGCTCGCCAGGGCACTCGGCGGGATCGCGGGCTCGGTTGCCCACAGGCAGACGACCCGTCCCGGCCGACCCCCGGTCCCGAGGGGCAGGCGGACGGTCACGGCACAGAGGAGGTCCACCGATGGCGCGCTACCTCGTCGTCCACTCGCCGAACGAGACGGATGACTCGACCGTGCTCCCGCCGACACGGATGCTCGACCTTGCGCGCGACACCGGCGCGGAAGGTGCGTCACCGCGGTGGCTCAAGGTCTGGTCGCCCGACCTCCACGATGACCGGATCTTCTCGCTCTGGGACGCCGACGACGCGGCGAGCATCAGCGCGACGCTCGACCGGTACGGCTTCCTGTCCCACATGGACGCCCAGGCGATCCGCGTCGAGGAGTGGGGACCGGCCGAGGTGATCGCCGCCGAGGACGCGACATAAGCTCGAGGTCATCCGGCACGCGACCGTGACGAAGGCGCGGGGACGCCCGACCCGCCCGGACGGCGGCCCGGGACGGGTGTTGCGGCCCGCCCCGACGCCCGACAGGCGATGAGCCACCCGCTGCTACACTGCCGGGTGTCGCGCCACCGTCACCGGCGTGGCGCCCCCGGCCCAGCACCGGCACCTCTGGAGGGAACCACCGACCATGGCCCAAGCCGCCCCCGTCGCCGTCGGCAAGCGGACCAAGCGCCTCGACGCGCCGGAGAAGCTGACCGGGCAAGAGCGCTTCACCGGCGATCTCCGGCTCCCCGGGCGGCTGATCGCCCGCCCCGTCGGGTCCGCCTACGCGCACGCCCGGATCACGGGCATCGACACGGCGCCGGCGCTGGCGATCCCGGGCGTCGTCGCGGTGCTCACCGCGGCGGACCTGCCGATCGCGACCCGCGACGACGGGTCGCCGGGCGAGAACCCCCTGCCGACGGACGAGGCGACCTACGCCGGCCAGCCGGTCGCCCTGGTCCTCGCCGAGACCGAGGCCGCCGCCGAGGACGGGGTCGCCGCCGTCGAGGTCGACTACGAGCCGCTCGACGCGGTGATCGCCATCGACCGGGCGATGGACCCGGACGGGCCGCGGGTCCGACTCATCGAGACCGCCTCGCACGACGACGACGAGGCCGGGATGCACAACGCCGACGCCGCCCAGGAGGCCGAGGGCGAGCAGGAGGACCTGCCGCCGAACGTCTCCAACAGCGTCCACTTCAGCCGGGGCGACGTCGCGGCGGGCTTCGCCGCGGCCGACAAGTCGGTCGAGCTCACCTTCACCTCGCAGACCGTCCACCAGGGGTACATCGAGACCCAGGCCTGCCTGGCCGCGCCCGACCCCCTGGGGAACATCACGGTCTACACCAGCACCCAGGCCCTCTTCCACACCCGGACCAAGGTGGCGGAGACGATCGGGGTGCCGCTGCACCGGGTGAACGTGATCGCGATGCCGGTCGGCGGCGGCTTCGGCGGCAAGTTCGGCCTGATCGAGCCGATCGTCGCCGCGGCGGCGGTCGCGGTCGGTCGACCGGTCCTCCTCCAGTACAACCGGATGGAGGACTTCCTGACCGCCAACCCGGCGCCGGGGTGCCGGATCCGGCTCAAGGTCGGCGCGAAGGCGGACGGGACGATCACCGCGCTCGACGGCGAGATGGTCTTCCAGGCCGGCTCGGTGGCCGGGTCCCCGCTCCAGATCGCCGCGATCCTGATGGGCGGCTACTACCGCTTCCCGAACCTGGAGATCCGCGGCTACGAGGTGATGACGAACCGGACCAAGTCCGGTGCCTATCGCGCGCCCGGGGCCCAGCAGGGCAGCCTCGCCATCGAGTCGGTGATGGACGAGCTGGCGCGGGAGCTCGGGATGGACCCGCTGGCGCTCCGGCTCCACAACTGCGTGGTCGAGGGCGACCAGCGCCCGAACGGCGCCGCCTGGCCGCGGATCGGTCTCAAGGAGACCCTCGAGGCGCTCCAGAAGCACCCCCGCTGGCAGGGTCGGGCGGAGAGCAAGGCCCGGGGCCGGGGGGTCGGCATCGCGGTCGGCGGCTGGCCGGGGGGCGTGGAGCCGGCGACCGCCGTCTGCCGCCTCGACGCGGACGGCAAGCTGACGGTCGTGCTCGGTTCGGTCGACCTCAACGGCACGAATACGACCTTCGCCCAGATCGCGGCCGAGCAGTTCGGGATGGGGGCCGAGGACATCCAGGTCTCGACGGCCAGCACCGACGCCGCCCCCTACGCGGGCGCGACCGGTGGCTCGAAGGTGACCTACACCGTCGGCCCGGCCGTCCACAAGGCCGCCGCCGACGCCCGCCAGCAGATCCTCGGCATCGCGGCCCAGCACCTCGAGGCGGCGGTGGAGGACCTCGAGCTGGCCGACGGGGTCGTCCGCGTCAAGGGCGTGCCGACGGCGAGCGTGAGCCTCCAGCAGATCGCCGGCATGAGCATGACCTTCGGCGGGAAGTACGAGCCGGTGTTCGGCCGGGGCAGCACGGCGATCACCGAGAGCGCGCCCGGCTTCGCCGTCCACCTCGCCGAGGTCTCGGTCGACTCGCTGACGGGGGAGACGACCGTCCACCACTACGTCGCCGCCCAGGACGTCGGCTACGCGATCAATCCGTCGGCGGTCGAGGGGCAGATCCACGGCGGGGTCGCGCAGGGCATCGGCTGGGCCCTCTACGAGGGGATGGCCTACGACGACGACGCCCAGCTGCTGACCGCGAGCCTGATGGACTACACCATCCCGAAGGCCGACATGATCCCGCCGATCGAGACGGTGCTCGTCCACGTCCCGAGCGAGCACGGCCCCTACGGCGCGAAGGGCGTCGGCGAGCCGCCGGCGATCCCGGGCGCGGCGACGGTGGCGAACGCGATCCGCGACGCGACGGGCGTCCGGGTCACCGACATCCCGATCAAGCCGGAAGTTCTGGCCCGGGCGCTCCTGGCCGACGCGGCCGACTAGCGCGGTTCTCCCGGGATCACCGTGTCCCCGCGCCGCGCACGCACCCGGCGTGCGCGGCGCCCGCGGTCGCTCCGGCGCCAGGCGCCGATGCTCGGGGACGCTCCGCTGCCCCCCGCGGCGGCCCGTCTCGCGTGGACGTCTCGCGCGGGTGGCGCCGGGAGTGGAGCGTTGCCAACGGGCCGAGACCCGGCAGGGGCGACGGTCGCGTCGGTGTTCGGGTTGGCGGTACTCCGTCATGCGTGTCGTCGGCCACCTCCCGGTTGCAGTGGCACCACGGCCCAGCGGCGGCGTGACAGCGTGGCGGCGCTGCCAGTCGGGGCGCGCGGGTTGAGCCACGGTTGGCCAGAACGGAACTCGGCGCGGGTGCGGGGTAAGGACGAGGGGCGGGGGAGGGGGAAGACGTGGCACTCACGGCGGCTTACGGCGGCGCGCGGTGGTCGGCACGCGTTGCGTCGCTGCGGGAGGAGCTCGGCGCGGTCTGGGGCGACGTCGGCGTCGGCTCGGAGTGCGGTCGGCTCCGCGCGGTGCTGCTCCACCGCCCGGGGCCGGAGCTGGACGGGATCGAGGACTTCGATGCCGTGCAGATGCGGGCGGACCTCCTCCCCAGCGTGGCCCGGGCCCAGCACGACGCGCTGGCCGACGCCTATCGCGCCCACGGGGTGGTCGTCCACGAGGTCGGCGCGACGCGGCCCGACAAGCCGAACGCGCTGTTCCTGCGGGACCTGATGCTGATGACGCCGGAGGGGGCGATCATCTGCCGTTCGGCGTCGACGGTCCGCGCGGGCGAGGAGGTGGCCGTCGCCGCGGCGCTGGCGGCGCTCGGGTCGCCGATCGTGGCCACGATCCGCGGCGACGGCACCTTCGAGGGGGCCGACGTCGCCTGGGTGGACCGCGACCTCTGCTTTCTGGCGGAGGGGCTCCGAACCAACCGCTCCGGCGCCGACCAGGTCGAGCGGACGCTCCGGGAGATCGGCACGCGGGAGGTGGTCCGCGTCGGGCTTCCCTACGGCGCGATGCACCTCGACGGGGTCCTCAGCATCCTGGACCGCGACCTCGCCGCCGTCTGGCGGCACCGGACGCCGTTCTCGGTCGTGCGGACCCTGCGGGAGCACGGGTTCCGGCTGATCGAGGTCGGCCCGGAGGACGAGGTCGAGGCCCAGACCCGCCTGCCGCTCAACGGTGTCGCGCTCGCCCCGGGGGTGCTCCTGATGCCGTCGGGCGGCGACCGGCTCCAGGCGGCCTACGAGGCGGCGGGCGTCGAAGTCCACACCGTCGACGTCTCGGAGCTGATCAAGGCCGGCGGGGGGATCCACTGCATGACCGGGCCGGTGAAGCGGGACGAGCTCTAGTCGACCAGGGTCATGGGTACAGTCCGGTCGGCGGGGGCGAGCGTGCCGGCGGCGGCGCGGCCGAGGGCCGGGCGGCTATGCTTGAGGGCCCAGTGCCGGGACCGCTGCCCGCCTGGTGATGGCTGGCGGCGCGGGGCATCGCGCACCGCGCCGCCTGGGACGACCGACCGGGCCACCATGCTGCTCGACCTGGCGATCAAGGACTTCGCGATCATCGACGAGTTGCGGCTTGCCTTCGAGCCGGGCTTCAACGCGCTGACCGGCGAGACGGGCGCCGGCAAGTCGATCCTGATCGACGCCCTCGGCGCCGTCCTCGGCGAGCGGGTCGGCAGCGACGTGGTCCGCACCGGCGCAAGGACGGCCAGGGTCGAGGCGACCTTCGACGTCGGCGACCTGCTCGATCGTCCCGCGGTCGCGGCCGCGTTCGCCGACATCGGCGTCGAGGCGGAGGACGGGGTGCTGATCCTCAGCCGTGACGTCCAGGCCGGCGGTCGCAGCAGCGCGCGGATCAACGGCCGCGCCGCGACGGCCGGGATGCTCGCCCGCGTCGGCGTCCACCTCGTCGACATCCACGGCCAGAGCGACCACCTCTCCCTGCTGCGGTCCGACGAGCAACTCGGACTGCTCGACCGCTTCGCCGGGGTCCAGGCGGAGCGGGAGGCGCTCGCCGAGGGCGTCGCGGAGCTGCGGGCGCTGCGGCGACGGATCGCCGACGTGGCCGGCGGCGCCCGGGAGCGGGCGCAGCGGGTCGACCTGCTGCGCTTCCAGGCGGCCGAGATCGCGGCCGCGGCGCTGCGTCCGGGCGAGGAGGAGGATCTGCTCGCCGAGCGGTCGGTGCTCGCGAACGCCGAGCGCCTGGCCGCGGACGCGGCGCTGGCCTACGCCCTCGTCCACGGCGACGACGAAGCCTTCGACGTGGACGCGGCGCTGCCCGCGCTCCAGGCACTTCGCCAGGCCAGCGGCTATCTCCTCGACGTCGGCAGGGTCGACGAGGGGATGGCGCCGGTGGCGGCACGCCTCCAGGAGATCGTCTACCTGCTGGAGGACGTCGCCGCCGAGACGAGGGCCTACCGGGACCGGATCGAGGCCGATCCCGGGCGCCTCGCGGTCGTCGAGGAGCGCCTCGACCTGCTCAAGGCGCTCAAGCGCAAGTACGGCGCGACGATCGAGGAGGTGATCGCGACGGGTGAGGCGGCCGACCGCGAGCTGGAAGGCCTCACCGGCGGCGAGGTGGACGTCGACGCGCTGCGGGAGCGGGAGGACTCGCTACTGGACGACCTGGGGCGGCGCGCCGCGGCGCTGTCGGCTCGGCGCCGGAGCGCGGGCGACGAGCTGGCCTCCAAGGTGGAGGCGGCCATCGGCGACCTGAAGATGGGCCGCGCCCGCTTCGCGGTCGGGATCACCCAGGTGGACGCGCGCGACGGGGCACCGTTTCCGACCCCCGAGGACCCGGACCGTCGGGTGGCGGTGGACCCCTCCGGGGCGGACCGCGTCGAGTTCCTGATCGCCCCCAACGCCGGGGAAGCGCTCAAGCCGCTCGGGCGGGTGGCCTCCGGAGGAGAGACGGCGCGGCTGATGCTCGCGCTCAAGTCGATCCTGTCGGCGGCCGACGCGACCCCGACGCTGGTCTTCGACGAGGTCGATGTCGGCGTCGGCGGCCGCTCCGGGCAGGTGGTCGGCGAGAAGCTCTGGGGGCTGGCCGACGGCCATCAGGTCCTCGTGATCACCCACCTGCCGCAGATCGCCGCCTTCGCCGAGGCGCACTTCCGGATCGCGAAGGGTGAGCGCGACGGGCGGGTGGTGTCGCGGGTCGAGACGATCGGGGACGACGAGCGGATCGACGAGCTCGCGGCGATGCTCGACGGGCTGCCGGTGACGGCCGCCGCCCGGGAGAACGCGCGGGAGATGCTCCAGCGCGTCGCGACGTGGAAGCGGAGGGCCCGACCCGCGGTGACGGCCGCGGCGAAGTAGGCACGCGGGGGCGCGGGTGACCGGTGTGGATGCCGGGTCCTCGGACGGGGACCCGGCGGCCGGTTGCTATACTCCGACGCCTCGCGGGGCCGTCCCGCGCGCCTCGACGACGACAGCCGGCCGGACGCGGCCGCGATCACGCCGCGCCGCGGCGGGGGGACCGACCATGGGCCAGCCAAACATGAAGATGATCCAGCAGATGCAGAATCGGCTGGCGAAGATCCAGCAGGAGCTGGACGAGACGATCGTCGAGGGGACGGCCGGCGGCGGCGTGGTCAAGGCCCACGTCACCGGTTCGCGCGCCTTTCACGACATCAAGCTCGACCCGAGCGCCGTCGACCCCGAGGACGTCGAGCTGCTCGAGGACATGATCACCGCCGCCATCCAGGACGCGATGGAGAAGGCGGGCAAGATCTCCGAGGAGAAGATGTCGGCGCTGACCGGCGGGCTCAAGATCCCAGGTCTCACCTAGCCGCACACCGGCGCGGTCCTCGGCGGCGACCCCGTGCCTTCCGCGAGGCCGCCGCGCACATTCTCGCCTGCCCTGCTCGGCCGGACGGGTAACGGCCGCTGCCCTCGACGAGGCATGTCGACTTCGCTGGCACGGTCGGCGCCCCGGCCCGGGAACCCGAGATGAGCAAGAGTCTGGGACCAGGGTCGACGCCGCCCCCGGCGGCGGGCGTCCGGCTCCGCTGGGAGGACGTCCCGGCCCGCGTCCGGTCGGCCGTCGCTGTCCGGCTGGGCAGCGAGATCGCGACCGTCGCGTCGCAGCCGAGCGGGTTCTCGCCCGGGGCCGCGGTGCGACTCCGGCTCGCCGACGGCCGACGGCTGTTCGTCAAGGCGGCCGGGCCCGAGCCGAACCGCGAGGCGCCACGTCTGCACCGCCGCGAGGCGATGGTAGTCGCCGCGTTGCCGCCGGACGCGCCGGTGCCCCGGCTGCTCTGGTCGCACGACGAGGGTGACGACGGCTGGGTCGTCCTCGCGTTCGAGGATGTCGAGGGCCGTCATCCCACGCAGCCGTGGCGCGACGACGAGCTGTCCTCCGTGCTCGAGGCCCTGGAGGCCCTCTCGGTCGTGCTCACGCCGCCACCGTCGCGGGCGGACGTGGGGCGGGTGGCCGACTGGGGTGTGCTCAGCGCCGGCTGGTGGCGCCAGGTCCGCAACGAGCGACCGCCGATGCTCGACGCCTGGTCCGCGCGACACCTCGACGCGCTCGTTGCGCTGGAGGCCGGCGCGACGGTCGCGGCCACCGGCGAGACCCTGCTGCACCTCGACCTCCGGGCCGACAACCTCCTGTTGACGCCGGAGAGGGTCCTGGTGGTCGATTGGCCGCACGCCCGTGTCGGGGCGCCCTGGTTGGACCTGGCGTTCTTCGCCCCGAGTGTCGCCATGCGGGGCGGACCGGACCCGGAGACGCTCCTCGCGCGGTCCGCCGCCGGACGGGTCGCCGACCCCGAGGCGGTCACGGCTGCGGTGGCCGCCCTCGCCGGCTTCTTCACCTGCCAGGCGCTGCGGCCGCCGCCACCCGGCCTGCCGACGCTTCGCGCGTTCCAGGCCGCCCAGGGCATCGAGGCGCGGGCATGGCTGTCGTTCCGGACGGGTAGGTGCTAGGCGGCCTCGGTAGCGACACGGATCGATGAGGAGCCCGACCGGCGCCGTGTGCCGCCGACCTGGGGGCACGTTCTCTGGCGCGACTCCGAAGCGACGACGAGGTTCGCCGTCGCCGACACGACGCCATCGCGCGGAGTGATCTCGCCGTCGTCGCTGTTCCTTGCCGTTCAGGGCGAAACCTTCAGGCGACGGGTGGCGCCTCCACTGGAGCGGAGTCCCGCCCGTGGCACCACTCGGACGTCGGGATCGAGCCGCGTTGTCCGGGATTCGACTGGTCGGTGGCGAGGTGAGCGACGGCGGCCACGACGTTCGCTGTGAGCCGAGTCACGCGGTCTTGGACCCGGGCACGGAGCCCGCCGGATCCCGCCGCGAACGCGAGGGACGAAGTCCGCGGTTGCAATCCGATACCCTGTTCCGTCACCGGGGCTCGTGCCGGTGATGACCTGGCGAGGGGCGTGGCTCGGACAAGCGCGGGACTGGAGACCGGGCGCTGGCGATGGAGCGGCGCGGGCGTCACCCGCCCTCGACCGGCTCTGTGACGTGCTCGGCCTCTCCGGGCGACAGGAGGAGGATGGCACGCATCGGTCCGGGGCCGGAGTTGCGGGCCGTGTGGACCGTGCCCTTCGGCACGAAGACGAACGTCCCGGCCGGGGCGACAACCTCCCGGTCCCCGAGGACGAACGTCAGCTCGCCGTCGGCCACGTAGAAGCCTTCGTCCGTGTGGGGGTGGACATGGAGCGGCGGCCCCGGGTCGCCCGCCGCCATCGCCCCCACCCACGCCATGTAGGCGGGGTTCCCCTGCTCAGGGCCGAAGACGACGGGTCCACGGGCCGCCTCCGCGACGGGGCCCCCCGGATCCGGGGCGACCACCGTCACGCCGTTGATCGTCTCCACATCCGCCTCCTGCCGCCCGTCGGTCGTCGCTCCGCCGCCTCTGAGTCGATCCAATGGCACGCACCGACCCGCGCCGGGCGCCAACCGTTGGGGCACGACGCCGGCGATTCACGGACGTCCTCTGGTGGCCCGTGACATCCGATCCGCGGGAGCGCGACATGCCGTTGCCCTAGCGGCAGACGCGGATACCCGGCCACTAGTCCGCGACGAGGGCCGGCTCCTTCGCGCCTTGGGCGTAGGCACGGTTGGCGGCGGCGACGCCGGCGCCCGCATCGGCCAGCAGGCCGTCCTCGTGGAGCAGCTCGCCGAACGCGGCGAGGAGCAGGGCGACGTTGCGGCGCTGCGAGCCGTAGCCCATCAGCCCCACCCGCCAGACCTTGCCCGCGAGTTCGCCCATGCCGGCGCCAATCTCGATCCCGTACTCGTCGAGGAGTCGCCGCTGGGTGGCCGCCATGTCGGCCCCAGCGGGGACGCGGACCGTGTTCAGGGTCCAGAGCCGGTGCCCCTCCCGCGCGTGCAGCTCGGTGCCCAGGCCCTCGACCCCGCGGCGGAACGCCTCGTGGTTGCGGGCGTGGCGCTCGGCGCGCGCCGGCAGACCCTCCTCGGCGACGATCCGCAGGGCCTCGTGGAGCGCGTAGACCAGCGGCGCGGACGCGGTGTGGTGGTAGGCCCGGGGCCTGGCGTCGCCCCAGTAGCTGGCGAGCAGCGCCTCGTCGAGGTACCAGGAGCCGACCGGACGCGCGCGCCCGGCGATCCGCTCGATCGCGCGGGGGCCGAAGGTGATCGGCGAGAGGCCAGACGGGGCGCTGAGCGCCTTCTGGCTGCCGCTGTAGGCGATGTCGATCCCCAGCGCGTCGACCTCGACCGGGTGGGCGCCGAGGGACGTCACGCAGTCGACGACGAAGAGCGGCGCCTCGGGCAGGTCACGCAGGCCGTGGGCGATCTCGGCGAGCGGCTGGAGGGCGCCGGTCGAGGTCTCGGCGTGGACCACCGCCGCGACGCGGGCACCGCTCGCCCGGGCGGCGGCGAGGAAGCGCTCGGGGGGGATCACCTCGCCCCACGGGGCGTCGACGCGGGTGACCTGACCGCCGAACTTCTCGGCCATCTGGACCATGCGGTTGCCGAAGTAGCCGTTGACGCCGATCACGACCGGGTCGCCCGGGGCGATCGCGTTGACGAGCGCCGCCTCCATCCCCCCGGTCCCGGTGGCCGGGACGGGAAAGGTCACCGGGTTCGTGGTGCCGAAGACGTAGCGCAGCAGGTCCGAGACCTCGGCCATGATCTGCTGGAAGTCGGGGTCGAGGTGGCCGAGGACGGGGGCCGCCATCGCCCGCATCACGCGCGGGTGCACCGGCGTCGGCCCGGGGCCGAAGAGTGACCGCTCGGGCGGGTTGAGCGGGGCCACCTGGGGCGGCGTGCGGTCGCCGAAGGTCACGGCGGCATCGGCCATGGTCTGGGCTCCTCTCCTCGGTCGTGGCTGCGCGCGGGAGCACGCGAAGGTCCCGGCAGTATACGGCGGGCACCGGGCGAGCCCTATCCGGCGCGGGGGATCGGTAGCTCCGCCTCACCCAAGGACGCCCGGTGGCCGCGGCGCGACGGGCGCGCCGGGCGTCCTTTCCGACCCTACGGCCCGCGCTTGCACACCGGGACGAGGGCGGTTGCGTCGATGTCCGACGGTCGGTCACGCGCCGGACGGCCTTGCCGACCCGAACCTGCCAACGCCGAGCGCTTCTCGGCCGAGACGAGTCCCGATTCCCGCCTACGCCCACCGATATGCCCCGCGGCCGGTTCCGCCGTCGCGGCGCCGTATACTCAGGGGGACGGCGGGAGACCCTCGCCGTGGAGCGAGCGATGCCCCAGACGGGACCGATCGATATCTTCCGCGACGACGTGGTCCACCTGCGGAAGCCGCACCCCTGCGGCTCCCACGAGTGGACCGTGGTCCGCCTGGGCGCCGACATCGGGCTGCGCTGCCACGGCTGCGATCATAAGGTCCTGCTGCCCCGCCGCACCCTCGAGAAGCGGCTCAAGCGCTTCGTGAGCCGCGGGCCCGCCTACGCCGAGGCCGTGGCGCTCCGAGAACGCCTGGACAGCGCGGCGGACGCCACCCTCGGCCCTGAGACTCCGCCCGAATCCGATTCCGACTCCGCCTCACCGGCGCTGGTCGGGGCGGCGGGGTCGTCGCCCCGCGGCGCGGACTAGGCGGGCGCGGAGGTGGTGGCGGAGGAGGGGCGAGCGGATCCGTCGGCGGCGATCGGCGCGACCGACCTGCACGTGGTCCCAGCCCAGGCCGCCCGTGAGGACTCGATCGCGGCCGTCCTCCGCAATGGTCCTTTCCTCCGCCTGTGGCTCGCCCAGGCCATCTCCCAGACCGCCCAGAACATGATCAACTTCGCGCTCCTGCTCCGGGTGCGCGGGATCGTCGAGTACCACAACCTCGACCAACCGAACACGGCGATCAGCCTGGTCATCCTGGCGTTCTCGCTGCCTTCGGTGCTGTTCGGGCCGATCGCCGGTGTCGTCGCCGACCGGATGGACAGGCGCACCCTGATGGCGGCGGTCAACGCCCTGCGGGCCGTCTCGGTGATCTCCTTCCTGCTGATCCGGGAGGAGTGGCACGTCGAGACGATCCTGGTCGCCCACTACCTGGGCACCTTCTTTTTCGGCATCGCCGGGCAGTTCTTCGCCCCGGCCCAGGGCGCGACGATCCCCTCGCTGGTGCCCCGCAGGCAACTGATGAGCGCGAACGCGCTCTTCAACCTGACCTTCACCGCCGCGCAGTTGGTCGGCTTCGCGACCCTCGGACCGGTGCTGGTCAAGGTCCTCGGGATCGACCGGCTGCTCGCGGTGACGGTCCTCGCCTTCCTCGGGTGCGCGGGCCTCGTGCTGACGCTGCCGAAGGGGGTGGCCAGCCCGCGAGCCCTGGCGATCCCCGGGCAAGCGGTCCACCCGATGCTCCGGCTCTGGGAGGAGATCAAGGAGGGCCTGGTCTACATCCTCCAGGACCCGATCCTGATCAAGGCGATCGGGCACCTGACCCTGGCGGCGACGACCTTTCTGATGGTCGCGGCGCTCGGCCCCGACTTCATCACCGGCGTGATCGGGCTGCCGAAGGAGGACATCGGGTACATCGTGGCGCCGGCCGGGATGGGCGTGCTCACGGGCGTGCTCGTGGTCGGCCGGGTGACGCGGCGCATCGAGCGGACGCGCCTGATCGACCTCGCCATGACGGTCGCCGGCGTGATGGTCTTCCTCGCGGCGACCGCCTCGGACCTGCTCGACCTGGTCACGATCGACGGCGAGGCGCCGGTCGCGCTGCGGACCGCGGTGACCGGCGCGCTGCTGGCGGTGCTCGGCGTCTGCAACGCCTTCATCCTCGTCCCGGCGCAGACCATCCTCCAGGAGCGGTCGCACGAGGAGATCCGGGCGCGGGTCTACGCGACCTTCTTCACGATCTCGAACACCGTCTCGTTCATCCCGATCTTCTTCGCGGCGGCGTCGGCCGACCTGTTCGGGGTGATCAAGGTGCTGATCGCGGTCGCGCTGATCCTCTTCGGGCTGGGCTCCACGAGCCTGCTCCACGGGCGCTCGGTCGAGGCGGCCCGCTGGCGCCGGCTCCGGACCCGTCACCGCGAGGGCCCGGAAGTGATCGATGGCGGATGACGCGGACTCCGTGGCGGCCCCGGCCAAGCGGCGGGCCTGTGGGAAGTCAGTCGCCGGCCAGCAGCAACTCGAGCAGCGCCATCCGGACGAAGACGCCGTTCTGCGCCTGCCGGAAATAGGCGGCCCGGGGGTCGGCGTCGACCTCGGCGGCGATCTCGTCGACCCGCGGCAGGGGGTGCATGACCACGGCGTCCGGGCGCATCCGCCCGAGCGCCGCGCGGTCGATCACGTAGACGCCGCGCGAGGCGGCGTACTCCTGCGGGGTGGCGAAGCGCTCCCGCTGGATGCGGGTCTGGTAGACGATATCGACCTCCGGCAGCACCCGGGCCAGGTCCGGCTCGTCTCGGTACCGCACGCCGCGGGCATCGAGGGCGGCGCGGACGTCGTCGCCCATGGGCACCGCGGGCGGGGAGACGAAGACTAGCTCGGTGTCGTGGGTCAGGCCGAGGAGCAGCGCCAGGGAGCGGGCGGCGCGTCCGAACCGGAGGTCGCCGACCAGGGCGACGCGGAGGCCGTCGATCCGGCCCCGCTCGTGGCGGATCGTGTAGAGGTCGAGCAGCGCCTGGGTCGGGTGCTCGCCCGGCCCGTCGCCGCCGTTGAGGACCGGCACCGGCGAGACGGCGGCCGCGCGCGCCGCCGCGCCCTGCTCGTGGTGGCGGATCACGATCGCGTCGGCGTACCCGGCGACGATCCGCACGGTGTCCTCGACGGACTCTCCCTTGATCGCCGACGAGAACTCGCGGGCGTTCTCGGTGGACACGACCTGGCCGCCGAGGCGGAGCATGGCCGACTCGAAGCTGAGCCGGGTCCGGGTCGAGGGCTCGTAGAAGAGCGTCGCCAGGATCCGACCCCGGAGCGGGTCGGCGTCCCGCGGGAGGTCGCGCATCCGGTCGGCGCGGTCGAAGAGCGTCTCGAGCCAGGCACGGTCGAACTGCCCGACCTCGACGACGTGGCGGATCGGCGCGGCGGTCAAGGTCGACACGGTGGGCGGTTCTCCAGCGGCGAAGCGGCGATTGGCGCGAGTATAGCGAGCGGGGAAGGCGACGACGGGACGGCTTCGTGCGGGTCCCCGGTGACGGCCAGGGGTGACGATCCCGCGGGACACAGGCCGGGGACGGGCATCCCGTGGGGTGGGGCGATCGCTGCCCCCTACAATGGCCGAGGCTGGCAGTCCGCCGAGTCTGGCGGGCGGCCGGGACGGGCGGGCAGAGTCGGGGCCGGCGTCACCGTGCGTCGTCGGATGGATCGGGGGCAGATGCTCGTCGAACTGGTGCCGGGGGTCGGGTACGTGCCCGGTGGCGTCAACATCGGCGCGATCCGCGCGGCGGATGGGCGGACGCTGCTGGTGGACACGGGGCTGAACGATACCGCCGCCAAGCGGGCGCTGAAGGCCGTCCGCGAGGCCGGCTGGGGGGAGGTGGCCGCGATCCTGACCACCCATGCCCACGCCGACCACTTCGGCGGCAACGCCGCCGTGGTCAAGCGGACCGGGGCACGGGTCTACGCGCCGGCGATCGACGAGGCGGTGCTGCGCTACCCGCTCCTCCAGCCTACCCTGCTCTACGGGGGCGCCGACCCGCTCGACGCGCTGCGGGGACGCTTCCTGCTCGCCGACCCCGGGCCGGTCGACGAGGTGGTCGCGCCCGGTCCCCTCGAGGTCGGTGGCGAGCGGATCGACGTGGTGCCCCTGGCCGGGCACTCGCCGAACCAGGTCGGCTACCGGGTGGGTGGGGTCTTCTTCTGCGCCGACGTGGTGCTGCCCGAGGCGGTGCTCGACAAGTACCGGATCCCGTACCTCTACTCGGTGACGGACCACCTGCGCGCGCTCGGCACCGCCGCCGAGGTGCCCTGCGAGGTGGCAGTGCCGGGTCACGGGCCGACCCTCACTCCCTCCGATCTGCTCGCGCTGATCGGTCGCAACCGCGAGTTGGTCGACGCCGTGGCCGCGCGGACCGTGGCGCTCCTTGCCGCTCCGGCCACCGCCGGGGCGGTGCTGGCCGGTCTGCTCCGGCACTTCGGCGCCACGGTATCGGACGCGCCCGCCTACTACCTGCTCCAGCCGACGGCGCTCGCCTTCCTCTCGCACCTCGCCCGGGAAGGGCGAGTCCGCCACGAGGTCCGAGACGGCCAGGCGCTCTGGTCGGCGGTCTGACGCTCGAACTCCGACGGTGGCGGCGTTCGAACCGCGGGCATCTCGGGAACACACGCCGCGGCGGGATCGTTGCCGCGACGAATGCCCCTGCTGATGCACTGGATGCCATTGACCGGGGTGCCCGCGACCTCGCTACCCGGCCGTCGCCCTGGCGAGGTCGCCGAGGACGAGCTTGCTGATGTCGTTGCCGAGCCGGACACTGTAGTTGGTGCCGCGGTCCTCGGGGTAGATCTGGCTCGTGTTCGCCAGGTAGAGGTTGGCGAGCGGCGTCCGGTGGTCGGGCAGCTTCTCCGAGTAGTTCAGGGTCACGATCGGCTGGGCGGCCTTCTCGCGGAAGACCCACGTCCGCTTGACCCAGCTCGGGTCGAAGTCGGGGTTCAGCCGCTTGAGGTAGGGCAGATACTCGGCGATCAGGTCGTCCGCCGGCATCGAGAAGTAGGGGTGATCGGTCTCCAGGTACTTGCTCAGGTAGAGGAAGTGGCTGCCGTCGTAGTGCTCGGGGCCGTAGAAGTTGGTGTGCTCGATCACGGCGGTGAAGGGAATCGCCTCGTCGGCGACGTTGAGCCAGTAGATGTCGGTCAGCTTGCGGTCCATCTCCAGCACCGCCACCGCCGCCGCCTCGTAGGTCAGCCCGAGCAGCTTCGCCCGGTAGTCCCCGGGCAGCGCCGGCACGAGGCGGGCCATGATCGGCGAGGGGACCGTCGAGACGACGGTGTCACAATGGACCGCCTCGCCGCCCTCGATCAGGACGTCCCAGGAGCCGTCGGAACGCTGGCGAAGCTCGCTCGGCCCCTCACCGAGGTGGAGGTCGGCGCCGGCCTCCCGCGCACCCGAGACCATCGCGTCGATGATGGTGTTGAAGGAGCCTTTGAAGTAGCCGAGCTTCTCCTGGTCGAGCGGCGAGCGGCGCGAGGTGGTCCGCAGCCAGATCTTGCCCCAGAACCAGACCATCGCCACCTGGTCGTGGTAGCGGCCGAACTTCGCCCGGAGCTGGGCGCCGAGGGTCCGGTCGTAGGCCCGCTGCCCGAGCGCCCGGCGCAGCCAGTCGTGGGCGGTGACGCGCTCGAACTTCTTCCAATCCTTGACCTTCTGCAGGTAGAAGGTGACCGCGCCGAGCCGCACGCGATCCGGGAAGGGGATGAAGCCGAGCTTGAGGAGGTCGACGGCGCCGTTGAGCGGCCAGATCTTGCCGTCGGCGAAGTAGCCGACGTTGGAGGGCAACCAGACCAGCTTGTCCCCGACGCCGAGCTCCTCGGCGAGGCCGGCGATGTCGCGGTCGCTCTGGAAGAGGTGGTGGTAGAAGTGCTCGAGGTGGCCCCCGGCGACCGGGAAGGCCACGGCCTGGCCGCCGAAGGCCTTGCCGCGCTCCCAGAGGGTCACCCGGTGGCCGCCCTGGGCCAGCCGGAGGGCGGTGGTGAGACCGGCGACGCCGCCGCCGATCACGCCGACATGGCGCCGGCCGTCGCCGGCCGATGCGATGCGCGACGGTGGGCCGGTCCGCTCAGGGGACGGCGCGGCGACGGTCAGGGTCGGGGTTCCGGTGGGGTCGGCCATGCTGCCTCCCTGGGGGTGCGATCGAAAGTGCCCGGACGTGGCGACGGGCGGACCGGGAGTGGTCCGCCCGTCGGCTCGGTGACCCGCTGGTCAGGCGCGGTCGTGGCGTGTCCGGGCATTCTAGCCCAGGACGGTGGCGCCTGGCCCCGCTTCGCCAGACGTTAGATGAAGAGCGGGGCGAGCACCAGGGTGATCGTGGCGAGCAGCTTGATCAGGACGTGCAAGGACGGACCGGCGGTGTCCTTCCAGGGGTCGCCGACGGTGTCGCCGACGACGGCCGCCGCGTGGGCCTCGGTGCCCTTGCCCAGGGTGACCCCGTTCTCCTTGAGCCCGCCCGCCTCGATGTACTTCTTGGCGTTGTCCCAGGCGCCGCCACCGTTGTTCAGCACCAGGGCGAGCAGGACGCCGGCGATCGTGCCGATCATCAGCATCCCGGCCGCCGCCTCCCAGCGCAGGATCACGCCGACCAGGATCGGCACGATCACCGCGAGGGCGCCGGGGAGGATCATCTGGCGGAGCGCGCTGCGGACCGAGATGTCGACGCAGCGGGCGTAGTCGGGGGTCGAGGTGCCGGCCATGATCCCCGGGTCCTCGCGGAACTGGCGACGGACCTCGTCGATCATCCCGCTCGCCGCGCGGCCGACGGCGCGGATCGCGAACGAGGCGAAGACGTAGACCAGCGTCGCGCCGAGCAGCCCGCCGACGAAGACCTGCGGGTCGGCCAGGTCGACGACGCGGTCGATCGGCTCGTCGCTGAAGCGCTGGACCTCGTCGAGGAAGGCCGAGAAGAGGAGGAAGGCGGCGAGGGCGGCGGTCCCGACGGCGTAGCCCTTGGTCAGCGCCTTGGTCGTGTTGCCGACCGAGTCGAGGGCGTCGGTCACCTCACGCACCGACTCCGGGGCGTCGCTCATCTCGACGATGCCGCCGGCGTTGTCGGTGATCGGGCCGAAGCAGTCCATCGCCAGGATGTAGGCGGCCGTCATCAGCATGCCCATCGTCGCGACGGCGGTGCCGAAGATGCCGCCGGAGACGCCCGGGTCCTCGTCGAACTCGACCTGCTCGCCGAGCCAGTAGGACGAGAGCAGAGCGGCGGCGATGGTCAGCGCCGGGAGCGCGGTCGTCTCGAAGCCGACGGAGATGCCGCTGATGATGTTCGTCGCGCTGCCGGTCTTGGACGCCTCGGCGATCTCGCGCACGGGGCGGTAGCTGCCGGAGGTGTAGTACTGGGTGATGTAGAGGAACGCGATCGCGGTCACGAGGCCGATCACGCCGCAGAGCGCGAACAGGAACTTGCCGTGGGGCAGCATCACGCCGCAGACGAGGAAGAGCGAGACCGCGGCGAGGGCGGTGGTGACGAAGAAGCCGCGGTTGAGCTCGCCCATCGGGTCCGACGGGGTGGCGGTCGGTCGGACGAAGAGCACACCGACCAGCGAGGCGATCAGCCCGAAGGACCCGATCACGAGCGGGAAGAAGATCCAGGCGATGTCGCTGGTGCCGGCGTCGCCGCCCGAGGCCCGGAAGAGGGCGACGCCGAGGATCATCGCGCCGATGATCTCGGCGGCGGAGGACTCGAAGATGTCAGCGCCACGGCCGGCGCAGTCGCCGACGTTGTCGCCGACGAGGTCCGCGATCACGGCCGGGTTGCGCGGGTCGTCCTCGGGGATGCCGGCCTCGACCTTGCCGACGAGGTCCGCCCCGACGTCGGCGGCCTTGGTGTAGATGCCGCCGCCGAGCTGGGCGAAGAGGGCGACGAAGCTGGCGCCGAAGGCGAAGCCGACGATCCAGAACGGGGTCTCGGCGACCACCGGCAGCTCGCCGTCGGCCACGGTGTAGACCGCGAAGTAGACGCCGAGGACGCCCAGCAGGCCGAGCGCGATCACCAGGAAGCCCGACACGGCGCCGCCGCGGAGGGCAACCGTGAGGGCCTCGCCGAGGCTGCGCTGGGCGGCGGCGGCGGTGCGGACGTTGGAGCGGACCGCGACGTACATCCCGATGAAGCCGGAGATGCCGGACAGGATCGCGCCGAGGAGGAAGGAAAGCGAGGTCACCACACCGCGGGCGACCGCGTGGTCGTCCTCGAAGATAGCGACGAGCACGCCCATCAGGACGGCGACGACCAGGGCGAGGACGCCGATGGTCCGATACTGCCGGTTGAGGTAGGCGAGGGCACCCGAGAAGATCCGGGCGGCGATGTCTTGCATCCCCGCCGTGCCGGTGTCACGCCCGAGCACGTCGCGGGCGAGCCAGCCGGCGAAACCGATCGCGACCAGCCCGAAGACCACCACGGGCAGCGCGTAGAGGACCTGCTCGTCCAATTCCCCCCCCTTTTAGCTCGTCGAGCCCCTTAGATCGCAGACGTGCCACGCGGGGCCACACTCGCGCGGCCGGCACCGGCGCGACGGCGAGCATCCCAACGCCCGGGCGGCGATTCGCCGCCGTCGCTCGCTCGCCTGTCGGACCGAACCGGGAGACACACGGACGCGCGGGGCCAGGCACCGGGCCGTCCCACGCGCGGCGTAAGAGTGTACCACCGGACCCCGTCGCGGCCGCGCCGTCCCGCCGGCCCGGCGGCGGGGTCACCGGGACGGCTGGACGATCGGTCCGGTGTTGCGGCCCCGGAAGCGGCCAAAGAACCGCTGGATCTCGCCGTTCTCCCAGGCCACCAGGAGCTGGCTGGCATTGAAGATCGAGGAGTACGTGCCGCTGATCACGCCGATCAGGAGGGCGAGCACGAACTCCCGGGTCGTCGTCCCGCCGAACAGGTAGAGCGCGAGCAGGGTGAAGACGACGGTGACCGAGGTGTTGAGCGAGCGCACGATCGTCTGGGCGATGCTGTAGTTCACGGTCTCCTCGAAGGAGGAGGACGTGCGCCGGGCCAGGTTCTCGCGGATCCGGTCGAAGACGACGATCGTGTCGTGGACCGAGAAGCCGATCACCGTCAGCAGCGCGGTCACGAAGAGGGTGTCGACCTGGACGTCGGCGACCGCCCCCAGGATCGAGAAGACGCCGACCACCACCAGGACGTCGTGGAGCATGGCGATAATCGCGCAGGTCCCGTAGAGGAGCGGGTTCTGGGTGTTGCGGAAGGCGAAGGCGATGTAGGCGAGGATCCCGAGCGAGGCGACGCCGACGGCCAGGAACGAGTTGCGGGTGATCGCGTCCGAGACCGACGAGCCGATCGTGGAGATCGAGAGCTCGTCGAAGGGCCCGACCTGATCGGTGAGCGCGGCGTACAGGGCCACCTTCTCGGGCGACTCGCCGGCCGGCAGCTCCGGCATCTTGACCTGGAAGGCGTTGCCGTCGCCGGCGTCGATCGACTGGACGATCGTGCCGTCGTAGCCCTGCGCTTCGAGCACGTCCGTGATCCGGTCGCTGGACACGGGGTCGGCGAACGAGAGCTGGAGCTGGGTGCCGCCGGTGAAGTCGATGCCCAGGCGCAGCCCGCTGACGACCAGCGAGATCAGACCCGGCACGATCACGATCAGGGAGATCGCGAACCAGAGGTAACGCTTGCCCGCCAGGTGGTTCATCGTCGGTCGCCCTGCCCTATCCCCGCCGCGGGGTCATCACCGAGGCCCATTCGATCGTCTCCGCGGAGCCCCGCCTAGTCGCCGGTCCCCACCGCCTGGCGCTCGGCGTGGTCGATGCCGTACCACCAGCGGTCGCGGATCGCGCCGGACGAGACCATCAGCCGCATGAAGTTGCGGGAGACGAGCACCGCGCTGAAGAGGCTGACCAGCACGCCGATGCCGAGCGTGATCGCGAAGCCGGTGATGATGGTGGTGCCGGTGGAGTTGCCGAAGTAGTAGAGGATCGCGCAGGTGATCAGGGTCGAGGCATTCGAGTCGCGGATCGAGGGGAAGGCGTTCGTGAACGCCGCCTCGACCGCCCGATCGAGCGTCCGCCCCGTCCGCAGCTCCTCTTTGAGCCGGGCGAAGATCAGCACGTTGGCGTCGACCGCCATGCCGATCGAGAGGATGAAGCCCGCGATCCCGGCCAGGGTCAGCGTGACGCCGATCAGCTTGAAGATGGCGAACGAGACGGCGGTGTAGATGAGGAGCGCGACGACCGAGAGGAGACCCGGTAGGCGGTAGTAGAGGATCATGAAGAGGGCGACCGTGCCCAGGCCGATGATCCCGGCGATCAGGCTGCGGTCGATCGAGTCCTGACCCAGCGACGGCCCGATCAGGTTGCTGGAGACGACTTCCAGCGGTACCTGCAGCGAGCCGGCCTTGAGCTGGAGGACCAGCGCGCGGACCTCCTGCGCGTTCGGGACCTGGATGATCCCCTGGTCGGAGATCGCGCCGTTGATCACCGGCGACGAGATGACCTGCTTGTCGACCAGGATCGACATCGGCCGGCCGATGTTGTTGCTGGTGAACTCGAAGAAGCGGTCGGCCGCGTCGCCCTTGAGGTCGAAGCCGACCACCTGGCGACCGAGCTGGTCGGTGGTGATGTAGGCGTCCTCCAGGTCGCTGCCCTGGACGATCGTGGTGAAGACCGGACCGTCTGGGGTTGGGGTCGGCTCCGCCGCCGGCGAGGCACCGGGCGAGGCCGCCGGAGACGCGCCGGCAGCCGGGGAGCCGGCGACGGGCGACGCGACCGGGGAGGCCCCCGGCGTCCCTTCGGCGGCCTGCACCGTCTCCGGACCGCCGAGGTTGGTCGTGAGGACCGCACCCTCGGGGATGGACTGTCCCTGGCTGTCGATGATCTCGAGGAAGGCGGTCTCCTGGAGGACGCGGATCGCCTCGTCGGGGTCGTCGACGCCGGGCAGCTCGACGCTGATCTGGTCGTCGCCGCGGGTCTGGACGACGGGCTCGCTCACGCCGAGGCCGTTGACCCGGCGCTCGATGGTGTCGCGGGTGCCGGCGAGGGTGTCCGAGTCGAGGTCCTGGCCCGCGACCGGCCTGGCCTCGAGCAGCACCTGGAGGCCGCCCTGGAGGTCCAGCCCCTCATTGATGTCGACGTCGTCCTTGACGCCGCCGATGTTGAGGACGTCGGTCGGCAGCGCCAGCCAGGTCGCGCCGGCGCTGATGAGCAGGATCAGGAGGAAGGTGTACAGGGGACGGATGCGCACGCCGGTCACCTCAAGGCAGGCCACCGGCACCCCGCACGCCGTCGTTCGCGACGCGCACGGGCCGGGGAAAAGGCAAGGTCACGGTCCGAGGCCGCGACCCCGGGGTGTGGATGGCCCCGAGTATAGGAGCGCCCGTCGTTGGGGGTCAAACCGGCCCGACCGGCGACGGGACGGTAATGCTCCGGGCTTTCGTGCCCCGTGCCTGCCTCCCGCCCCGCCGAGGAACCGGCAATCCTGCCGATGAGCGCTTCCGGTGGAGGGGCCATGCTGGCAGCGGCGGTCACGGCGCCGGTGGGTCCGCTCGGGCCACTTCGGGCCGGGTTCGGACCGCAAGAACGTCTCGGTCGCGGCGGCCGGGGCGAACCGCCCGGGCCGCTCGCGAGGGGCAGCCGGGGTCTAGCACGGCCCGGCCATGTGGTTCGCGGAAAGGCCGCGAAGTCAGACGCGGGTCGCCCGTGCGGTCCCAGCGTGACCGGCCCGTGTTGCCGTCGCGGGGGGGGCGACCGAGCGAACAGGCCGCGCCGCCACGCGGCAGGGGCAGTAGGAGCGCGCCGTCCGTGGGGGCGGCCGGAGCCGACCGCGACATACCAGCGGGCGACCACGCGGGATGCCGCGAGTCGCCAGATCGAACAGGAGTGATGAGACGGTGAACACGAGGATCTCGACCGTCATCCGCCGCACGTCCGGCTTCGCCCGGTTGGTCACCCTGGCGCTGGCGCTGCTGGTAGCGGCGCAGGGCGTCGGCAACCTTGCGCCTGCCGCCCTCGGCGAGCGCGACCCGGCGGCAGCCGACGTTGCCGCTGATTCCGGCCCCCGCCACCAGGACGGATCGACCTCGATCCCCGCCGGTGCCGAATGTGAGGAGTCGTCCGGCGCCGAGGCCGAGCCGTTCGTCCGCACCGAGCTCTTCTTCGGGACCGCCAAGCCGGACGGCACCGAGGTCTCGGAGGCTGACTGGGACGGCTTCCTCGACGAGGAGATCACGCCCCGGTTTCCCGACGGGCTGACCGTGATGACGGGGCTCGGCCAGTTCCAGGACGACCGCGAGCGCGTGGTCCAGGAGCGGAGCGTGCTTGTCATCCTGCTCTACCCCGCGGACTTCGCGGCCACCAGCGGCGAGGCGATCGAGGAGATCCGCGCCGCCTACGAGACGGCGTTCCAGCAGCAGTCGGTGCTGCGCTCGGACGACGCGACCCCGGTCTGCGTCTCGTTCTAGCGCCCGCCGGATTCACGCGGCGGGTCGATACGGGTGTCACCACTCGACCGCGCGGCGCCGTCGGGAGGAAGCCCGGCGGCGCCGCGCGCGCCGATCGGAGGTGGCACGCCCACGGTCGCGAAGCACCCTACCGAGGGCTTACGTGCTGATCTGCTGGAAGTCGGCAATGCTGGCGAAGGAGCTGGTCAGATCGTACGAGACGCCCTCGAAGGCGATCGTGCCGGAGGCGACCGCGTCGCGCGTCCGGGCGTTGACGTGACCGGTCGAGGTCTCGGGCGGCGTGTGATCGAGCCAGTTCGCCCGGATCGGGCTGATGCCGCCCGTCGCGGTCCACGTCAGCGCGATGGCTGCTTGAATGTGCTGACTCGGGTCGTCCTCGATGTCGTCGATGAGCGTCAACGTGGTGGTGAGCCAGGCACCGTCGAGCTGGTGACTGCTCACGACGAACGCATCCTCGGGAAGGCTGTCGGTGGAGTCCTTGGGGGGGAAGCTGCCTTCAAGGTCGCGGCCGTAGCAGTCGGGGTCGCCCCCGCCCGGCTCCGCCTCGGCAGCGACCTTGGGTCCGCCGCCCCCGCCGACGCAAGATGGGTCGTACTGCGAGATCGTGACGAAGAGCTTGGAGATCCGCTCGGGGGCACCGGCAGATCCCGATTCCTTGTAGCCCTGGTCGTCGGCGGCGTACACGGTGACCTCGGTCACGTATCCCGTCACGGGATCGACCGACGAGAGGTCGGCGTGGACGGCTTCGGTGCGGAACCGGTAGCCGTCCGACTGGGCGCGAGCGCGCACGGGCGAGACGAGTGACGCGGCGAACAGGGCGACGATCCCGGCGACCATCATGATCTTAGTCAAGGCTGAAACTCCCTCGGTGTGGACGTTCGGACGTCCCGACTGCTGAAAACATCCGTGAGAAGTTGTTGGGCGCTTCCTCCTTTCCGGACCCTACGGAGACGAGGAATCTGCCGAAGGGGAGAGAGCTGGTCGGGTCGTGGGACGGCCGACGCGCTCCCGCGCGGACCCTGGGCAAGGCTCCAGGGGCGCTGGTCCTCAGGGCGACGCCGATCGTCGACAGGTGCCGGCGTCGGGTGCGGCGGTGGGATTGAGGGCAGACCCCTGCACTGGTCGTCTCCTGGACGACCGGCGCTCCTTACCCGAGCGTGCTCCCCGTCCCCAGGGTGGCCGGCGCGGCCGGATTTACCCTCGCCTACACGGTAGAGTCGCGGGGCGGGACGGGGATCCGCAGAACCGCGTAATCGGCATGCCTAGTCGCTGCTGGCCCCGGGGTGGGACCGAGCGGCGGTCAGAGAATGCGGCCCCGGGTGCGGTGGTATCGCCAGGATGACCGCGCCCTCACCCCAGCGCGGGTGACGACCCCTGCCCGTAGAGGCATCCGAGGGCCGAGCGGGCCCTTTAGGGCGCGTCTGCCTCGCCCGCCGCGTCGGTTGCGCTCTGACCGTTGGGAGTCCGAAGGAGGGTCGCGCTCTCGACCGAGGGCCCGTCAGATGAGGTCCTGGCGGATCGCCCAGCTCGCCGCGGCGACCCGGGAGTCGACGTCGAGCTTGGCCAGGACGCTACTGACGTGGCGCATCACCGTCCGGTGGCTGATAAAGAGGGCCTCGCCGATCTCCTTGTCGGAGTGCCCCTTGGTCAGGAGTCGGAGAACCTGCACCTCGCGCGGCGTCAGGCCGTGGGGACTATCCGGCGCCGCGGACGGTGACGACTTGGCCTCCAGCGCCACTGCCTCGGCCACTGCCTCATCGATAGAGAGCGCTCTTCCTGCCGAGGCGGCGGCACCATACTCGTCGTTACCGAGCGCGGCGCGGGCAAGCGCGATGGCCGACTCGTAGGCCGCGCGCTCGGGATAGGCCAGCGGCGCGCCGGTGATGGCCCGCTGGGCCTCGGTTACACCGAAGAGTCGCGCGGCTTCGACGAACTGCCCCGTCCGAGCCGCCACCGTGGCCAGTCCCTCAAGGCTGCTTACGACGCCCCACGGGTTCTCCAGGTCGCGGCGCATCGTGAGCGCGCGGCGCTGCAGGTCGATCGCCCTGGCATGGTCGCCCCCGACCGTGGCGACCAGGCTGAGGAAGTCGAGGGCGCCCGCGACGCCAACCGCTGCCCCGAGCCTGTCGCCCACCTCGTCGTACGCGGCGAGCGCGGCCGCCCCGCGTGCCGTGGCCTCCTCGTACCGGCCCTGTCCGAACGCGACGATGCCAAGATGCACGAGCGTCTGCGCGATGAAGAGCCGATCGCCCAGATCGCGGAACAGCCCGAGCGCCTCGTCGAGGAGCGGGTCGGCCTCGCCGTAGTGTCCCGCGTCCTCGGCGGCGACCCCCCGCAAGAGCAGGGACCGAGCGAGGCTCGACCGGTCGCCGACGGCTCGGCTCAGCGCCTCGCACTCCGCGAGGTACACCGGGACACGGGCCCTGTCCCCGTGGTAGTGGGCGAGCATCCCGGCCGCGAAGAGGGCCTTCGAACGGGCCGCCGTGTGGTGCGACCGGCTCCACTCCGGGGAGAGCGCTCGGTCCAGCCAGGCGCGGCCTTCCTCGAACTGGCCCCGCACGAACCAGAGCCAGACGACCGCGCCGGCCAGGCGCAGCGCGGTCTCGCTGTCCCGGCGCTCGATGGCCCAGCCGAGCGCCGCCCGCACGTTGTCCTGCTCGGGCGCGAGCCAGTCCAGCCACGGGGCGTGCTCCCCGCGGAGGAACGTCGTCTCCGCACGCTCGACAAGCGCGAGGACGTGCGCCGCGTGCGCCGCCCGGTTCGACTCGTCCTCGCCGCTCGCCGCGAGCCGTTCGGCGGCGAACTCGCGGATCGTCTCCAGCATCTGGAACCGCGGCTCGGCATCGACGTCGCCATCCCTGTCGCCGCCCTCGACCCTCTGGACGAGGCTCTTGTCGACAAGCGCCGCGGTGAGGTCGAAGGGGTCGCCGTCGAGGGAGGGCGGCGTGGCCCAGACTGCGTCGGCGGCGGTCAGGTCAAAGCCACCCACGAACACGCTCAGCCGGCGGAAGAGCACCTGCTCCTCCTCGGTCAGGAGGTCGTGACTCCAGGCGATCGCGTTCCGCATGGTCCGCAGTCGCTCGGGGTTGTCGGCCCAGCCGGTGGTGAGGAGGGTGAGGCGCCGCTCGAGGCGCGAGAGCAGCGTCGGCGGGGGCAGCACCTTGGTACGGGCAGCGGCCAGCTCGATCGCCAGCGGCAGGCCGTCGAGACGGCGACAGATGTCGACGATCGCCCTGGCATTGGCGTCGGTCAGGGCAAAGCCCGGACGGACGGCCTCCGCCCGGTCGACAAAGAGGCGCACGGCCGGGTGCTTCCCCGCCGTGGTGGCCCCCGCTCCGACGGGCACGTCCGGGAGCGGCATCGGCGCCACCGGCACTTCCCGCTCGCCGGCCACGCGCAGGGAGCCGCGACTGGTGACCAGCACGGTCAGGCTCGGGCAGGAGCCGAGTAGACGGGCGACCAGCGGCGCGGCCGGGAGCAGATGTTCGAAGTTGTCAAGGACGAGCAGGAAGCGGCGGCTGGCGAGGAGCGCCCGCAGCTGGTCGAACGCTGGGCGGTTAGGGGCGTCACGGATACCCAGGGTCTGCGCGATCGAGGGGAGGACGAGGTCGGGATCCTGGACCGGCGCGAGGGCGACGATCGCCACCTCGTCGGGTCCTTCCTCCGCGACGACGGCCGCGACCTCAAGGGCGATCCGGGTCTTGCCCACGCCGCCCGGACCCGTGAGGGTGACCAGTCGGACATCGGGTCGTCGGATCAGCTCAGAGACGGTGGCCACCTCTCGCTCACGCCCGACGAACGAGGTGAGCCGAGACGGCGGGAGCGTGCCGACGATGGACTCGCGGCGGTCGAGCGCGACAAGGGTGACCGCAGGGGGAGCAACCCGCTCTGCTGACGAACCCATCATGCGTCCCTCTCGGCGATCCCCACCAGCGACACGCGGGAGCATGCGCGTCGACTGGGGGGACGTCAACCGCGCCGGCGTACTCCGGACACGTTCGACGATCGAGGCGCGCACTCCCGAGCCGCGTCGTTCGCTCTGGGACTGCCCCCGCCGGAGGAGCGGCCCTGCTTCGCATGCCCTTCGCCCGCAGCCTTCGGGTCCTCGAGCGGTCGTTCGGCGACGACGCCACCGGGGCGGTTGGACCTGGCACGCAACGGAAGACCGGCCGCGCGATCGCGCGGCCGGTCTTCCGTTGCGTGGGTTCGAGCGGGTGTGAAGTCTAGGCAGTCCTCCGGCGGCGGGCAACCGCCAGGAAGCCGAGGATTAGCGCTCCCAGGGCCGCGGCAGCTGAGCCCGCGAGGCCGGCCGAGTCACCGGCCTCGACGTTGGTCCCGGCGCCGGTCGACGGCAGGGTCGTTACCGCGACGGCCCCGGTCTTCGGCTGAGCGCCGGCGGTCTGGCCACCCTGCACCGACCCGTGTGCATGCCCCGTCGTGCCGTCCGCCTGCTGGCTCGGGCCGTCCTGCGCCGCCGCGGTCTCGCCGGTGTCGGCGTTGTTCAGGTGGCCGGTGCCGTCGTGGGCGCTGGCGGCCGAGGCTGCGGCCGTCTCGGCGGTCGTCGATTCGACTTCGGTGTCGGCCTCCTCGACGGTGACGCCGCCGTTCTCGGCCGGCGTCTCGGCCCCGTCCATCGACTCGGTCCCGAGGTCGGACGACGGCGCGGCGTCGTGGCCGTGGGAGTGGGTGCCGGCGTCGGCGTCGCTGTCTGTGGTCTCTTCCGTGGTCTCCCCGTCGGGGGCGTCGGTGGCGGAGGAACCCGGCGATGGGGCGTTCTCCTGCTCCGGCTGGTCCCCCGGGAGCGAGCTGGGGTCGAGCGGGTCGGTGCCGGCGGAGGTCTCCGCGTTGTCACCGGCCCCGTCGTCGTCGGTGTCGGGGTTCGACGGGTCCGTGCCGAGGTTGGCCTCGGTGGCGTCCGAGAGCCCGTCTTCGTCGGTGTCGACGCCGGCCTGGAAGGGCGGGAAGTCGGCGGGGTCGAGCGGGTCGGTGCCGTGGTAGACCTCGCCGCCGTCGAGCTTCCCGTCGCCGTCGGTGTCGGCGACGTAGGGATCCGTGCCCGCCTTGGCCTCGCCGGCGTCGTCGAGGCCGTCGCCGTCCGCGTCGGCCTCGACCGGGCTCGACGCGTGGGTCATGACCTCGTCGTAGTCCGACAGGCCGTCCCCGTCGGTGTCGGGGTTCGCCGGGTCGCTGCCGAGGACGTCGGTCTCGTGGGCGTCGGGGAACCCGTCGCCGTCGGTGTCGGTGTCGGCGTCGGCCGCCTCGGGCGTGTAGAGGGTGAAGATCTGCGCCGCCGGGCCGGCGTCCGCGGGGGCGGCGGGGTCATGGGCGCCGGCCAGGGCAGGCACGGCCGAGAGCGTGAGTGCCAGGCCGGCGGCGAACGGGAGGAGGGAGCGACGCGCGCGGACAAACATCGGGAGTCTCCTGGGTCGGTGGTCCACGCTCCTCGTGGCCGGCGGCGGCTCGTTTGCCACTGACGCCACTCTAGGGACCGGGCCCACCGGCCACATGCGTGACATCACCCAATGCCGCCCGCCGATTTCGCGACGTCACCCAGCCTTGCGGGCCCACCCGCGTAGGTACCTAGTCCACCCGGTAAGCATCCGGGCGCCGCGCGCATAAGCATGTGCTGATGGATGCGTCACGAGGACGGAGAGGAAGGGCCAGAGGGACCGCGTCCATGCGGCGGCACCCGGGGCCGCACCGTCTAGCTTGTGCCTGCGGATGCGTCAGGCAGGCACGAGAAGCAGACCGGCCAGCGGCCGTCGACCCGGCGACCCCCCGCAACGGGCCCCCCGAGAACCTGTCTTCGCCGCAGCGTCCACGCTGCCCGGTCAACGGGTCTCGCGGTCGCCGGACTCCTCGGAACTCGCCGCGCCGGGAGGCTCAGGGAGACCAGGCGAGGAAGCCCAGCGCACGCTGGAACAGCAGCGTCTGAAGGATCGAAGGCGCCACGCCCTCGGCAAGGCCGAGTTCGATCACGACCACCGCCTCGCCGGGCACCGCTCGCACCGTCCGCTCCGGGAAGAGCTCGGCCCATGGCCGACCCGCCCGGTCGCCGCCTGCGCCCGCGGGGAGCGCCTGATCGGCGAGACGCTGCTCGATCACGCCCGCCGCCGTCTCCGCCGCGTCGGGGTCCTCCGACGCGACGACGGCGACCGCGCGGGCGGGCGGGAACTCGTCCTCGGCCGTAGGGGTCGCGTTCTCGCCGGTCACAGTGCCCGCGGTCTGACCGAGCAACCCAGCCGTGATCCCTGGCAATCGCGTGGCCTCGTAGGTCTCCTCTGCCGCCCGGGTGGCGAAGGCCTCCGGGTCCTCCCCCTCGAGGGCCACGCCGGCCGCGTCCGGCACCGCGAGGAACGACGAGCCGTCGACCAGCAGGGCCGAGACCAGGTCAGAAGGCGCGGCGTCGACGATCGGCGCGAGGTCGACCTGGTCGGCGAGGGAGTCAGCGTCGCCGTCGATCGCCGCGAGCGCTCCCCGGACTCCCTCCTCGGCACTGGAGAAGATGAGGGTGCCGTCGTCCGCGAGCCCCACGACGTTGAGGTACGCCATCGCGAGCCGTCCGACAGGGTCGGAGAGCGCGACCTCGAAGTCGCCGCGGACCGCGTATGCCTCTCCGGCGTCCACGTCCAGAGGCTCGTAGCCGCTCCGCTCCCAGGCGGCCCGCAGCTCGTCGGAGTCGAACCGCCCGCGGACGGCCGTGACGGCGAGCGGCGGCGCCAGATACTCGGCCGACTGGTCGATCTGGAAGACGTCGAAGCCGAACGCGTCCCGCCATTCCGGGGTCCTGCCGACGTCACGGACCTGCTGGGGCAGGGCCAGCCGACCGACCGCCTCGCCCCACGCCGCCCGCTCCGCCTCGTCGGCCGTCGCGCCCGGCGGGGTCATGCCAAGGGCGGCGAGCTGGGCCGCCGGGCTGGCGTAGGTGGCGATCGCCCCGTCCTCGCCGAGGGGGAGGGACGGCAGGCGGCCGAGCATCTCCGCGAGGCCACCGGACGCCGCGGCCGAGGGCGACTCCACCGGCGGTGCCGAGACGGCGACGAATGGCCGGACCAGGAGGAGGCTGAGAGCCAGCACCAGCATCGGGACGAGCGAGACGCGCATCGGACCTTCTCCGGGGAGTGCTCAACGTGCCTGCGTCGATGGCGGTCACGGTACAGCCGGTAGCCCCGCTGTCAACCGGTCGCCCGGCGAACGTCCACGCATCCGACCCGAGGGCGATCGTCGAGGAGCAGGGTCGAACCTCGCGGCACCGTCTGGCGGTAAGTGGTCCCCCAGACTATCGTCGCTCCACGTCAGGTACGTCGGGCGCCATCAAGGGTTGTTCGGCTTGCGCCCCAGAGCGCGGAAAGGCAGGGACCGGCCCTGCGGCGCGCCTGACGGTGAACCGTTGGCTTCTTGCCCCGCGGCCGCGCGGCCGCTGCTGTTCGCCGAGCGCTCTCGTGGTCTTTGGCGCCTCGTCTCCCGGAGGAATCCCCCGGTCGGGGCGACGCCCGGCCCGCTCGGTCGGCCGCGGGGGCATGGAATGACGTGCAGTTACCGGTGAGACGCGACTAACGGGGCGCTCCTACCGGTTGGCGCTGTCATCGTCGTGGATGGCGGTCGTCCGCTCCCGATCGTATCGGCCGATAGAGGTCCCGATCGGCGATGTAGCGGGCCACCGCGGGCGGGACCTGGTAGGCGATCGGCTCGCCGGCGGCCACCCGCCGTCGCAGGTCTCGAGACGACACCCCGATCTGGGGCACGGGGACCAGGTCGATTCGCCCCGCCGCGGCCGGGACCCGAGCGACCACCACGGCCAGGTCGACCGAGACCTCCGGCCGGGTCGCCACCCCGAGCCGGGCGAGTTCGACGATCCGTCCCGGGCGGTGCCACGTCGGGAGGTCGCGCAGGGCGTCTTCACCCATGAGAAAGACCGGCTCGGCGGGGACGAGGGTCGGCGCCAGCGCCTCGAGGGTGTCCGCGGTGTAGGACGGCCCGCGGCGCCCGAGTTCGAACGGCTCGACGGAGAAGCCCGGCTCGCCGGCGAGCGCGAGCTCGAGCATCGCCAGGCGATCGGCGTCGGGCGCCAGATCCTGGAGCGGCTTGTGGGGTGGCCGGCCCGCCGGCAGGAAGAGCACCCGCGCCAGACCCAGGCGGTGCCGCAGCTCCGTCGCGGCCACGAGGTGCCCGACGTGGACCGGGTCGAAGGTGCCGCCGAGGATGCCGATGCGCGGTGGTGAGGTCGATGCCACCGCTAGGCCGCGCCGAGGGAGACGGTCGCCTCCGGGAAGCACTGCCGAAGCCGGGCGATCGCGACGCCCTCGATCGGTTCGCCGGCGTCGTGCCAGACCTCGACGTCCAGCGTCGCGCCCTCGTCGCTCACCTTCTGTACCGCCAGGCGCGGCGACGGCTCCCGCAGCCCGGGTAACCCCGCGAGGGCGATGCGGACGGTCGCCTCCGCCCCTTCGATCGGGGAGCGGACACCTTCGAGGCGGAGCGACGTCTGCTGGGTCCGATACGCCGAGCGGTTCGTGAGCACCTCGCTGAAGACGACCGCGTTGGGGACCAGCACCCGCTCCTGCTTCGCGTTCCTGATCACGGTGGTGCGCAGCTCGATCCCCTCGACCTCGCCCTCGACATCCCGCACGCGGACCCGGTCGCCGATGGTGAAGGGGCGCTCGACCAGCACGTAGACCCCGGCCACCACGTTCCGCAGCACGTCCTGGAGCGCCAGGCTGATCGCGACGGTACCGACCGAGAGCACCGTCAGCAGGGCGGTCCAGCTCGCGCCGAACAGGCCGAGCACGGCGGCGGCGGCGACCACGTAGACGGCGACACCGGCGGCGTTGACGATCAGGGTGGCAAGGTTAGGGCTGACACGAGCCGCGACACGGGACCGCCGGGCACGTCCCCGCATCGTCCGGGCGACGAAGACGGCCGCCGCGATGACCAGCACCGCCTCGACGAGGGCGACGAGGAAGCCCACGACGTCGCGGTAGGACGAGGCCAGTTCGCTCCGCGTCTCGTCCCAGACCGGCCCCAGGTCCACTCGCTCGCCCCCGCTCCCGCGCCGTCCCGCGGCCTGGATTCTAGCAGCGGCTCCCCGGTGGCCCACCCGCGGCGTCCCCGCTGCCGAGGCAAGACTGACGACGCGCGGGACATGTCGGTTCGCCGGTCGTGTGACGCGCCCGCGCCTGTGATGCGTCCCGCCAGGGAGAGCCCCGACCCGAGGCGATGCGGCGGGCGTCGTGCTGGGCCGTCCGGGTCGGGACGGGTGCTGGCCCTTTCGCGCGTCGGTGCGGCGGATGGGCGGGCGAGCCCGGTACGCCAGAGTGCCGAGGGGCGTCGGCGGGAAGGTGACAGCGGCGCCCCTGCTATAGTTGGCCGCACCCGAGCCGACCGCCGCCCGATGCCCCGCGGGGACGCCCAGCCGTGCTCGACTACCACGTCCACAGCGAATTCTCGGTCGACTGCAAGGTCCCGATGGCGGAGTCGTGCCGCGCGGCGGTGGCCGCGGGCGTGACCGAGATCGCCTTCACCGACCACGTCGACCACGAGCCGAGCGACATCGGCTTCGGTTACTACCGCGCCGAGGAGTACCTCCGCGCGGTGGACGCCAGTCGCCGGCAGTTCGACGGCCAGCTGACCGTGCTCGCCGGGGCGGAGGTCGACTTCAACACCGGGATCGCCCGCGACGTCGAGCGGTTCCTCGCGGACCATGCCGGTGCCTTCGACCTGGTGATCGGGTCCGTCCACTACGCGCGGACCCCGACGGGCCCGGTGCCGATCTTCCCCGAGTACTTCGCCGGGCGAACCCTGGGCGACGTCTTCCGGCCCTACTACGCGGAGGTGCTCGCGTCGGTCGAGACAGGCTGGTTCGACACGATCGGTCACCTCGACATCCCGAAGCGGTACGCCCCGGCGTCCCACCGCGACTACGATCCCCTCGCCTTCCGTGAGGCGCTGGCGCCCGTCTTCGCGGCGATGATCCGAACCGAGACCGCCTTCGAGATCAACACCTCCGGTCTGCGCCAGACGCCGAAGGCGAGCATGCCCGGGCCGTCCATCGTGCGCTGGTACGTGGACGCCGGGGGGAGCCTGATCACCACCGGGACCGACTCCCACGCCGCGCAGACGGTCGGCGCCGGTCTGCCGGTGACCCTCGACATGCTGGCACTCTGCGGCGTGGAGGCGCTCGCGGCGTTCCGCGGTCGACGCCGCCGCGCCGTTCCGATCGCCGATCTCCGCCCGGTCGCCGCCGGGTCCGCCACGGCCCCGGTCCCCGCCGGTGGTCCGGCCTGACCCCACCCGCGACCGCGCGCGGGAACTGCCGGGGCTGCAGGACGACGCCGAAGGCACGCCGGGACGGCTCGACCGCGGCCGGCAGGACGCGGCCGTGGGCGCGCTCCCCGACCTCGCCGACCTCTTCGACCGTCGGCTGCCCCGCAAGGGCCTCGACGACGGGACGGCGGAGCGCGAACCGGTACCGCCATTCGAGACCATGCGCCCTCCGACCGCGCCCTTCCCAGTCGCGCACTCCGCGCCGGCCGCCCCGGTGGAGGCGCCCCGGCCGCTCGACGGCCGCCGCGCCGGGCGGCGCGGGCCGAGTGTCGCGGGGTCGGGTCAGGCGGTGGCGGCGGCGGCGATCGGCGCGTCGCCGCACCTCCTGACGGCGCTCGGCGCGTTCGCGCTCGGCACGTTCGGGCCGCTATCAGGGGCGGACCGGGTGCCCTCGGCGGTGCTGGTGGTGGTGCTGCTGCAGGTGACCGGCTATGCGGTGGCGAGGGCGATGGAGTGGGATCCGCTCGTCCGGGTCTGGCTGGCCAACCTCGCCGCGCTGGGCGGATTGCTGCCGCTGCTGGCCCTGCTCGCCACCTACGCCGGCGTGCCCTACGTCTCCTTCGAGCGCGCGTCCGCCGGGCCGCTGCTGCTGACGGGCGCGGCGACCGTGGTTGGGTTGGTGCTCACGGCCCTCCTGGTGGCGGCGCTGACCTGGGAGGTTCCGGAGGAGACGTCCCTGCTCTTCGTTCCCGCGGCGCTGCTGGTGCCGGTGGTCCTCCTGCACCCCGCCGAGCAGTTGCCCACCGACGCGCTGCCGCTGCTGGCGCTCGTCACGGCGGCATCGGCGGCGGTCGTCGGGTTGGGGCGCCTCCTGCCGAGGGGCACCCGACCGCTGGTGGCCCCGCTCGCGCTCGGCGGCACGTTTGCGGTGTTCCTCGCCTTCGGCCAGGACCCGGGTCTGCCGGAGTCGACCGGACAGGTGGTGCCGTACACCCTCCTGGCGGTCGTGGTCGTCGACGTCCTGCTGACGGTCGGCGTCCCGCTGCTGGCGGTCTGGCTCCGCCGGGTCGCGGCGGAGGTTCGCCGCGGTGAGCCGTAGGGACGACGCACTCCTCCCCGCAGGCGGGCATCCTCTGGTGCCACGCGTCGGCCCGAGGCCCCGACGCACGCTGTAAGCGACCCTGCCGGCGGCGGCGTGGGGATGGCGGCGGCCGTTATCGCTTCGCCTGGCAGGTCGGCCGCCGACCTCAGCGGGCTTGGTGCCTCGGCCTCTGGCCTCGAAGCTAGCCCCGGGCGAGCCGAGCCCTCCATTCCCCCCGACTCCGCCGGCCGTTACCGGGATCCGGTTCGATTTCTGATCCCGAATCCGGGTGACCGCTGCCGCTTCGCCCGGCGGACTCGTAGTCGGCGTCAGCCGGCTTCGTCGCTTACCCCGGGGCTCAACTCCGGGCGGACCCTGTCACCGGCGCGCCACCGGTCCTCCCGGCAACGGCCCGCGCTCGGCATGACTCCGGAGTGACGCCAGGCGACCCGGGCCCGACCAGGACGCACCCTGTCGCCACGCCAGGGCATCGTCGCGCCGCGCCATCGGAGGGCCGGAGTACCGACGATAACGGGCGCCGATTGGCCCCGCCAACGGCGGGGCCAATCCGCGCCCGGATGCGGCGCTGTGCGGCGCGGACGCCCTACGCGGGCGACGAGCCGTTCGTGGGCGGGGCCTTGGCCGTGCCGTTCGGGGCGGCAACCGGCTGCCGGGCCGGACGCACCCCCTGGCCGTTGGCGTCCACCTCATCGTGCCCGTCCAGCGTCGACGCCAGGCGGAGGTCGTCGGCCTCGTCCCGCGGCGCGATCAGGGCCATCGAGGCGACCTGCTCGGTGTCGGTGAGCCGCATCACCGTCACCCCCTGGGTGGCGCGCCCGATCAGGGAGACCTGGGCCACGGGGATGCGGACGACCTTCCCCGACGTGCTCATCATCAGCACGGTGTCTTCGGGGCTCGGGATACCGGCGGCGACGATCGGTCCCGTGCGCGGGGTGAGGCGCATCGCGGTGACGCCCTTGCCGCCTCGGCCCTGACGGGGGTACTCGGCGATCTTCGTCCGCTTGCCCAGGCCGCGGGCGGCGACGACCAGCACCTCGCCGTCGGGCGGGCAGACGTCGAAGGCGATGACGCGGTCCTTGCCTTCGAGCCGGATACCGATCACCCCGGCGGCGGGGCGGCCCATGGCCCGCACGTCGGTCTCGGCGAAGCGGATGGCCTGGCCGTTCTCGGTGATCAGCATCACGTCGCTGTCGCCATCGGTCATCCGGACCCAGGCCAGTTCGTCGCCCGGCTCGATCCCGAGCGCGATCAGGCCCGAGGAGCGCACCGAGGAGAACTGGTCGAGGCTCGTCCGCTTGACCCGGCCAAGCCGGGTGGTGAAGAAGAGGTAGTTGGCGGCGCTGAAGTCCTTGACCTTCATCAAGGTCGTGACCGTCTCGTCGGGCTGGAGGTTGATCAGGTTGACGATCGGAACGCCCTTCGCGGTCCGACCCGAGTCGGGCAACTCGTGGACCTTGAGCTGGTACACCCGGCCGCGGTTGGTGAAGACGAGCAGCGAGTCCATCGTGTTGGCGGCGAGGATGTGCTGCGGAGAGTCCTCCTCGCGCATCGTGACGCCGGTCACGCCGCGGCCACCGCGATGCTGGGTCTTGTAGGCCCCGTCGGCGATCCGCTTGACGTAGCCGCGGCTGGTCAGCGTGACGAGGACGTCAACCTCGGGGATCAGGTCCTCCTCGCTGAGGACTCCCGAGATGTCCTGGATCCGGGTCCGCCGCTCGTCGCCGTACTTCTCCTTGAGGGCCAGCATGTCCGACCGGATAACGCCAAGGATCAGCTGCGGGTCGGCCAGCAGGGCCTCGAGGCGTCCGATCTCGACCAGCAGGTCCCGGTACTCCTCGTCGATCTTCTTGCGCTCGAGGGCCGCCAGGCGCGCCAGCCGCATGTCGAGGATGGCGTTCGCCTGGACCTCGGAGAGCTTGAAGCCCTGCATCAGGTTCTTGCGGGCCGTGTCGGTGGTCTGCGAGCGGCGGATGGTGGCGATCACCGCGTCGATCTGGTCGAGCGCGATCTTGAGCCCTTCGAGGACGTGGGCGCGGCGTCGCGCCCGCTCGAGCTCGAACTCGGTCCGCCGGGTGACGACCTCCTGGCGGTGGGCGATGTACTCCTGGAGGGCGCGCCGCAGGGTCAGCACGCGGGGCTGGCTGCCGCGCTCGACCAGGGCGACCATGTTGACGCCGAAGGTCTGCTGCAGCGCGGTGTGCTTGAAGAGGCTGTTGAGCACCTTCATCGGCTGGGCGTCGCGCTTCAGCTCGATGATCGCCCGCATGCCGGAGCGGTCGGACTCGTCGCGGAGGTCGGAGATGCCGTCGAGCTTGTCCTCCTTGACCAGGTCGGCGATCCGCTCCAGCAGGGCGGCCTTGTTGACCTGGTAGGGCAGCTCGGTGACCACGATCTGGTAGCGGCCGCCGCGGGCGGCCTCCTCGACGAAGGCCTTCGCGCGGATCACGATCCGGCCGCGGCCGGTCGCGTAGGCGGCCTTGATGCCTTCGGTGCCGAGGATGGTGCCGCCGGTCGGGAAGTCCGGTCCCTTGACGAAGGCCATCAGGTCTTCGACGGTCGCATCGGGGTGGTCGACGAGGTGGGCGACGGCGTCGCAGATCTCGGTCACGTTGTGCGGCGGGATGTTGGTCGCCATGCCGACCGCGATCCCGACGCTGCCGTTGATCAGCAGGTTCGGCAGCCGGCTGGGGAGGACCAGCGGCTCCTGCGTGGACGCGTCGTAGTTCGGCCCGAAGTCGACCGTCCGCTTGTCAATGTCGGCCAGCAGCTCGTCGGCGATCGGCGCGAGGCGCGCCTCGGTGTAGCGCATCGCGGCCGCGCCGTCGCCGTCGACCGAGCCGAAGTTGCCCTGGCCGTCCACGAGCGGGTAGCGGAGGTTGAAGTCCTGCGCCATCCGGACGAGCGTGTCGTAGGCGGCGGTGTCGCTGTGGGGGTGGTAGGACTTGAGGACCTCGCCCACGATCCCGGCGCTCTTGCGGTAGCGCGCGGTCGAACGCATGCCCATCTCGGCCATCGCGTAGAGCACGCGGCGCTGGACGGGCTTGAGGCCGTCTCGGGCGTCGGGGAGGGCGCGGGAGACGATCACGCTCATGGCGTACGCGAGGAAGGACTGCCGCATCTCGTTCTCGATGCCGGCGATCCGAACGTTACCGATCTCCACGCGCACACTCCCTCGCAGCGGACCAGGATTGGCCTCAGACAGACATAAGAAGTATACCACCTGGCGGCGCCGTCCGCGCCCTGTTTTCGGGCGTACGTACGCCGAAAACCGGTCACTCGCTCGCGCTCGGATGGGGGGTTGGGTGGGGGAGTGGGGTGCCCCTCGGTCCAAGCTAGCGAGCCGGCCGGGCGGTGCCCGCCGGGTCCGTGGCGCCGGACACCAACAGATCTGCCGTCCGGGGGCGTCAACGCGGTCCGCGCAACCGGGCGGACTTCCACCGTGCGTCGATGCGGCCCACGACACGGGGGAGCGTCGACGCGTTCCCGGAGCCAGCGTGACGGCCGGCCGGCACGGAGCGTCCGTCCGGCTGGCGACGCCCGTAGGCGCTCGGCATCCGCGGGTACGCACGGACGGGCTCAATCGTTGCGACCGCGCGCTCAGGAGCCTTCGGCGGCTTCTCAGCGTCCGGGGGACGATAGCCTGGTCTCGGCCACGAGCGCCGCTCGCCCCTCGTGACGACGTGAGGGCCTCGCTTGCCGTGGTCCGTTCTGCGGGCTCACCGGGGACCACGGAGCGGTCCAACCTGCCAGTGCCCCGGCCGGACCGCGAGTCACGCCGTGAGGGGGCCGCGGACGCGGGGTCGCCGAGCGACACCGGGGCCTTGTCCCGCTGGCAACCGGGCCGGTTCTCCACCGACCCAGCCGGTCGTCAGCAACCCGGCCCCGACCGTCTCGGTGTTCCCCACCCTGTCGGTTCCGCGCGTGGGATCGACCCGCTCGGAAAACGCCGGCGCGCCCGCCCACAGCGTTGGGGACGGGCGCGCCGGCTAGGTGTGACGGGGAGGTCGGGCAAGCGCTAGTCGTCGCCGGTGGCGACCTCGGCGGTCGCCGCCGGGGCGTGGGCCGCGCTCTGCTCGCCGTAGATGCCGATGAACTCGTCGGTCCGGTCGCGGGCGAGGTCGTCGTGGTACTGCTCGGGCGGCGACTTCATGAAGTAGCTGGACGGCCCGAGGAGCGCCCCGCCGATCCCGTGGTTAAGGGCCAGCTTGCAGCAGCGGACCGCGTCGATGACCACGCCGGCCGAGTTGGGCGAGTCCCAGACTTCCAGCTTGAGCTCCACGTTCAGCGGGACGTCGCCGAAGGTAGTCCCCTCGAGGCGGATGTGCGCCCACTTCCGGTCCTGGAGCCAGGGCACGTAGTCCGACGGGCCGACGTGGACGTCGGCGCTGGGCAGCACGTAGTCGATCTGCGACGTCACCGCGTCCGTCTTCGAGATCTTTTTCGACTGGAGACGCTCGCGCTCGAGCATGTTCAGGAAGTCGGTGTTGCCTCCGAAGTTGAGCTGGTAGGTGCGGTCGACGCGGACGCCGCGGTCGGCGAACAGGCGGCTCAGCACCCGGTGGGTGATCGTCGCGCCAACCTGGCTCTTGATGTCGTCGCCGACGACCGGCAGCCGCTTGTCGAGGAAGCGCTTCTGCCAGTACTCCTCGCGGGCGATGAAGACGGGGATGCAGTTCACGAAGCCGCAGCCGGCCTCGAGGATCTGCTCCACGTACCACTTGGTCGCCATCTCGGAGCCAACCGGCAGGTAGGAGACGACGACATCGGTGCGGGTGTCGCGCAGGATCTGGACGATGTCGGCCGTCGGGCCATCGGCCTTGGTGATCACCTGGGAGAGGTACTTGCCGAGCCCGTCGTGGGTCATCCCGCGGTGCACCGGCACGCCGAGGTGCGGCACGTCGCTGAACTTGATGGTGTTGTTCGGCTCGGTGAAGACCGCCTCGGACAGGTCCTTGCCGACCTTGTTGGCGTCGATGTCGAACGCGGCGCTGAACTCGATGTCGCGGATGTGGTAGCCGCCCAGGTTGACGTGCATCAGCCCGGGGACGAACTCGTCCTCGCGCGCGTTCTGGTAGTACTGGACGCCCTGGACCAGCGACGAGGCGCAGTTGCCCACGCCGATGATCGCGACGCGGACCTTCTCCCGCTGCCGCTCGCCGCCGAACCCGTCGCCGATCGCCTCACTCATCCCGTTTCTGCCTTCCGTCCGATTCGCGTACCCCCGTCCCGCGACGGGGGCTGTGGTCGCACGTCTGGTGGTGCCAGCCCGCCCTGCGGTCCAACCCGGTGCTGGGGCGACGGCCGAGCGTGGAGTCGGCGTGGCCGGTGCACCCCCCGCCTCGGTCCCTCCGGCAAGCAGCCCTCGGAGCTGGACGGCGTGTCGGGGATACGGCGTGGCTCCGCGCAGCCAGCGGCCGACGGTCGTGTGACTGACCGGCGGCCGCAGCAACGCCGCGAGCTGGTGCTGGGTGAGCCCCCGCTGGTCCATCAGTGTGCGGATGTCTGCCGCCGTGATACCCGCCGCCGTTGCCATCCCGCCGCCTGCCCTCGTCAGACTCTTCGTGCGCCTTGGTGCGAACCGTAACGACCAGCCGCCCCGCCGTCAATGACGGACGCACAATCGGCCAGAGATGCACAAGCCTCGGTGCGTCTCCATGCCTACCCCGGATCTTCACCGGCGGTTGCCAGGCCCGCTGCCAGGCAGTCCGGCAAAGGAGTCGGCGAAGATCCTTAGGCGGCACCCGTGGCCGCCGCTGTCGACGGTGCCAGTGCAAGGCGATCAGTGGCGGTATACGGAATCCGTCTGTCCAATAGTGGTTTGGGGGCGCGCTGGCGGCCGGGCCCGCCCTGGGCAAGCCCGGGGCTCAGGCACGAAGTGGGCTGAAGCCGGCCGCGGGACCGCCGGGCGAAGACCCGGCGATCACCCGAGTTCCGCGTTAGCTGTCCAGAAGGCAGGCGCGCTAAGAACCGCGGTTCCTGGTGGTGAATCCCTGTCGTCGACGGGGCTGTGTGGCAGCGCGTCGAAGGCGTCGGCAAACGGCAGGGTGTCCGGCGAGAGAGGCGCTACGACGGGTTGGAGGCTCCTCGTGCAACAGGAGATCTAGCGGGTCGTGGAGAAGACAAGCCGAAGACATGCCGAGGACAGGCCGGGGATCGACCCAGAGATCAGCGACGCAGGGGCCTGTTACACGCGGAGTTGGGTTCGGATCCGCAGATCGCCAAAGACAAAGCGAGGGGGCCGGACGAGCCGACCTCCTCGCTCCGAGCGGTCTCCGGTGATCGGGGGCGGCTATCCCCCGGTAGCCAGGCCGGTGCCGCAGTTTGTGCAGAACTTGGCTCCCGCCTGGTTCTGGGTGCCGCACTTGGGGCAGACCACCGGCGCGGCCTGGAGCGCCTTGCCGCAGTTCGGGCAGAACTTCGCGCCGGCCGCGACCGTCGCCTGGCAGTTCGGGCAGGTGGTCGTCGCTGGCGCGGCGGCGGGCGCCGCCTGCTGAGGCGCGGCCTGCTGTGGCGCGGCCTGGCCCGCGAACCCGGCCCTGACCGCACCGGCCATCGCCTGGCCGAGCCCGAGGCCCGCGCCCAACCCCACCCCTGTCGAGGTGGCGTCCCCGGCGCCGCCCGGGTTCTGGGCCGCGTCGCGCAGCGCCTGCGCGGCCTGGAACTGCGTGTAGGTGCCCATGTCCCCGAGGGCCGCCATCCCCGAGCGCTCGTCGATCCGGCGCATCACCTCGTCCGGCGGGGTGATCGCCGAGATGTTGAACGCGGTCAGCGCCAGGCCGAGCCGCTGGAAGTCGTCGCCGAGCGCGTGCCGCGCCCCGTCGGCGATCTCCCCCGTCATCCGCTGGAGATCGAGGATCGAGGTCTGGACCTCGCCGAGCAGGTCGTTGAACTCGTTGATCACCACGCTCTTGAGGAAGTCGTCGATCGCCGCCGTGGTGTAGGCGCCGCGGGCGCCGACCACCGTGCCGACGAAGACCTGGGGGTCGGCGACCCGCATCGCGTAGGTGCCGAAGGCGCGGAGCCGGACCATCCCGAGTTCGGAGTCGCGGTAGACGACCGGCTGGGCGGTGCCCCACTTCATGTCGGTGAACTCGCGCATCGACACGAAGTAGACCTCGGCCGTGAAGGGCGACCGGCCACCGAACGGCAACCCGATCAGCCCCGTCAGGAGCGGGATGTTGTTGGTCGAGATCGTGTGCCGGCCCGGCCCGAAGACGTCGAGGGCCTTGCCGTCGCGGACGAAGATCGCCCGCTGGCCCTCCCGGACCACCAACTGCGAGCCGAGCCGAAACTCCCCGGAGTCGCCCTCGGGCACGCGGCGAACGATCTCGCCGCTCATCTCATTCGGATGCTCGATCAGGTCGAGGATGGCCATCGTGGGGTCGGCTCCTTGGCGCGCCGCGCCCGAAGCACGAGGGCGGCCGGGACTGGGACTGCTCCGGTCAGAGGCCGGGGGCGGGACATGGTCTGCCCCCGCCCCCGGCAGAGATACCGCTACGCCGAGCCGCTGCTGGACTGGCCGCCGTGCGCGTCGGTCGCGGTCACGGCCACGTCGTCCTGGCCCATGCCGGATGTGGGCACGTTGCCGGCGGGAAGCGCGGCGTCGCCCTTCAGCGCGGCGAGCTCCAGCTCGACGTCGTCGTCGTACTCCAGCTCGCGGAACTGGGCATCGAACGAGGTATCGCCCACCTCGGTCAGGGCAGCTGCCTGCGCCTCCTGGCTCCGGATCTTGCGCTCCATTCGCTCCAGCTCGGAGGACGGGTCCATCGGCGAGAAGGTGGCGAGCGACTGCGAGACCTGGTGCTGGGCACGCGCACGACGCTGGCGGGCGATCATCGTGTCGCGCTGGCTGAGGGTCGCCTGGTACTTCGCCTCCAGCTGGCGAAGCTGCGCCTTCAGCTTCTCGACCATCTGCTCCTGCGCGGCGTGCTGCTGCGCGTAGACGCGGGCGTTCTCCTCGTTGTCCCGCTTGCGGCGCAGGGCCTCGCGGGCGAGATCGTCCTTGCCGGCGGACACGGCGCGTTGGGCCTTGCTGCCCCACTCCGCGGCCAGCTGGCGGGTCTCGTTGAGGTCGGCCTCCAGCTCCTTCTCCTGCGCGATCATCGACGCCACCTGCGAGCGGGCGGTCGTCATGTTCGACTGCATGTCGCGCAGGATCTGGTCGAGCATCTGCTCGGGGTTCTCGGCCCGGTCGAGCACGTCGTTGACGTTGGCGCGGACGAGGCGCGAGATACGATCCATCATGCCCATCTGGTCGTTCCTCCCTTGGACCGGCGACGCGCGCTGGTCTGGCGATCGTACGAGTGGTCGCCCCGGGCGACCGTGACCATTCTCGGATAGGAACCGGCCACCGGCCCGCACCGGTGGGCAGGCGGCCCTAGGAGCCGGTCGGTCTGCCGAAGACCTCGATGTCGTTGGGGTGGGTCTGCCGTCCGACCAGCACCTGCCGCTCACCCCCTTGCCAGTCCAGTACGACGGCCCTGGCCGCTGGGTCCTCTGTGCCGACCAGGACGGCGTAGCGGAGCGCCCGTCGCCCGGATGCCCCCCCGGGGCCGACCAACTCGCCGTCGCCCGTCCCGCCGGAACGCTCCGCGAAGGGCGTGCCGTCGATGGTCGGCGGCGGCCCCGGCTCGACGCTGCCACCCGTCGGGGCGAGCAGGGCGAAGTCGCCGTCGCCGCGGTCCGGCACCAGGAGCCACCGCTCCCCCCCGCCGCCGCCGAGCCGGAACAGCCGCAGCGGGCGCTCCGCGGCAAGGTCGAGCCGGGCGTCGACCAGAAAGTCGTCACCGAGGACCGTCAGCGCCTCGCCGGCGTCCAGGTTCCAGGTGGGCGGCGTGGCGGTCGCCGGGTCCGGCCCGCCCAGCACCGCGAGCACCTTGCTCTCCTCGGCGGGCTTGCCCTGCTCGACGACCTGACCGCGCAGGTCGAGTCGAGCGAGGATCGCCGCGACGCGCCGCTCGCCCTCGCGGGCGGGCGCCTGGAGGTCGCCGTCGGCGACGAGCGCCGCCTCGAGGCCCTGGAGCGGGTCGTCAAGCTCGCCGACACCCGCGAGCAACCCCTCGTCGAAGCGCCGCAGCTGGTCGAGCGCGGCGGCGTCCACATCCCGCTCGCCGAAGAGTCCGCCGTAACCGTAGCTGGCGGTCGTGATCCGGTCGATCAGGCGCCGGATCGACCCGGCGAAGCCGTCGACCGGACCGATGTCCATGATCCGACGCTGGGTGGCGAGGTCGTGCGCGACCCGCTCGACCCGCTCCGCCTGGTTCCCGAAGGCGACCGCCAGGTGGTCGCGGACCCGGCGGTCGGCGTCGCGGCGGTCCTCCTTGTCCCGGTAGCCGCGGTAGCCCGGGACCCGCTCGAGCAGGCTCGTGACCCGACGGCCCATCCGCTCGGCTTCGTCGCCCCCGTCCGCCCCGGCGGCGGTCCGGCGGTCGAACTCGTTCGTGGTGCCGCCCATGGTTCGCTCCATCTCCGGCCGGTCAAGCCCCCGTCGGGCCATCGCTTCGTGCCCGTTTCCTCGGGGGAGGCTTCCCTAGAGGAAGATCTCCGCGCCGCAGTAGGGGCACTTGATCAGCCCCTTGCCGCCCAGCTCGACCTGACCCCCGCAGTTGGGACAGTTGTGGCGCCCCTGGAGCTGGCGGGCCTCGACTGAGAACAGGGTGCCCTTCGCCCAGTCCACGTAGCCGCTGAAGAGGCCGCGTCCGACCAGGTCGTAGAGGTCGCTCTGCACCTTGTCCCGCGTCGAGCCGGTCTCCAGGACGAGGTCGCTGATCGCGACCTGGCCGCGGGTGCTGACGATGTCGAGCAGACGGCGCTGCTCGCGGACCCGGGAGAGGTCCTTGGCTTCCGCGGTGCCGCGGGCGAGGAAGAAGGCCCCGCCGCCGACCAGGGGAAGGACGAGAAAGCCGAAGAGCAGGATGGCGCCGAACGCGGCGCCGCTCCCCCGCAGGGTGCCCTCGCTCACGTTCGTCGCGAGCCAGACCCCGCCGGCGACCCCGAGCACGACCCCGGCGCCGATCAGCAGGATTCCGATCAGCCGCCCGGACGCCGCCATCTGCCCCACCTCTCCGTCAAGTAGCCCGCGACCTTGTTGCACGGGCTGTGCCAGGTGCGGCACCCCAGGGCGCGACCGCTGGTACGACGTTTCTCCCGGACGCGGGGTTCCCGGGAAGGCTCGGCGGCGTGACCTATCAGCGTCGTCGGCCCTCGTCGGCCACCTCCCGCAGGAGCCGGAAGGTCTCGGCGGACGCGCGGTCCCAGGAGAAGCCGGCGGCCCGTGGCGGCCCGGCCGCGACCAGCCGCTCGCGCTCCGCCGCGTCCGTCAGCACCCGGACGAGCGCGGCGCCGATCGCCGCCGGGTCGGTCGGGTCGACGAGGATCGCCGCCCCGCCGACGACCTCCGGCAGCGCCCCGCGGTTGGCGACGACAGTCGGCACGCCGGTGGCCATCGCTTCGAGGGCCGGCAGACCGAACCCCTCATACAGCGAAGGGAAGCAGAACGCCTCCGCCGCCCCGTACAGCGCCGGCAGGTCGGTCGGGTCCACGTAGTCGAGTCGCACCACGCGCTCGGCCATCCCGCTGGCGGCGATCTCCGCCTCGACGGCGTCGGCGAGCCAGCCCCGGCGTCCGGCGACGACCAGCCGGTGAGGCAGCCCGGCGGCGGCGAGGGACCGCAGGGCGACGGCGAGGCGGCCCAGGTTCTTCCGTGGCTGGACCGTGCCCACCGCGAGGACGAAGCGGTCCGGCAGGCCCAGCCGGGCCCTGGTGGCGACGGCGTCACTCGGGGCGACGGGACGGAATTCCGGCCCGACGCCGTGGTGGATCACGCGGATCTCGGCCTCGGGCACGCCGTAGAAGCGGACCAGATCCCGCCGCGTGGCCCCGGACGGCACGATCACCCGGCGCGCGGCGCGCGCGCTCCACCGGGTGGTCCAGTCCAGGCGACGCCGGTCCACGGCAGGGTGGGCCGCGGGCTCGACCAGGTAGCCCAGGTCGTGGACGGTGACGACCGTCGCGGGGTGGACCATCGGGACGACGTGGGCGGGGACGAAGAGGACCGTCGGCGGACGGCGCGCCATCTCCCAGGAGAGCCGGCCGTGTGTCCAGAGGCGCGGGAAC
>CADCWG010000289.1 GCA_902806335.1 uncultured Thermomicrobiales bacterium | reverse complement strand
GCGGCGGAAACGGCGACGCCGCCCCCGGCGGACCGGGCGGCGGCGTCTCACCTGTCCCGTCTGAGCGGGACGATGCGGAAGCGACGGGATTCGAACCCGCGATCTCAGCCTTGACAGGGCTGCATGTTAGGCCGCTACACCACGCCTCCGCGACGGCCGAGAAGGTACCATGGCCGAAAACGGGCTGTCAAGCGTCCCGGCCGACCTCCCCCTACTGCTGTACGACCGCGAGCCGCGGCCGCATCCGACCGCATCGCCCGCTCAGCGCACCGTCTCCGAGACTTCGTCCAACAGGCCGGCGAGCACCTCGTCGGACGTCGTGCCGCCCGCCTCGGCCTCGAAGTTCAGCAGCACCCGGTGGCGCAGCGCGGGCAACGCCACCGCCCGCACGTCTTCCATCGCCACGTTGAGGCGGCCCTCGACGAGCGCCCGGATCTTCGCCCCGAGCACGATCGCCTGCGCGCCCCGCGGGCTGGCCCCGTACCGGACGTAGCGCTTCACGGTTGGCACCGTCTCCGGCCGGTCAGGGTGCGTCGCCAGCACCAGCCGCACGACGTAGTCGCTGACGTGGGTGGCGATCGGCACCTGCCGCGCCAGCGTCCCCATCGCCGCGATCGTCGCCCCGTCGGCCGCCTTCTCGGCCCCGGCCCGCTCGCCACTGGTCGTCCGCCGCAGGATCTCGGTCAGCTCCCCTCCGGTCGGGTACCGCACCAGCAGCTTGTAGAAGAACCGGTCGAGCTGGGCTTCGGGCAGCGGGTAGGTGCCTTCCATCTCCAGCGGGTTCTGCGTCGCCAGGACGAAGAACGGGCGGGCCAACGGGTGGACCACGTTGGCGATCGTCACCGTCTGCTCCTGCATCGCCTCCAGCAGGGCCGACTGCGTCTTCGGGGTCGCCCGGTTGATCTCGTCGGCGAGGACCAGGTTGGCGAAGATCGGCCCGCGCTGAAAGGCGAACCGGCGGCGGCCTTCCTGGTCCTCGACAAGGATGTTGGTTCCGGTGATGTCCGCCGGCATCAGGTCCGGCGTGAACTGGATCCGGCTGAACTCCAGGTCCAGCGCGTCGGCCAGCGTCCGCACGAGCATCGTCTTGCCGAGCCCGGGCACCCCTTCGAGCAGGACGTGTCCGCCGCCGATCACGCTGATCAGGACGTCCCGGACCACCTCGGCCTGGCCGACCATGACCCGGCCGACCTCGGCCTCGATCCGCGCGGCGACCGCCCGGAACTCGGCCACCGTGAGCGCCGCCGGCCGCTCCACGGGTTGAGTCTCAACCGCGACCATCCCGATCCTCCACCCGCCGCGACGGCTCCGGCCGCGACCGCGGCCCTCCCGGCGCCGGCTCTAGCGACCCAGGATCACCCCGAGCACGACCACCAGCATGCACAGGATGCTGACCATCAACACGCCGGCCACGACGAGCAGGATACCCCGTTCCGAGAGGCGACCTCGCGCCCCCCCGCCCCGGCGTCTCCGCCCGCTCATGGCGCATTCCTCCTGGGGACCGTGGCGGGCGTGACCGCGGAGCAGGTGGCGTCGCGTAGGGCCTCAGCCAGGGCCCGGCCGGCCGAGTCCCAGTCCCAGAGCCTGGCCCGCGCTTGCCGGGCCTCCCGAGCGGCCCCCGTCCTCTGGTCCGGCCCCAGCGCCCGGACGATCGCGTCGGCGAGGGCGGCCACGTCGCCGGCCGCCGCGGCGATGATCGCCTCGCCTCCGACTTCCCGCAGGGCGGGCGCGTCGCTCGTCACCGTCGGCACTCCGGCCGCGAGCGACTCCAGCACCGGCAGCCCGAATCCCTCGTAGCGGGACGGGTAGACCGTTGCCGCCGCGCCGGCGTAGAGCGACGGGAGGTCCGCATCGGGCACGTAATCGAGGAAGAGGACCCGGCCGACCCTTCGCAGCGGCTCCGCGGCGGCGAGGATCGGCGCGAACTCCCAGCCCCGCCGCCCCGCGACCACGAGCGGCATGTCCAGGCGAGCGCCGAGTGCCGCGACCGCCCGGAACAAGGTGCGGTGGTCCTTGCGCGGCTCGATCGTGCCGACGCAGAGCAGGTACGCCTCCGGGAGGCCCAGCCTGGCCCGCAGCGCCGCGTCCGGCGAGGTCGCGCCGAAGAAACGGGGCTCGACCCCGTTCGGGACCACCGCCAGCCGTTCCAGGGGCACGCCCAACCGCTCGACGAGGTCGCGCCGGGTCGTCTCCGAGACCGCGACGACCCGCGCCGCGCCGGCGACCTGGCGGGGGACCACCGCGCCGAGGTAGCGGCGCAGGGGCGCCGGCGCCAGGTCGGGATGGATCAGAAACGCGAGGTCGTGGACGGTGACGACCCGCGGGGTCCCGCCCGCCGGCGGTGCCGTGAAGTCCGGCGAGTAGACGACGTCGGCCCGGCCGCCGAAGACCTGGGCCGGCAGGGGGATCCGGACCCGATACCAGAACTGGTCCAGGCGTCTCCGGGAGAGGGGCACCCGGCGCACCCGAACCCGCCCGCTCCTCCCGTCGATCGTCGCCGGCCCCTCCTCCCGCGCGAAGGCGTCGCGGGTGGCCGCGTCGAACGGCGCGGGTCCTGGCCGGTCCGGCGCGTGGAGCAGCGTCCATCGAGCGAACGGCAGGGCCGCCGCGGCCGCCGGCACCACTTCGCGCGCGTAGCGGCCGATCCCCGCCCCCTGGTGGAAGGCCGCGCTGTCGTCGACGAGGATCCGGATCGGCGGGGCGTCCGCGCGGCAGTCCGAGTCTATCGTGCCCGGCTCAGGCGAGGTCACGCCGGACCCGGCGCGCGTACAGGACGAGCCCGACCACGACCAGGCTCCAGTACCCGATCACGCGGTCCAGGATGGCGATCGAGGTCGCCATCGAGTTGTCGACGTCGGCCAGGCCGAGCATCACGATCATGGCCGCCTCGACAACCCCAAGTCCCGCCGGGGTGAAGGGGATCGCGGTCAGCAGCGAACTGAGCAGCGCCACGAAGACGGCCATCGAGATCGAGACCTCGGCACCGAGCGCCAGCGCGACCAGAAAGAGCCGCAGCCCCTCGCTGAGCCAGATCCCGACGCTGATCGCCAGGAACCGCTCGGGGCGGCGCAGGCTCGCGAAGACCGCGGTGTGGAGGCGGCCGTACTGCTCCCGGAAGCGCCCGGGGAGACGGCGCTCGAGCACATCCCGCGAGAGCCACATGCCCGCCAGCCCGACGGCGCCGAGCGCGACCAGCAGGGTGCCCCCGATCAACGTCTGGGTGGCCTGACCGGGGAGATGGCGCCCGAAGACGCTCACCGCCGCGACCGACATCGCGACGAAAAGCGCGAGCAGGTCGATCAGGCGCTCGGCCAGGATGGTGCCGAGACCGGTGCTAAACGGCGCCCGGGTGGCCCGCTTGAGGAGGAAGCTGCGGTAGGCGTCGCCCAGCTTCGCGGGAACGATGCAGTTGGCGAACCAGGACAGCACGTAGATCTCGACCAGGCCGGGCAGCGCCGGAACCGGGAACCCGTGGGACGCGTCGACCCCCACCCGACCGAGCATCGCCCGCCACCGTGCCGCCCGGACGATGAAGCCCAGGTAGAAGATGGAGAGCGCGAGGAGGAATGTCAGGGGATTGGCACGCCGCAGGTTGGCCCAGACCGCGGCCGGATCGATGTCCAGGCGCAGGAAGAAGAACGCGATGATCGCCGCCGCGAGCGCGAAGGAGACGAGCGTCTGCGGCCGCAGGAACCTCTCGCGGAGGGACCCCGGGCCGGACTCCTCCTCGGACGAGGGGGACGGCCCCGCGTCCCGCGTGCCGTTCGGCGCCAGCACCGTTCCCCCGAACACCTCGCCGTCGACGGGTGCGAAGGATGGCTGGCGGGGTCCCGACTGCTCGGCCTCCGGAGGGAGGACCACCGCCGTCGACGTTGGCCGGGTCACGCGGGCTTCACTCCCGTGGCCGTCGCCCCATCGGCGGAGGCGGGGAAGCTAACTCCGCCCCCGATCTCCGCGAGGGCCCAGACCACGCTCAGCTGGATAGGTAGGCTGTGGACGTGGAGATAGTCGAACAGGTTGTGGGTCGCGAAGGCCGCGCTGACGCCGATCGCGCCGACGACCAGGAACCGCCCGGCGCCGTCGCCGGCTCTTCTGAGCAGCGTGCGAAGCCGCAGCCCAACGGCGCCGACGAACGCCAGGTAGGCGACGAGGCCGACCAGGCCGGTCTGCGCGGCGGCGTGGATGTAGGCGTTGTGGGCGTGGCCGCGGGGAACGCGAAACCGCCACTCCGGCGTCGCATCGCGATAGGCCCGGTTGAAATTGCCGGCACCCACACCGAACCAGGGCGCGTCCCTGACCATCGCGATGCCGGCGCCCCAGTGGGCGAGCCGCTCCCGGACGGCGAAGTTGGCGACGGTGACCTCGGTCTCGGTCCCGCCGCCGATCGCCTCGCCGCCGAGCCGGTGGACGACCCGGCCACCCAGCGGGGTCAGCACGAGCACGAGCGCCACCGCGGCGACCGCCCCGACCCCGGCCCAGCGGATCCGGCCGCCCAAAAGCCAGACTACCGCGCCGAGCCCGACCATCGCGCCGATCCAGCCACCCCGCGACTGGGTCAGGATCAGCGCCACGAGCCCGGGGACGGCGGCCACGGCGGCGAGCGCCGCCAGCCAGGCGGGGATCATCCGTCGCGCCAGGCCAGCCGAGCCGGCGACCAGCCAGGCCCCGACCACGGCGACCAGGAGGGGGACCGTGACCTCCAGGTAGCCGGCGAACGGGTTGGGCTGGCCGAACGTGCCGAATGCCCGGGTGACGCCGCCAACGCTGAACGAGGGCGGCCCGAGGTGCAGCCAGACCTGGACGAGGCCGAAGGTCGCGACGCACAGAAGGCCGACCGCGGTCCCCACCAGCGCCGGTTGGACCGCCCGGGGGTGGCGCAACTCGTCGACCGCCACCAGGTAGATCAGCAGCGGGCTCACCCACCGGTAGAACTCGGTCGACCAGGCCGGGACCCGCTCGGCGCCGACGACAGAGACGGCGACCACGAGGACGTAGAGCGCGAACGGCGCCGCCAGCCACGACCCGCGGAGCGGCCGGCGACGCGTCAGCGCCCCGAATGCCCAGCCAATCCCTACCGAAACCACCAGCGTCTTGGTCAGCGTGAGGTGGACCGCACCGATCTGCGCCTCGCCATAGGCCTGGACCGGCACGCTGAGCACGAGCAGGCCGATCGCCGTCGCCGGGGAGATCAACGCCGCGACGCCGCAGGCGGCGCCGGCGAGGATCAGCAGGTTCCCCGGCCAGGGGAGGGTCAGGAGGACGAGCCCGGCGATGACCGCCAGCCCGCCGGGGATCAGCGCCGCCGGGAGCGAGGCCCGCGCAGGGGGCCGGATGGTCAGCCCGCCGAGCCCGGCCGCGCTCACGACGCCGCCCCCATGCCGCGGGGGCGACTAACCGGGCGGTGCCCCGCCTCCGGCGCCGCGGCGAGCGCTTCGGCGCCGCCGCCCATCGGCCACGAGCGCACCGGGACCTCCACGAGCGCGACGAAGTACCAGGTCAGTACCGCCAGATCGGGCAAGAAGAATCCCTGGTCCACCAGTCCGTGGGCGAGACCGGCGACGAGCGCTCCGCCGGCGCCGAGACGCCACCCGTCCGCCCCGCCGGGCGCCGCTCCGCCGCCGCGTCGAGCGATTCGCGCGACCGCACCGCCGAGCCACACCGCGCAGACGAGTCCCAGTATACCGAGGCGCAGCCAGAGGTCGAGGACGAGGTTGTGGGGGTGAGACGTGTAGCGTTCGGGCCAGGCCCGCGCTTCCACGTAGCGGGGCCAGTACTGGTAGAGGAACTGGTCCAGACCGACGCCGAGGATCGGGTGGTCCCGCGCCATCGCGAGGCTCGCCCGCCAGATGGGCCACCGCGTGGAGTCGGCGAGGCCCTCGCCGAGCCCGCCGGCCGCGACGAGGCGCGGCCCCGCCGCCGCCGCGAAGACGCCGACGGTGGCGACCACGCCGGCACCGACGGCCAGGCGAAGGCGAGGTGACCGGACCGACCACGCGACCACGGCCGCGCCGCAGGCCGCGCCAAGGACGCCGCCGCGGGAGAATGACAGCACGAGCCCGAGAAGGCAGACCAAGGTGAGGACGGCAATGGCCCGGCGTCCGATCCGGAGTCCGGCGGTGCTCCTGGCCATCGCCGCGGCACCGAGCCCGAACACCGCCACCCGCTCGAGGTACAGGGCCAGGTTGTTCGGGTGCGGGTAGGGACCGGTGGCGCGCCGGACCGCATCGGCGGCGATCCCGCCGCCGGTCGCCACCTCCCCGATCGCGATCGCCGCGACCAGGACCCCGGAGCCGAGGAGCGCCAGGCCGGCCAGGGCGACCCCGCCCCCTCGGTCGCGGCCGGCCGCCCCACCCATCGACCACCGGCAGAGGCCGAAGAAGGCGAGCGGCTCGAGCATCACCGTTCGATACTCGCGCAGGCTCTCCGCCCGGTGGCCGGGGTCCGCGAGCGTCACCAGCGACAACGACGCGACGACGAGCAAGCCGGCAGCCGGCAGCGTGACCGCCCACGGCCGGACCAGGCCCCGGAGTCGCGCCCGCCCGGCTTCGCTGGCCGAACTGGCGAGCATCCGCGGCGCCGTGCCCAGCACTCCCGCCAGGATCGCCAGCTCGAGCAGGCTGAACGATCGCCCCGCCACCGCGACAGGGTGGAAGCCCCAGGGCGTTGCCGCCAGCGCGGCCGCGACCGCCGCACCCGGAGCCCACCAGGCGACCACGATCGCGGCGAGCAGCATCCCCACGACGACGAACGCGGGCGGGCCGAGCGCGGCGAGCCCGCCGACACCGAGCAGGAGACCCAGCCCAGCCGCCTCCCCCCGGTGGCCGAGCGGCCCGCGGTGGTCTCGGAGGGAATGCCAGCTCGTCGTCCAGCCGCTTCGATGTGAGCGGGCATCGGCGTCTCTCACGCGCGTCGGGTGGGTTGCCAACCGTCGAGCGGTCGTCCCAGCTCGACGGCGCGCCGCCGCGGCAGGAAGTTGCCCCGCTGAGCGAAGAGATAGGCGCCTTCGCGCAGCCCGAAGAAGATCACCAGCGCGCCGACCCCGGCGAGGACGACCACCGGCCAGAGCGTCGGTAGCTCCCGGACCACGACGGCCCCGCCAAAGGTCAGTTCCCCTGGTTCGACCAGTTCGACCCGGAGCTCGTGCTCGCCGCCCTCGAGTCCGGCGGCCAGCGCGACCGGAACGTCGAGCGCTTCGAAGCGGTCGAGGTAGAGCAGGGATGCGTCACCGGCGCGCTCACCGGAACCGGGGAGCGGGCCGCCGTCGAGGGTGACGCGGACCGGTCCCGACCGTGGTCCGTAGCGGAGCACGCAGTTGAGGCCGGACCCCGTAAACCGCACCGTGACCGCCGCACCGACCTGGGAGGTGGTGCGGCGACCGGACGCCGACTCGCCGATGCCGACGTCGCTCCACTGCCCGTCGTAGGCGAGTGCCAGGGGCTGCTCGCCCCGCGTGCCCGGCGGGACCCAGCCCGGGGGGGCGACGTCGGCGGAAGCCGCTCGACCCGAGAGCTCGGCGAGGAGGGGCGCCTCGGTGCCACCCGGTCCGACGAGCGCGTAGTCGGCGGCGGGATCCTCGGGCCCGTCCGCGGCCCACGCCCATGCGACGGCCAGGCCGAGCCAGGGCCACTCCTCCCGTGCGCGATCGAGGCCGGTGACCACGAACTCGGCCTGGGACGCCGCGCCGACACCGGTCGGGCCCCCGGCGGCCCACCCGAAGTGGGTCGCCCAGACGGGCTTCTCGCCGTCGCCCTGGTCGAGCATCAGCTCCCGGAACAACACCGTACGCGACAGGTTCGTGCGTTCGGGCTCGACCCGGCGGTCGAACGGAGAGCGCGCGCCGCCGTCGACCACGGCCGCGACCACGTCGAAGAACGGGCGCGCTCCGCTTCGGTACAGCGCGTCCAGGAACACGAGGTCGGTGGCGCCGCCGTCCGGCGCCGGCGCCAGCTCGGCTAGGACGACCCGCACCGGCGCAGGGGCCGGGGCCGCCGACCGCGCCGCGTTGGCGGCGACGGCGAGCAGCGCCCCGTAGTCGACCGCCGACGGCGCCTCTCCGCCCCAGCGGACGGGATCGTTGGGATGGTCCCAGACCTGGACGGTACCGACTCGCCCCCCGAAGTGCTCGAGGAACGCGCCGACGTAGACCCCGAACGCGTCCAGCTCGAGTGGAGCGGCGTCGACGGCCGCTTCCGCACCCGGCTCCCTCGCCCAGTCGGGGGAGACGGCCAGCACGGCGATCGGCTGGATGCCCACCCCGCCGAGCGCCGCGACGATCGCGTCGGCCCGGTCCCAGTCGAAGGCGTCGGGCGACGGCTCAATCTCGGCCCACGGGAAGGTCTGCCGGGCGTAGCGAAAACCCGCCTCCCGGAGGCGTTCGGCTTCCCGCGGCAGGTCGCCCGGCGGGACGTCCCAGAGATCGACGTTGACCGCCGGCTCCCTGCCGAGTGGGTGGAGGGCGTACGGCGCCGTCTCGCCGGTCTCGATCCCGCGGTGCAGGTAGTCGTCCGACGCCGCCGCGGTTCCGATCATCAGGCCACCGACGAGCACCGCGAGCATCGCGACCGCCAGGCGGGGGGCGTCCGGGCGATCTTCGGCGCGCCGGAGCACGCCCGCCAGGACGGACGCCACCCGTCGGGTGGGCGACGCTCGGCGCGGGCCGACCGGCCGTGTGGTCCGCGGCGCTCGCCCCCACTGCGGTGGTCGAGCGGGCTGAGAGCCGGCCGGCCGGCGGAGCGGTCGGGAGCCGAGGTCGCTGGACACGCGAGCGTCATCCCCAGGGGCAGCGAGGCGGTCGGTGACCTCCGTCGCAGGGAGACCGCCAGGGTAGAAGGGTGGCGGCGAGTATAGGACACGCGCTCTCGGGAGACCGCCGCGATGCCGGCCGGTTGTTGTCCTCGGTGGGGGCCTCCTCTATGCTGCGGCCCCCGCCGCCCCGGGTCGCCCCGGGTCGCCCCGGGTCGCCCCCGCCCTCATGGCAAGACGCGATGGCCGCCGGGCTTGGGACAACGCGAAGACCGCCGCCACGGGAGACGCCACCTGATGATCGAGCAGACCGGTACTCTGACCAAGCCGGCCGGACGGCCGCTGACCGCCGATGACCTCTTCGCCATCCGGATGGTCAGCGACCCACGGGTCTCCCCGGATGGGTCCTCGGTCGCGTACGTGGTGACTCGGCTCGACCGCGAGAGCGACGGGTACCTCGCGGCGATCTGGCTCGTCCCGACCACCGGTGGCGAGCCCCGTCAGCTCACCGCCGGATCGGCGCGAGACACCACCCCCCGGTGGTCCCCCGATGGCGCAGAGATCGTGTTCGTCTCGAACCGACCCGGTACCCCCGGTCCGACCCCGAAGTCCAGTGCGTCGGACGATGGCCAGCCGCCGGAGAACCCTGGCAAGGGGAGCCCGAGGACGGAGGACGCCGCCGGCAAGCGAGCGAATCAGCTCTGGGTGATCCGGGTCGCCGGGGGCGAGGCACGCCAGCTCACCCGTCTTCCCCACGGCGCCTCGGCGCCGGCCTGGTCGCCTGATGGGCGGACGATCGCCTTCCTCGCTCCGACCGCCCCCGCGGACGATCCCGACACAGGGCCCGACCGCGGTGACCGCGCCGCCGTGGCCGACGAGCGGGTGGTGACCCGCCTCACCTACCGCGCCGACGGCCGAGGGTTCATCGACCGTTACGCCCACGTCTGGACGGTTCCGGCCGGGGGTGGGGAGCCGACGCAACTCACCTCTGGCGACGCCGACGACAGCGACCTCGCCTGGTCGCCGGACGGGACCAGGATCGCCTTCATCGCCAACCGGACGCCCGAGCGTGACCGCGACCAGCGGTCGCTCCTCTACGACGTCCCGGCAGCGGGCGGTCAGGTCCGCTGCCTCACCGACGGCCAGTTCGCCTTTGGCAGCCCAACTTACGCGCCGGATGGCACCCGGATCGCCGTGGTCGGCACGGACGACCCGGTCGCCGGCGGGGCCAGGAACGCGCACCTCTGGACGGTCCCGGCCGGCGGGGGGAGCCCCACCAACCACACCCGGTCCTGGGATCGCTCGTTCGGCGACGCCGGGATGAGCGACCTCTTCGTCGCCGGCGACGTGCGTCCTGTCTGGGAGGGCGCGGCCGGTCCGCTGCTGATGCTCGCCTCCGACCGGGGAGCGACGCACGTGCAGCGAGTCGACCTCGCGACCGGTGCCGTCGCCCCGGCCACCTCGGGCCCCTGTCGGGTCATCGCGTTCCAGCGGAGCAGCGGCGACGGGCTGGTCGTCGCCGTCGGCGACCCCACCCATCCGTTCGAGCTCGCCGTCACCGGCGGCCACGGGACGGGTCCGAGCCCCGCAATGGACGGGCGGTCGCTGACGCGCCACAACGCCGAGTTCCTCGCCGAGGTTGCCCTCAGCCCCGCCGAGGAGTTGTGTTTCCCGAGCGGGGGCGACGGCCAGGAGATCCACGGCTGGCTCCTGCGGCCGCCCGGCGCGACGCCGGGCGGCCCCCTCCGCCCGCTGATCGTGCAGATCCATGGCGGCCCCCACGCCATGTACGGGTGGGCGATGTTCCACGAGATGCAGCTGATGGCCGCGCGGGGATACCTCGTGCTCTACACCAACCCGCGCGGCTCGGCGGGGTACGGCGAGGGGTTCACCGGGTCAACCCGGGGTCGCTGGGGCGAGAGCGACATGCCCGACGTGATCGGCGCGCTCGACGCCGTGCTGGCCCGGGGAGAAGTCGATCCCAACCGCGTCGGCGTCACCGGCGGCTCCTACGGTGGATACCTGACGAACTGGATCGTCGGCCACTCCGACCGCTTCCGCGCCGCGGTGACGCAGCGCTGCGTCAGCAATTTCCACAGCTTCTACGGCACCAGCGACATCGGTTCCACTTTCGGCGAGTTCGAGTTCGGCGGCACTCCGTGGGCCGACGCCGAGTTGCTGCTGCGCCACTCCCCGATCAGCTACGTGGACGCGATCCAGACCCCGCTCCTGATCATCCACAACGAGCAGGACCTCCGCTGTCCGATCGAGCAGGCCGAGCAGCTGTTCGTGGCGCTCAAGCGCCTGGGCCGCGACGTGGCGATGGTCAGGATCCCCGGCGAGGACCACAACCTCTCCCGCACGGGCACGCCAAGTCGCCGCCTGGCACGCCTTCACCACCTGGTCGGCTGGTTCGACACCCACTTGTAGGACCAGGCACCGGGAGCGGCCGGCGGGCTCCTCATCGCCCGTCCATCCAGACCAGCGTCCCGTCGCGGATCAGCGGGACGGGACCGGCCTTCACGTTGCCAGGGGTGTTTGGCGTCGCCAGACGCGAAGGTCGGAGCAGGGAGAGCGGACATGTCGGGCGGGTCCGCGCTGCCCCACCGCCGGCACGCCTCCCCCGGTCGGGCTCCTCGACCCGGCGGTCTGACCACGTCGACCCCGGGACGGTGGGCCTTGAGCACGGCAATCAGCGGACGGGAACCGAGATTACGAGGGACAGCGCACTCGCCCGCACGGTCAGGGGCTGCGACGGTTCCGGTCGGCGCCCGGTGTACCGCGTTGACCCGAATCGCCGGCGAGGACTAGGATTGTCCAGATTCTTCCCGGTGCGGTAGCCGTCGAGGCCCCCCCATGAGTACCGCCACGCCCATCCGCGAGCTGGCCGACCGGCTCGCGGTCGACCTCGTCCAGGCCTACGAGCAGGCTCGCGTCGCCACCGGCAACGGCGGCACGAAGCACCAGGCGCAGCTGGCGAGCGGGCAGCCGCTGCGCGATGCCTTTGGCGCCTTTGGCGAGGAAGCCGCCGGTGCGGGCGTCAGCCTCGAGGACGCGATGGCCGCCAGCGTCGAGGCGCTCCAGCACCTCTTCGAGCGCTTCGGCGGCCACACCGCCGACCCCGCGACGATGCTCGCGGCCGGCATCGCCCTCGCCGCGACCGCCCGCGCCTACGACATCGACGGGCGCCCACCGACCCCGACTCGGGACCAGGAGCTGCCGACGCAGCTCTCCCGGCTCGCCGCCCTCCACCGCGTCAACCGGGCCGTGACCGCCCACCTCGAGCTCAGCGAGATGCTCGAGACCTCCGTGCGCGTCGTCTCCGAGACCGTCGGCAGCGACGCCTGCGCCGTGTTCCTCTACGACTCGGCGACCGAGTCACTCGCGCTCCGGGCCGCGGTCGGACTCAACCCGGCATCGGTCGGCGCCGTGACGATCCGTCCCGGGGTCGGGATCACCGGCCGCGCCGCCGTCGAGCGGCGCCCGATCGCCGCGCCGGACGCTCACGTCCATGAGGCGTTCCTCGACTCCCCCGGGATGGGCGACAACGTCTACGCCTCGCAGGTCTCGGTGCCGATGCTGCTGCGCGGCGCCAACAAGCTGGTCGGGGTGCTCAACATCCTCACGGTCGGGCGGCGGACGTTCGACGACGACGAGATCGCGTTCCTGCAGACGGTGGCCGGCGAGCTGGCGATCAGCATCGAGAACGCCCGGCTGTACAGCCGCACCGACGCCCGACTCCGGCGCAAGGTCGCCGAGCTCGGCACGCTGCAGCGGGTCTCCCGCACCGTGGCGTCGTCGCTCGACCTCGACCAGGTGCTGCGCCTGCTCGCCGAGCAGGCGGTCGAGCTGATCAACGCGGACGCGGCGGCGATCTTTCGGCTCCCCCATCCCCCCGGCGGCAAACCCAGTGGCGAGGTGAACCCCACGATCGAGCACTTCGTCGGCGACGAGCGCGAGGTCGTCGGTCCGAACCGGGACCGCCTGGTGCGTCAGGTCGTCCGAACCGGCGCCTCCCAGGCCGTGGACATCGACTACGTGGACGGCTCGGGTATGGTCTTCTGCCTGCCGCTGCGGTCCGCCCGCGAGACGCTCGGGGCGCTCTGCCTCCGGCTGCGGCCGAACACCGAGCTGACCGAGGACGAGCTCGGTCTGCTCCAGGCGTTCTCCGACTCCGCTTCGCTGGCGATCGAGAACGCGCAGCTCTACCAGGACGCCCGGCACGGGCTGGAGACCGCCTCGGCGCTGCTCCAGGAGATGCACCATCGCGTCCGCAACAACCTGCAGACGGTCGCGGCCCTGCTCTCGCTCCAGCTCCGGAGCGCCGAGGACGCCCCCTGGTCCGTCCAGCTCCGGGAGGCGATCAGTCGGATCCAGGCGATCGCCGGCGTTCACGACCTGCTCAGCGACGAGCAGCGCCTCGCCGGCACCACGGTCGACGTGATCGCCAAGCACGTCGTCGACGACGCCCACAGCACCCTCGTCCCGCCGGGGCTCCACGTCGAGTTCGAGGTAGTGCCGGGCGACGTCGTCGTGCCGTCGCGGCAGGCGACGGTGCTGGCGCTGCTGATCAACGAGCTGATCACCAACGCCGTCAGCCACGGTTTCGAGGGGAGGCAATGCGGGAAGGTCGAGATTCGGGCCTGGCACCACGACGGCCTGGTCTCGGTCGAGGTCTCGAACGACGGCGAGGCCGTCCCCGACGGGTTCGTGCCCGCCGAGAGCAGCGGCCTCGGCATGAAGATCGTGCACCGCCTGGTGACGTCGGACCTGCGCGGCCAGTTCACCATCGGCTCGCCCGGCGGCCAGGGCACGATCGCCACCATCACGTTCCCGCTGGCGGAGCCCGAGCCCGAGTCGACCCTCGACGCCCTCAGCATGGTCGGCGCCGGCTGACCGGCGGGACCGAACGAAGAGGTAGGGCCAAGGTCCGACGGCGAGTGACCGTCTTGACGACCGAGCCCTGCGTGGGACGAGCGCGGAGCTGGGCCCCGACCGCGACGGCGGATGAGCAGCGCGGCGGCACGCTCCTCCTCATACGGCACCAGCTGCACGGTGGTGACATTTGAGGCGGGCGATGGCCGGGCCCGCCCGGGGCAAGCCTTGGGCTCAGGAAAGAAGCCGGCCGAAGCCGGCCGCGGACCGGCCGGCCACACCCCGGATGATCACCCGGATTCCGAATCAATCGTCGCGGCGACTGGCGCGGTCAGGAGTTCCGCCCCCAGGGCGGGAGCGACCGTGGTCGTCTGCCAGGATACGATCTCGACCGCCCTAAGCCGACGATGCTAGTGCTTCCGGACAGTCAGTCGGCCGCCGCCGGGACAGCATCGGATTTGGTCCGCGCCCGATCGCACGCCCAGCTGCCGGCACGCCCGGCGGCCTCGCCACCGTAGGCCTCGTCGAGGAGATCGACGACGTGACGGACGTCGGCGCCGCCACCGGCGCGGCGGATCGAGGTCCTCAGTTGCATGGCGCAGCCGGGGTTGGCGGTGACGACGGTCTCGGCACCCGTCGCCAGCGCGTTGCCCGCCTTCCGGTCGCCCAGCTCGTCCGCCATCGCGCGGCGGATCAGGTTGTAGATCCCCGCACTCCCGCAGCAGAGCGACGACTCGCGCATCTCGACCAGCTCGAGCCCCGGAATCGCCGCCAGGAGCATCCGCGGCTGGATCGTGATCCGCTGGGCGTGGGCGAGGTGACACGGCTCCTGGTAGGTCACCCGCCGCCGCACCGGCCGCGTCGGCGGCACGAGCCCGCCCCCGACCGCTCCGAGTTCCTCGCTCACGTCGCGGACGCGGGCGCTGAAGCGCTCGGCGCGGCCGGCGTAGGCGGGGTCGTCCTTGAGGAGGTGCCCGTACTCCTTGAGGGCCGCGCCACAGCCGGCGGCGGTGACGACGACGTGGTCGTCGCCGCTCGCCTCGAACGCGTCGATGTTCGTCCGGGCCAGATCCCGGGCCTCGTCCATCATCCCCGCGTGGACGGCGAGCGCGCCGCAGCACTGCTGGCCGACCGGGACGTCGACGGCCGACCCGTTGTGGGCGAGCACCCGCGCGGCCGCCCGATTGGTGTCGGCGAACACCGTACCCATCATGCAGGTGTTGAACAGCGCCACCGACCGCTCCGGGTGTGCCGGGACCCACCGCTCCTCGCCGGGGACCAGGGCCCGGCGGGACACCGGAGGCATCATCGCCTCGAGGTCGGCCAGACCCAACCGGCGCGGGATCCCGGCGCGGCGGACCACTGCGGCGAGGCCGCTCCGTTGGTAGAAGCGCAGCGCGGCGACCGCCGCGCGCATCCGGCGGGCGTCGCGGAAGAGCCAAGCGATGCCGACGCGCCGCGCGACGCGTTGTGGGAGAGGGCGTGGCCGGTGGGTCTCGAGCTGCTGGCGGGCGGCCTCCACGAGCGGCCCGTAGTGGACGCCGGAGGGACAGACCGCCTCGCACGCGCGGCAGTTGAGGCACTGATACATCTGCTCGTCGAAGGCGGGGTCGAGCAGATCGAGCCGCCCGTCGCCCACCGCCTTCATCATCCAGAGCCGGCCGCGCGGGGACGACATCTCCTGCCCGGTCAGGCGGTAGGTCGGGCACGAGGGGAGGCACATCCCGCAGTGGACGCAGGCGCGCAGCAGGTCCGGGTCCGGCTGGTCGTCACCGCCGTACCCCCGCAGCCCACCGATCTGTACGAGGTCGGCCTCAACGGCGACCGCCATCCGTCTGCTCCCCCACGCTCGAAGGCCCGCCACCCGAGTCGATCCGCCGCACGGCGCCAGGGAGCCGACGCGGCGAGCGGCTTTCGGAACTATGCCTTAGATGTGCCCGGCGAAGCGGCCCCGATTCAGGGTCCGCTCGGGATCGAACTGCGACTTCAGGGCGCGCATCACGTCGAGCGTCGCGGGCGGCTCGCCCCACACGTCGAGCCCGGCCTTCCACGCCGGTGGCGCCGCCAGGATCGTGACGTGGTCCGCCACGCCGAGGAGAGCGCGCTGGACGCGGCGCAGCGCCGGCGCGCCGTCGGGTGCCTGCGGAAAACCAAGCCGGGCGACCACCGTGCCGAGGCCGGGAGACACGGACACCGCCCGGCTCGTTACCCCGTGCTCCCCGATGACGCCGAGGATCGCCTCGGCCAGAGAGCCGGAGTCCCGGGGTCGCACCGCGGCGCGGACCATCACTTCGTCCGGTCCGACCTCGATCGCCTGGCCGTCGACGTAGCGTCGCCACCACGCCGTGCTCGCCGCCCCCTCGAGACGCCTGGTTCCCTCGCCGAGCACGCCCTTCGCCGCCGCCACGGCGGAGTCGACCGTGCCCGGGCGGCCGAAGAACCGGGCCGCGACCGTCCACCCCTCCCCGTCGAGCATCACCTCGAGCGCGCCCGGGCGGGATGCGAGCCCACCGACGCTCTTCGCCGCGGCCAGAGCGGCGGCCAGATCAGGGGTGACCGCCAGGACCGTCGCCTCGTGTCTGGGAGCGGGCACCACCTTGAAGTTGGCGGACACGATCACGCCCAGGGTACCGAGCGAGCCGTGGTAGAGGCGCGGCAGGTCGAAGCCGGTCACATTCTTGACCACCATCCCGCCGGCCCTGGTCACCGTCCCGCTCGGGTGGGCCACCGCGATGCCGATCAACAGGTCGCGCAGCGTCCCATTGGCGAGGCGCCGGGGGCCGGCGATCGCCGTGGCCACCAGACCGCCGATCGTGGCCCGATCCCCCCGTGGCGCCTCGAACGGCAACTCTTGGCCGTGCTCGGCGAGGAGGGCCTGCACGTCCGCGAGGCGGGCCCCGGCCCCCACGGACAGGACGAGGTCGCCCGGCTCGTAGGCGATCACGTCGCCCAGGGCGGCGGTCGACAGCGCGAGGTCGAGGCGGTCCGGGACGTTGCCCAGCGCCAGCGCCGTCCCACCACCGAGCGGCGCGACGGCCAGCCCCTGCGAGACGGCGTCCGCCAGGGCGTCGGCCACCTGGGCGGCGGACCCGGGATGGAGCACGCGTCCGGCCGCCAGCCCGTCGATCGCGGGGGCCCCCGTCGGTCGGCCATTGGCAGACGCGACCCCCGCCTGGCCCCACCCTTCCGGGCGCCGGCCAACGGCCTCAGAAGGCATAGATGCCGTGCTTCTGCGCCAACGCCTGCGCGCGCAGCGCCCGCACCTCGCCGCACATATAGCCCTTCGGGAACAGCTTCTCGGGGTTGAAGGTGAGCCGGGGGTCGAAGGCGTTCTTGACGCCGGCCATCGCCGCCAGGTCGTCGGCGGTGTAGACCAGGGTGATGTGGTCTCGCTTCTCGGTGCCGATCCCGTGCTCCCCCGAGAGCGCCCCGCCGATCTCGGGGGAGACGCAGAAGTGGAGGAGCTCGTTGCTCGCCGCCAGCACGCGCTCGACCGCGCCCCGCTCGCGGCGGTCGAAGAGCATCAGCGGGTGGAGGTTGCCGTCGCCCGCGTGGAAGACGTTCGCGATCGGGATGTCGAACTCCCGGGCCACCTCGCCGACTCGGCGGAGGGTGATCGGCAGTTTGGAGCGGGGCACGACGGTGTCGTGGAGGTAGTAGTTCGGCGCGAGGCGGCCCATCGCCGCGAGGGCCATCTTGCGGCCCTTCCAGAGCAGGTCGCGCTCGGCCTTGGCCGTGGCCGCCCGGACCGCCGTCGCCCCGGCGGCGGCGCAGAGCGCGGCGACCTCCTCGCCCGTCTCGCGCACCTCGTCGGTGGCGCCATCGAGCTCGATCAGCAGCACGGCGCCCGCGTCGAGGGGATAGCCGGCATGGTAGGCCGGCTCGACCGCCTGGATCGTCAGGGCGTCCATCATCTCGAGGGCCGCGGGCAGCACCCCGGCGGCGATCACCGACGAGACGGCCTGCGACGCGCCGTCGATGTCGCCAAACGCCGCGAGCAAGACGAGCGTCGCCTCGGGCGCCGGGGTCAGCCGGACCAGGGCCTTGGTGACGATGCCGAGCATCCCCTCCGAGCCGACCAGCGCGGCGGTGAGGTCGTACCCGGGGGTATGGGCGGCGCGTCCGCCCAGCCAGACGATCCGCCCGTCGGGCAGCACGACCTCAAGGCCGAGGACGTGGTTCGTGGTCACGCCGTACTTCAGGCAGTGCGGACCGCCGGCGTTCTCGGCGACGTTGCCGCCGATGGTGCAGGCCTTCTGGCTCGAGGGGTCGGGAGCGAAGAAGTGCCCGCCGGGAAGGGTGTGCTCCGAGAGCTCGAGGTTGATCACCCCCGGCTCGACGAGCGCCGTCCGGTCGTCCCGGTCAACGTCGAGGATCCGGTCCATCCGGGAGAGGGAGACGATGATGCCGCCGCGCTGGGCGACCGCTCCGCCGGAGAGCCCTGTGCCCGCGCCGCGGGCGACGACCGGAAGCTCCGCCTCGTTGGCGATCCGAACCACCGCCGCCACCTGCTCGGCGGACGTGGGGAGGACCACCGCGGCCGGGCGGGCGGTGTCGACCGCGCCGTCGACCGAGCCGTCGTACTCGTAGACGAGCAGGTCGGCCGGGCGGTGGAAGACACCGGTGGGTCCGACGACCGCCTCGAGGCGGGCGACAAGGGTGGTCTGGTCCATCGGTGCTCCCCGCCGGGCTCGGGCCGGTGGACGGGTGAACGGGACCTGACCTCGCCGCCACGACCGGCGCCGCGTCGCGCTCCCGATTCGTGTCCTTGGAGGCAAGTATCCCGCCCCGCCATCGTGGCGGCAACCGCTCAGGACGGGCACTACCGTCGGACTGACCGGCGTCCGGGCGATGGACGATACTTGCACCCAGCCGCGCCCACGCCCGTCCGCGAGGGGACCCGCCCCGTCCGGCGAGACCCGGGGAGACGTACCTGTGAGCCGTACCCAGGACCCGACCGCCGGCGACCCGCCCGAGGCCCCGCGACACTGGATCGTCGTCGGGTCTCCCGGCAACTTCGCCCGGACTGCGGAGCGCGGGTTCACCGTTCAGGGGCTCAAGAGCCGCCACCGCCGGAAGGCGGAGCGGATGCGCCCTGGCGACAGGATCGTCTATTACCTGACGGGCCTCAAAGCCTTCGGCGCGATCGCCACGGTCACGTCGCCCTACTTCGAGGACCACGAGCGGATCTGGGAGAGCGGCGACCCGAAGAAGGCGGCCGAGGACTACCCCTTCCGGGTCGCCATCGCGCCCGACCTGGTGCTGGGTGAGGACGCCTACGTCGCGGCCGAAGCGATCGCGCGGCAGATGGTCTACACCCGTCGCTGGCCGGCCGCGAACTGGACGCTGGCGTTCCAGGGCAACGTCCACGAGATCGGCGGCGACGACTTCGAACTGATCCGGTCGGCGATCGCCGCCCGGGCGGGGGTGCCAGAGGGCGCCGCGGCGACGTAGGAGGAGCGGTGTCGGAGCTGGACGGGGCGGACAACGGGTACAGGGTCCACGTCTGCTACGGCCCGCACTGCACGCCGCGCGGCGGGCGGAGCCTGGTGCCCGCCTTCGAGGCCGCGATCCGGCGGGCGGGGCTGGGCGACCGAGTGGAAGTGCTGGCCACCTCCTGCCGGGCCCGCTGCGAGGACGGCCCCTCCGTCAACGTCTACCCGGGCCCGACGTTCTACGGGTGGGTCGAGGAATCCGACATCGACACAATCGTCGAGGAACACCTCGTCGGCGGCAGGCCGGTCGCGCGGCTCCTCGTGCGGCCCCGCCCAGTCCGCCCGGTCGGCCGGCAGCGTTACACGGGCAAGGCCCGGCGCTGGACCGGCTAGGGGCATCCGCGGTGTCGGACCGTCCGATGACGACCGGCCCGATCACGCCGCCGACCTCCCCGCAGCGTCGGCGCCACGGGTAACGTCCTGGGACCGGCGCCAATCGGGATCAGCCGACCAGCGGCGATGGGTCCGTCTTTCGCCCTCCGTGCCAGGAGCCGCCCCGGACCCGGGTGGTGGCACGCCCGCACCAGATCTCGGCGCCGCACAGCGCCGTTCGGCGTCCGCTCCCGCTGTGGCGCCAGGTGGGCTTCAGTGATTGCGGGGCCGGCAACGCGACCGAGATCCCGATGAGCGGGCGATAGTGTGCCGCGGGCAGCGAGCATGGTGGGGGAACGCAAACGACGAGGCCCGCCTGGTGGGGCGGGCCTCGTCGCGGCTCCGGGGTGGAGATGGGGGGAATCGAACCCCCGTCCAGAATCTTCGGCCGGACATCTCCTACGCGCGTAGTCGGCGTTTTGTGTGCCGCCCCGGACCCCCACCGACAGGGTTCCGCGACGGTGAGCCGGACTGCCTTTGGTGGCCGCGCTCCGACGGACTTGGCCACCGCAGCGTTCCTAAAGTGACGCCCGGTCCCGCCCCCGGAACGCGGAGGGACGGACGGACGCGCTACCTAGAGGTCTGTGACTTAGGCAGCGAGAGCAACAGGCTGAGTGCCAGTTACTTGTTTTGCCCGGTTTTACGAGGCCTGGGCACCTCGGCGCGCAACGTTCGTACCTACAACCCTGTCGAAACCGGACATCCCCACGACGCCGGCCCCAAGTATACCACCGGTGTCCGGTCTTCTCAGCCCCTTCCGCGAGCGACGTACGTCCCGGCGACTACGCCTCCAGGTCGTAGACGAGGACGTCCGCGGCGACGGCCCGCACCAGCGGCACGACGGCCAGGTGGTCGGGGTGCGGCAGGTAGGCGTCGCGCGCCGCGGCGTCCTCGAAGGTGACGACGAAGCCGTGTCGATAGCCCCGGCCCAGCCCTTCGGGGCTGACGTTGTCGCCCCAGGAGACGCTCCTGATGCCGGCGATCTTGTCGCGCAGACCCGCCACCGCGGCGTTCAGGTCGTCAATCGCCGCAGAGGCGATCCCGGGACGGGGACGGAGCAGGACGACGTGGAGAATCACCCGCCGCCCCTACGACCGGTCGCGCAGGGCGCGCTGGATGTCCCGCGCCGCTTCCCGCTCCGCCGACGCGTCTCGCTTGTCGTAGAGCTTCTTGCCTCGGGCGACGCCGACGTCGAGCTTCGCGCGCCCGTCTTTGAGCTTGAGCCGAAGCGGGACGACCGTCATCCCCTTGCGCTCGATCTCCTCGGACAGGTCGGCGATCTGGCGGCGGTGGGCAAGCAACTTCCGCGGCCGGTCAGGCTCGTGGTTGGCGTAGCCGCCCTGGGCAAACGGCGCGATGTTGGCGCCTACCAGCCACAGCTCTCCGTGCTCGACCCGGACGTAGGCCTCGCCGATGGTGGCCTTCCCGGAGCGGATCGACTTGATCTCTGACCCCGTGAGCACGAGTCCGGTCTCGAGCGACTCCTCGATGAAGTAGTCGTGGGTCGCACGCCGGTTCGAGGCGATGACCCGGTCCTCACCGCCACGGCGCTTTGTCTGGGTCGCCGCCTGGGCGCGCTGCGTCGCCATCCTTGCCATGGGCCGATGATAGCATCGGTCGGCCGGTGCCCCCCGTTCGCGACGCCGGCGCCGCCGGGAGATGGGGGTTCCGCCCGAGAGCGCTAAGACTCCCCAGGGACCTCGATACTCGCTCTTGTCGCCACGACTGCGCCGGACCACGGATCGCCCTGCGAATCACCGGCACACAACGACACGCCGAGCGCGGTGGGCCGCTCCTCGCCCCCGGGCACCTGATCCCGCATCGGCCGTCGTTCGACGGCGTACCCCGAGGAGCCCCACCGTGTCGGCTACCAGCCGCGACGACGTTGCACCACTGATGGCCACTACGGAGCTTGCGACACGTCTCGTGGCGGCCGAGCGACGCTGCATCCAGGACTGGCTCCTGGCCCTGGCCGACGAGCCGGGCGACCCATTCCGGATCCGTATCGCGGAGATCGGCGCGACGACGGCACTCGCCTGCTGGGCGGTCCCGGCCGAGATACTCAACCGGGTCTTCGAGCTGACCCAAGCGGACATCGAGCGCATCCCCGAGATCCTCGCGTTCTATGACGCGCATGGTGCCGCGCCGACATTCGACCTCAACCCCTACACCGTGACCGGCTTCTGGCAACAGCCCAACGTCACGTCGGCTCTCGCCCGGCATGGTCTCCACCACGGTCACTCCACCACATGCTCTTTGGGAGACCGACCACCGACGAGCCGCCCCCGCCTGCCGGGGTAACGGTCCGCGAGGTCGGCCCCTCCGACGCCGATGCCTTCGGCTGGACCTACGAGCAGGTCTGGGGCGGGGCCCGCGAGATCACGGTGTTGCTCGGACGCCCCGCCTACCGCTGCTACCTCGCGGAGGTCGACGGTCAACCGGCCGCGTGAGGGGTGCTGCACGTAGCCGACGGCGCGGCGTCGGTGACGAACGGGCTGACAGTCCCAGCGCTCCGCAACCGGGGCTGCCAGACAGCGCTGCTGCACCGTCGGATCGCCTACGCGGCGCTTATGGGGTGTGACCTGCTGGTCAGCCAGTGCCCGCCGGGCGGCAGCAGCCAGCGCAACCAGCTCAGGGCTGGGTTTCAGCTCGCCGGCACAGAGGCGTGGTGGGTCCCCCTGCCGGCCGCGACCGCTGACCCCGCCCGGTCCTGAGCGGAGCGCACGGGCGTCTACAATTCGCCCATGCAACCACCCATCCCGATGCCGATGCCGACCCCCGCGCTCCCCGACGACCCCTATGCGGACATCGCCGCCCTCTACGACCTGGAACACGGCAACTACGACGAGGACGTCGACCTCTACCTGAACTTCGCCCTCGTCACCGGGGACCCCGTGCTCGAGCTCGGCTGCGGCAGCGGGCGGCTGCTCGTGCCGCTCGCGGAGTCGGGCCACCGGGTGACCGGGCTCGACGCCTCGCCTGCGATGCTGTCCCGGGCCAGGGCGGTGGCGACCGAGGCGGACGTCGCGGACCGGGTCACCCTGTTCCAGGGCGGCATGGAAGCGGCCGACGCCGCACCGGGAGGCCCATTCGGGATCGTCATCGTGGCCCTGAACGGCCTGATGCACCTGCCCACGCAGGACGCCCAGCGGCGGGCCCTGGCGGCCGCCCGGCGGGCCCTCGACCCCCGTGGGCAGCTCGTCCTGGACGTCCTCCATCCGACGCCGACGGCCCTGGCCGCCCTCGACCAGGCGTTCAGCCACGATGGCACGTGGCGGGACGCGGACGGCCGCCGGGTCGACAAGTTTGCCGCCCGTCGCGTCCTTCCCGGGGAGCAGACGATCCTGACCGACCTCTGGTACGACCGGCTCGACGACGGCGGTCGCGTCCACCGGACGGCCACGAGCTACCCCATGCGCTACCTGCACCGGGCGGAGCTCGAGCTGCTGCTCGAGATGGCCGGCTTCACCGAGTGGCAGGTCTACGGCGGCTACGAGCTGGAGCCTTTTGGCGACGCCTCGGATCGGCTGATCGTCACCGCCGAGGTGACGCCGTCCCGGTGACCGCCTGGCGCGCCGGAGACGATCGTCGCCGCACTACCGCTCGCCGACGGCCCGGGTCGGTGCGGCCGTGGTAGGCTGGCCGTACAGACCCCGCAGGCCCAGCACGGCATCCGACCCACCTGGGGGAGGCTCACGATGAACAGCGACGGTTCGGCGACCCTACTTACCCGGTATCTCGCGTCGCTGCATGGGGAGCCGATCCACGCCGGCGCGGCGGCCTACTACGCCTCGCTCGATCAGGTTGCCGCCACCTCGCCGAGCGTGGCCGGGGCGATCGTGCGGGAACTCCGCGACCAGCGTCGCAACCTGAAGCTGATCGCCAGCGAGAACTTCAGCTCGCTGGCCACTCAGCTCGCCCACGGCAACCTCTTCACCGACAAGTACGCGGAGGGCTACCCCGGCCACCGCTTCTACGCCGGGTGCGACAACGTCGACGCGATCGAGGCGGAGGCGGCCGGGCTGGCGCGCGACCTCTTCGGTGCCGAGCACGCCTACGTCCAACCGCACTCGGGCGCGGACGCCAACCTGGTCGCCTTCCTGGCGATCCTCTCGGCCCGCGTCCAGGCGCCGATCCTCGCCGACCTTGGACTCACCGACCCGTCGAAGGCGTCCGCCGAGCAGTGGGCGAAGGTGCGCGAGGCGACCCACGGCCAGCGTCTCCTCGCCCTCGACTACTACTCGGGCGGCCACCTGACGCACGGCTATCGCCACAACATCTCCAGCCAGCTCTTCGAGGTCCACTCTTACCGGGTCGACCGCGAGACCCAGCTGATCGACCTTGACGCGCTGCGCGAGCAGGTTCGGGCCGTGCGCCCGCTCATCCTCCTCGCCGGCTACAGCGCCTACCCACGGCGGCTCGACTTCGCCGCGCTGCGCTCGATGGCCGACGAGGTCGGCGCGGTCCTGATGGTCGACATGGCCCACTTCGCCGGTCTCGTCGCCGGGAAGGTGTTCACCGGCGACTCTGACCCGGTCGCCCACGCCCACGTCGTGACCTCGACGACGCACAAGACGCTGCGTGGACCACGCGGCGGGCTCGTGCTCTCGACCGCCGAGTTCGCCGAGTGGGTCGACAAGGGCTGCCCGGCGATCCTCGGCGGGCCGCTGCCGCACGCGATGGCGGCGAAGGCCGTCGCGTTCCGCGAGGCGTCCCGCCCCGAGTTCGTGGCCTACGCCCATGCCATCGTCGAGAACGCCCGCGCCCTGGCCGATGGCTGCCTGGCCGAGGGGATGGCTGTCCTCACCGGCGGCACGGACAACCACCTGCTCCTGGTCGACGTCGCCGAGACGTTCGGCCTCACCGGGCGCCAGGCGGAGGCCGCGCTGCGCGCCTGCCAGATCACCCTCAACCGCAACTCGCTGCCGTTCGACGCGAACGGCCCCTGGTACACCAGCGGGCTGCGCCTGGGCACGCCCGCGGTGACCACGCTCGGGATGGGCCCGGCCGAGATGCGGGAGATCGCCAAGGTCCTCAAGCGGGTGCTGGCGGGGACGACGCCGACGGTCGTGCGCAAGGGCGAACGGCAGGGCAAGCCCAGCCGCGCCAAGTTCGACCTCGACCCGGCCGCGGCGGACGACGCCCGGGCGCGCGTCGCCGCCCTCGCCGAGCGGTTCCCGGTCTACCCGGAGCTGGACCTCGACCTGCTGCTCGCCGCGGACTTCGCGCGCGACGAGGCGGCGATCGCCGCCGACTAGCCGACCCGCCCAGACGCCTGCGACCACGCCGATAGCCAACAGAGCGGCCACCCCACCGCCAGGGCCGGGCGGCCCTCCTGCGCAGCTCGGCGCCGTTAGCCCTCCCAGCCGATCCGCGCGGCGCGGTTGAGGAGGAGCAGGTCGGCAAGCACCAGCGCCAGCATCGCCTCGGCGACCGGCACGGCACGGGGCACGACCGACGGGTCATGCCGTCCCTCGACGAGGATGGTCCGCGGCTCCAGCCGGGTATCGACGGTCTGCTGGTCCTGCGCCACCGACGATGTCGGCTTCACGGCGACCCGGACCACGACGTCCTCGCCCGAGGAGATGCCTCCCAGGGTGCCGCCGGCGTTGTTCGTCCGCGTTCGCACCCGGCCGCCGTCGACGTAGAAGCTGTCGTTGGCCTCCGAGCCGCGAGAACGGACGACGGCGAACCCCTCGCCGAGCTCCACGCCCTTGACGGCCGGGATGCTGAGCATCGCCTGCCCGATCAAGGCGTCGAGCTTGTCGAACGTCGGCTCGCCCAGGCCGACCGGCACGCCGGTCCCGCGGACCTCGACGATGCCGCCCAGGCTGTCGTTGCCCGCCTTGGCCTCGCCGATCGCGGCCACCATCCGCTCCGCGGCCACCGGGTCCGGGCACCGGACGAGGTTGCGCTCGATCTCGCCGCGGTCGAAGGTCTCCATCGCGATGCCGCCGATCTCCCGGGCGAACCCGTAGACCTCGCAGCCGACCGAGGCCAGGACCTTGCGGGCGATCGCCCCCGCCGCGACCCGGCCCCAGGTCTCGCGCGCCGACGAGCGGCCCCCGCCCCGGTGGTCGCGGTGGCCGTACTTGGCCCAGTAGGTGTAGTCGGCGTGGCCGGGGCGGAAGACGTCCCGCAGCGGCTCGTACTTGGAGGAGTCGACGTCCCGGTTGTAGGTGATCAGCGAGATCGGGGCGCCGGTGGTCACCCCTTCGAAGACCCCGGAGAGCATCTCGGCCCGGTCCCCCTCGTTCCGCGGGGAGGTCACGGCGCTCTGGCCGACCCGGCGCCGGTCGAGCTCGCGCTGGATGTCGCTCACGTCCAGCCTGATCCCGGCGGGGCACCCCTCGATGACCACGCCGAGCGCCGGCCCATGGGACTCGCCCCAGGTCGTGAGCTTGAAGATGCGACCGAACGAACTCGCCATCTGGTCTCCGATCGAACGAGGGACGACGCCCAGCGGGCCGCCGCGAGTCGTGCCGTGCGGGCGTGGCCCAGCGCCGCCCGCCAGCGGACGCCGCGAGACCGAGAGATGACCGGGCGCAAGCGGGGCAGCCCACGCTCGGTCCGGTACGGCCGTCGCCGTCGTCAGCGAGGCGTCGCCAGCCAGCGGCCATAGAGCCGGTAGTTATTGTCGCCGGTGAGCCGGAATCCGAAGCGCTCGTAGAGGCGCTGGGAGCGATGGTTGTCCCGCTGGGTGCTGAGGCCGACCCGGCCCGCGCCGCACCGCGCGAGGTGCGCCACGGCGAAGGCGAGGGACGAGCGGCCGATCCCGCCACCCTGGGCCGCTGGGTCGACGGCGATCCGGTCGAGGTGCCCCCAACCCGGGTAGCTCGTGACGCCCACGTAGGAGACGGGGACTCCGTCGCGCAGCCCGAGAAACACGTCCACCCCGGAGGTGCCGATGTAGGCGGCGAACTCCCGCTCGCTGTTCTGCCAGAGCCAGGGAAAGGCCGCGTGGTCGATCCGGGTGGCCTCGGCGATCCGCCCCTCGTCGGCCGCGCGGACCGGCACGAAGCGCAGCGGCGCACCCGCCGACACGTCGCGCTCCGGGTCGTTCAGCTCGTAGGTGACGACCTCCTCCAACGGCTGGAACCCGAGCCGCTCGTAGAAGGCCGGCCGGCGCCGCTCGTCGAGCTCGATCATCACCAGCAGCGCCGCCCCGGCCCGCCCGCAGCGGTCGACGAGCCCGGCGATGAGGGGGTCGACGTTGCGCACGGCGGCCAGTTCCTGGACCACCGCGATCTCGTCTCGGTGCCGCCACGGCCCGACCAGGACGAACTCTCCGGACGCCGGGTCCCACACCGACCGGTCGGGGTAGTCACGGACGACGCGGACGATCTCCGGCGCGTCGTGGCGGTTCCGCCACCCGAGCCGGAGGCGGGACACCACCGCGGGGGTCAGGACCTCGACCGACCCCGCACCGCGCGATGCGCTCTCAGCCGGCCGCGACTCGAGGTTCACCATCGTGGCCACCCGCTACCCCTGGTCAGACGTCCCGTCCGCGTCCCCGAGGCGTCGCGTGAGGACGACACTTGGCGTCGCACGCCCCGCACCCTGGAGTGTGCCGCCCGGTCGCCGCGGAGACGAACGCCTCGCCCCTCGTGGCGGTGTCCAAGCCTTCCCGCCGTCGAGACAACCGGTGGCCAACGGTGCCCAACGGTCCCTTGGGACTGTCGGACGACCGTGCCAGACTCGGGCGACCGGTCGCACCAACGGCTCTGCCCGCGCGGATAGCCCCGGGACCAACACACCGGCGCCGCCGACGGGTCCGAGGGAGCAGCCGGTGCCATCGGGCGGACCCGTAGCACGGGGTCGGGGAGCGAGGCGTCCATGGCCCGATTCTAGAGGGCGCTCGGAGTCGAGGGCAACGTCGCACGCGCTTTCCACCGCGATGTTGCGGGCCGAGAACGGCGCGGCGAGCCGGAGTCCCCCCGCGACGGCTCCTCCGATCGACGCCGGCGGGTCCGTGGATGTGGTCAGGAGGAGACGTCGATGGTCGGTCGGGCACCGGACGACGAGAACGGCGCCGTCGACGACACGTTCCCTGGGGGCGATGACGGTTCGGGCGCGACCAGTCTTGCGCTCTTTCCGCTGGGAACGGTCCTCTACCCCGGGATGCCGCTGCCCCTCCACCTCTTCGAGGAGCGGTACCGGCGCCTGATGGAAGACCACCATCGCGACGACCCGATCTTCGGGGTGGTGCTCACCCGTCAGGGTCGCGAGGTGTCCGACGAACCGGAGACGCACGAGGTCGGGACCGCCGCCAGTCTGCTGGGCGTGCGTCAGTACCCCGACGGCCGCTACGACGTCGCCGTCCGAGGGGGCCGGCGGTTCCGGATCCTTGGAGGGGATTGGAGCCGCGGGTATCTGACCGGCCGCGTCGTCTTTCTCGACGAGCCGGACGGCGAGCCGGAGGCCCTCGGAGATCTCGCCCAGCGGACGGTGGCCGCCTACCGCGTGTTTCTCTCGCTGTTGAGCAGAGCGGTCGGCGCGGACGTTCCGGACGAGCGGCTGGACGAGGCGCCGACGCCGCTCAGCTACGCGATCGCGGCCCAGCTCCCCTTGAACACCTGGGAGCGCCAGCGACTCCTGGAGGCGCCATCGACCGCCGACCGCCTCCTCCAGCTCACCACCATCCTGACCCGAGAGCGGCGCCTGCTCACCGAGGCCGGCGCCGCGGGCGCCGCGATCGAGCAGCCCGGACGCCGCTTCACCGCCAACTGACCGCCCGGACGCGTCCGCACGGTCCCCCGGGAGACGGGCGTCTCGGCTCGGGGCGAGCGACACGGCATCCGACGTCCCAGGGCGAACCTACCGCGGCGATGCACCGTCGTCCTGCCCGGCGGGCCTCACGGGACGGACCCCGGCTTCCCGCAGGGCCGCCGTGGCCGCCGCGAGGAGTCCCATCCGCGAGAGGCGTCCGGCCGGGAGGACGACCGTCGCGGCGTCCGTCGCCGCGGCGAGGCGACGACGCTGCGCGTCGTACATGGGCTCGCTCCACCCGGGCCCGCGGCGGTCGCGGATGGTACTCAGGTCGACGTCGAGCACCAGCAGGGCCGCCGGCCGCGACCGCCGCCAGAGTGAGGCGATCTCGCTGTGCTCCTGTCCGACGGCGACGGCGTCGTAGCCCAGGCCGCGAAGGCCACCGACGAGCGTCGACTTTCCGGACGCGCAGGGGCCGACCACCACGACCCGACCCGGCACGGCACCCTCACCTGCACCCGCCGAGGGCACTGGCCCGACCGATCCGTCCAGATCGCCGTCACGCCCACCCACGGTCATGGCAGGGGCACCGAGACCACGAGGCGCCGAACCAGGGTCGTCTCGTCGTGCTCGCGCAGCGCGAGGACGGCGACGGTCATGTCGTCGCGCGGTTTCCCCTCGTCGCGCTGGATGGCCTCCTGGAGCACGAGCTCGGCCACATCGTCGGCGCCGAGGTCGGCCGCGACGTGGTCGGCGACGAACGCGGCCAGGTCGAATCGCTCCCGCCCGACCGCGGCGCCGGCGCCGTCAACGCCGTCGGTCACCGTGATCAGCCGCAGACCCGGTTCCTCCGGGATGCGGACGACAGTGGGCCGGGACTGGGTCGACCGGCCCACCGGGCCGGAGCCGGGGTCAAGCCCCTGATGCCGGCCGGCGATGGAGACCAGGCCGGGGGAGACCGCGTTTCGCGTCACCACCACCTCCCGGGCCGCCTGGTCGTAGGACAGGATGTCGATCGTGGCCGAGACCTGGCCGTGGCGATAGGTGAGCAGCAGGTCGTTGACGGCCCGGGCGACGACACCGTCGCGGGCTCCGTCCTTGAGCAGCGCGACCGCCTTGCCGGCGAGGAGGCTGCTGAGCGATTTGGCGGCGCGACCGCTTCCCTGGCCGTCGACGACGACGACGGAGAGGCCGCCCCGGGGGCGCTCTACCACCTCGGCGGTGTCGCCGCTCTCCCGGCTGGCGTACTTGTTCGTCTTCGCGACCGCGACCTCGACGGCAAGCCGTACGCCCAACCCGGGATGTTCTCCTCGCGCGCCGTGAGACGGTGCCACCGAGCCGACTCCGCGTGCGCAGATTCTAAACGAGCCCCAAGGGCGTCGGCCCCTACCGCGATCGGGAGACGCACGCGACGCCATCCCTCTATCCCGCTGCACGGGCACGGGCCGCCCGAGCGACCAAGGGGACCTGCCGGCCGGGGTATCATCGGTCAGACCTCGAGGACGTCGCGCAGAGGGCGGCCAGGAGGGGCGAGTGCGACGGAGCGGGGAGGACAGCGGCGGTGGGGCAAGGCGGGATCACGTTCGACTTCCACGACACCCTCGCCCGCTGCGACCGGTGGTTCGCGCTCGAGACCCGGGAGCTGGTGGCCGCCTTCCTAGGCTGGCAGGCGAGCGAGCGGGGCGAGGCGCTCGACGCCGACGTCCAGGACGACGCTCGGGCGGCCTACCGCCGACTGCGGCTCTCGATCATCGCGGACGGCCGCGAGCAGGACGCCGCCTCCTGCGTCGCCCTCGTGCTCGCCGAGCTCGGCCGTCCCGTCGACCATGAGGAGATCGCTCGGGCGCTCGCTCGGTTGATGCGGGAATCGTTCGACGGGGACGTCCGGCCGATGCCCGGCGCGGCGGCGACCGTCGCCGCGCTGGCAGCCGAGGGTATCCCGCTCGGGATCGTCTCCAGCGCGGTCTACCCGCCGTTCCTGGCGTGGACACTCCAACGGTTCGGACTGGACGGGCACTTCGGTGCCGTGGTCACCTCGGCCGACGCCGGCTACTACAAGACGTGCCCGGAGATCTACGACCTGGCGGCCGAGCGACTCGGGATCGACCCGGCGCTGAGCGTCCACGTCGGCGACTCGCACCGCTTCGACGTGCTCGGCGCGCGGCGGGCCGGGATGCGGACCGTCTGGGTCCGCGGCGAGCAGGGGGACCCGGACGGCGGCGTCCGCAGCGACCTCGTCACCCCAACCCTGGAGGGCCAGGCCGAACCGCTGATGTCTCTGCTGGCTCGGGCGTCGTGACCGGCGGCGAGGGGATGGCCGGCTCCGAGGCGGTCGGGCCCGAGGGGAGGGTCGATGCGGCGCCTGGTGCCATTAGTGCCGGCGATCACGAGTCCCGGCCTCTCCTACGATTTGACGTCTTCACGCTCTTCCCCGGCATGCTCACCGGGCCGCTCGACGAGAGCATCCTCCTGCGCGCGCGCACCCGGGGGTTGGTCGAGGTCTACGCCCACGATCTCCGCGCCTGGGCCACCGACCGCCACCGCACCGCCGACGACACCCCCTACGGCGGCGGGGCGGGGATGGTGATGCTCGCCCCCCCAATCGTCGCCGCCGTGGAGGAGACGCTCGGTTCGGACCTCGCCGGCGCCCACGTCGCCTTCCTCTCCGCGGGAGGTCGCCGCTTCACCCAGGCGGTCGCCCGAGACCTCGCCGGGCGGAGTCGCATCGCCCTCATCTGTGGCCACTACGAGGGGATCGACGACCGCGCGGTTCAGGTCCTGGCGGCGGACGAGATCTCGATCGGCGACTACGTTCTGACCGGCGGCGAGCTGGCGGCGATGGTGGTCATCGACGCGGTCACCCGCCTGGTCCCGGGGGTCATCGACGCCGCGTCGGTCGCCGAGGAGTCCCACGGTGACAGCCTGGTCGAGTACCCCCACTACACCCGCCCGGCGGTGTTTCGCGGCCTCGCTGTGCCCGACGTCCTGCTGAGCGGCCACCACCGCAACATCGCCGCCTGGCGGCGGGAGCAGGCCGTAGTCAGAACCGGACAGCGGCGACCCGACCTGCTCGCCACGGCCAACCTGACCCCGGCCGAACGGGCACTCGTCGGCCGGATCGTCTCGATTGGGGACGACGAGGCGGCACCGGAGTCCTTGGCCGGTGGGAGCGACCCGGAGCACGGCCGGTGACGGACAGGGACCCCGGGGCATCGGCGGCGAGTGACATGGCCGTGCTTGTAGGCGTGAGCCGAACCTACCCGGCGGGCGACCGCACCCTGTCGGCGGTGAAGGACGTCTCGCTGCGGGTCGCGGCCGGGGAATGGGTCGCGCTGGTCGGCCCCTCGGGCAGCGGCAAGTCGACCCTGCTCAACCTGATGGCCGGGCTCGACCGTCCCTCGGGCGGCCAGGTGGTCGTCGGTGGGCAGGACCTGAGCCGGCTCAGCGAGGAGGGCCTGGCGCGCTGGCGGGCACGGAACCTCGGCATCGTGTTCCAGTTCTTCCAGCTCCTGCCCACCCTGACGGCCCGCGAGAACGTGGCCCTGCCCCTCGAGTTCGCCGGACACCCCCGCGGTGGCCGCGCGAGAGCGTCAGACCTGCTCGACCACGTTGGCCTGGGGCCCCTCGGCGACCACCTCCCCGGCGAGTTGTCGGGCGGTGAGCAGCAGCGCGTCGCGGTCGCGCGCGCCCTCGTCAACGATCCGCCCCTGATCGTGGCCGACGAGCCGACCGGCAACCTGGACGCCGCGAGCGGCGCCGCCGTCCTCGACCTGCTCGTCGGCTACTGGCGCCGGGGAGGCACCTTGATCGTGGTGACCCACGACGAGTCGCTGGCTCGTAGCGCGCCGCGCCTCCTGGCGATGGCCGACGGAGGGCTGGTCCGGGACGAGCGGCGACCTACAAGCGCCGGCCCCAGGTACCGGATCGCTCCTGGCGCGCCCGTCCCCGCGGAAGCCTGAGACGATGACCCGCTCGGTGCTCGGCGCGAAGGTGCGGCGGGATCTGCTGCGGCGTCGAGTCCGAACCGCCCTGAGCATCCTCGGGATCGTGATCGGCGTCGCCGGTCTGGTGGCGGTCTCGGCGACGGCCCGGCAGCTGACCGCCGCCCAGCGGTCGCTCGTCGGCGGCCCCGGCTACCCTGACCTGCTCGTCCGCACCGAGGCGGTCTCGCCCCGGCTGGCCCCGCTCGTCGCGCGTCAACTCGACGCGTCGGTGGTCGAGGCCCGGCTGCGCGTCGAGACGACGTTCTCCGCCGGCGGGCCGTTCCGCGGCGCGTCGCTGGCGGCGTTCCCGGCCGACACGTCACCGACGCTGGCCGCCCCCCGCGTCGTCGAAGGGCGGATGCCCGCGCGCGGCGAGGTCGCGTTCGACGCCTCGGTCACCGCCCTCGCCCCGGTTGCCCTCGGCGACACCGTCACGGTCCGGGAACGGGTCGGCGCGCCACGGACGACGCTCACCGTGGTCGGCTTCACCCGGACCCCGGCCGCCCTCGACGCCGGGATCCTCAACCGGGCCCTCGGCTACGTCGGCGAGGACCAGGCGGTATCCCTCCTCGGGGACGCGGGGGTCAACCAGCTCCTGGTCAAGCTGGCGCCGGGAGCCGACGCGACGGTTGCCTCCGACCGCCTGGCCGGCCTGCTCGATCGCCGCGGCGTGATCCGCGGTCCGGTCGTCTCCCGCGAGGGGGCGCTGGTCGGGACGCGGGAACTGGAGACCCTCGTCTGGCTCCTCCTCGCGTTCTCCGTCCTCGGGCTCGGGCTGAGCGGGGTCCTGATTGGCAACACCGTGGCGGCCACCGTCCAGGACGAGGCCCCGCAGATCGGCGTCCTCAAAGCCCTCGGCGCGACCCGGCGGCGCACCGTCCTGACCTACCTGGCGCCAACCGTGGTCCTCGCGGTCGTCGGGGCGACCGTCGGATACCTGCTCGGCCTCGCCGGGGCGCAGGCGATCGTCGGCTCCCTCACCAGCCTGCTCGGCTACCCCCGACCGTCGCTCACCGTGACCTGGCGGGAGATCGGACTCGCGGCGGTGGTCGGCCTCGGGGTGCCCGTCGTCGCCGCCATCGGGCCGACGCTGCTCGTCGCTCGCCTGCCGGTGGTGGCGCTGCTCCGGACGCACGGCCTCGGCGGCGGAACCGCCCGCCGGGTCGGCTGGGCGTCCCGCGCGCTCGGGCGCCGCCCCCTCCTGGCGCTTGCGACCCGCAACGCGGCCCGGCGCTGGCTGCGGTCCGGGATGACGGTTGGCCTGATCGCCGTCGCCGTCGCCGCCGCGATCGCAGCCCAGGGACTCTCGTCCTCGCTGGACGCGACGGTCGACGACCTGTACGCCGTCTACGGCGCGGACGCATGGATCGGCTTCGAGCGCGCCGTCGACGCCGCCGTGGTCGACGCCGTAGCGCGGGAACCGGGCGTCGTCGCCGCCGAAGCTTGGGGCCGGGAGTCGGGCCACATCGGGGACACCGCCGTCGACCTCTGGGCGGTGCCGCCGAGCACCGAGGTCTACCGCTACCGGCTGACCGCGGGACACTGGCTCGACCGCCAGAGGACGCGGACGGTGGTGGCCAGCGACCGCCTGGCTCGGGCCCGCGGTCTCGACGTCGGCGACATGGTGCGCCTCGACATCGGGGAGGAGACGCGGCCGGTCGAGATCGTTGGTCTGGTCGACGACGAGAGCACGTCGCTGGGGAGCACCGAGGCAGGGAAGCTGTTCTTGAGCCTGGAGACCCTCGCCAGTTTCGGCGGCGCGAGCGGGTTCAGGGTCGTCGCCGTGTCGCTCGACCGGCATGACCCGGCGGGGGTCGAAGCCAGGCTCGAGACGCTCGGGGAGCGGCTCGCGGCGCTGGGACCGAGCCCTTACCCGGCCTACAGCGACAAGGAGGCGACCGAGCGGACCGTCGAGATCCTCGTCGCGCTGCTCCGTGCGATGGTGGCCCTAGTGGCGCTCACCGGGACGGTCGGGGTCGTCAACACGCTGGCGATCAACGTGGCCGAGCGGCGCCGGGAGGTCGGCGTCGCCCGGGCGCTCGGCGCGAGCAGGCGCCACGTCGCGACGCTGGTGGCCGGAGAGGCCGCGACGCTGGGTCTCGCGGGGTACCTGGCCGGTGTCGCGCTCGGTCTGCCGCTCGCGGTGCTGCTCGTCCGCCTGACCGGTGACGTCCTCTTCCGGATGACGTTCAGCCTACCACCGAGCTTCCTCCTCCTCGCCCTCGGGGTGACACTCGTCGCCTGCACCCTGGCCGCGGTCGGTCCCGCGGCCATCGCGACCCGCGTCCGACCGGCTTCCGTCCTCCGCTATGAGTGACCGAGGAACGCGGGGCCATCGGGCTCACGGGGCCGCGAGTCGAGGCGATCCCGTCGACCGCGGCGGCTCGATATCGGGGGAGACTCGCTCGCAGTGGTCACCCCAGTCCGGCGAAAGGCTGCCTGTCCCACCCTCTGGGAGTTGTCATGCGCCCGCTTAGCGGCCCGTCGCGCGACAGACGTCCCGTGCGACGACGGTGGCTCCTCTCAGGGGTAGTGGCGGCCGCCGCGATCCTGCTGGCGAGCGCGTGGTGGGCGTGGTCGCGGGGGGACGACGGCCGTCTGACGGCCGAGGTGACGCGCGGCCCGATCTCTGAGACCATCGAGACGACCGGGACCGTCGTCGCCGCCGACCCGACCACGGTCGTCGCACCGGTCAGCGGCACGGTGCGCGCGGTCGGCGCCACGGCGGGGGACAGGGTGGCGGCCGGCGATATCCTGGCTGTCTTCGATCCCGCGCCCCTGGCGGCCGCGGTCGCGGCGGCCGAGACCGCGGCGAGCGGCGCCGCACTGGTGGCGAGCGGGGCGGCAGACGCCGCCGCGGCGGCCCCGGACGACGCCCAGGCCAGAACGCGGGCAGTCGCCGCGGAGCAGGAGGCCACGGCGGCCGAGGACGCACTTGCGGCAGCGCGCGCCGACCTCGACGCGGCGACGGTCGTGGCACCGGTCGCCGGGACCGTCCTCGCCGTGGAGGTCGAGACGGGCGTGCCGGCGGAGGCGGGCACCGCGATCGCGACGATCAATGCTGGCGACCGGTTCGAGATCGCCGCCGACCTGGACGAGGTCGACGTCCCGAACGTCCCGCTCGGCAGCGCGACGTCGATCCGCGTCGACGCCTTCCCCGGCGAGGAACTGACCGGGCGCATCGCGAGCGTCGCGCCGGTCGGCGAGACGGAAGGAGGCGGCGTGGTGTTCGCGGCCACGATCGCGCTCGACGACCCGACCGGCGCTAACCAGGACCTCCGGCCCGGAATGACGGCGACCGTCGCGCTCCCCCTGAATCCGGTCGACGCCGCGACCCTCGTGCCGGAGGCCGCCGTGGAGACCGCGGGCCGCCGCTCGTTCGTCCGGGTGGCGCGTGACGGCGAGGAGCAGCAGATCGAAGTCGTCACCGGCGTCCGCGCCAATGGGCTCGTCGAGATCACTTCCGGCGACGTTCGACCCGGCGACCGGGTCGTGCTGCGGTAGCGCCTCGCCGCCGAGCGGCGTGCGCCATCGAACCGGACGGGGGCAACCGTCGCGCGGAGCCGAAGTCGGCTCACGCTCCGGTGCTGCGATGGGATCGAGCCTATTCCGGGCCGAGTCGGTCGTCACACGCCTGGAACGGGGCGACGTCAGGAGTCCGCCTGTTCGGTGGTGAGACGGGGCCCGTCGGCGTCTTCGCCTGCCCGCGGCAAGTCCCGGGCATCGGCACCGCGTCCGCCCAAGCCGGTCGCGGACCCGACGGCCGGCGTTTCGGGAGATCGACCAGATCTCGGCTCGAGCCGAGAGGGTCACGGTGCCGCCAAGGATGGTCACCGTCGGACGGCGCCAAACACTCGGTCGATGTCGTCCGCAGGATCCAGCGGGCCTCTAGCGCACAGCTGTGCGGGCGTGGTCGACGCCGGTCGTTGTTCCCTCGCCCAGCGACCAGGAATCCCTCGGACCGGTCTCCGCTCTCGGCAGCTGCATTCTGAGGCGGACCCGAGTCGGCAATCGGCGTCCCGGTCAGGGACGCGACTCGCCGAACCGCCCGTGCGAGCGAGGCGACCCGTCGAGCCGGCGGTCGACTGTGGCTCGGACGGTTCGCGTTGCCGCCGGGCTCAAGGGTGGGGAACCGAGGGTTCCCGGATGGCGTGCCAGACTCGGAGGCTATGGAGGTCACGCTCCGTCAGGTGCCGGATGTAGCCGCCGAGGGCGCCTTCCAGCTCGTTGCGGAGTCCCTCGTCGACGCGGAGGCGGGCGGCGGCCGAGAGGCCGTTGCGGTCAAGCATCCGGAGGTACTTCTGGGCGTTCACCGAGAGGGGGAAGCTGCCGCCGTCGTCGGCCCGGCAGAGAGGACAGAGCAGCCCTCCCCGGCCGTGGCTGAGCGTGTTCACGGTCGCGGTCAGCTCGCGATCGCAGCCGACGCAGCGGTAGAGCTCCGGCCGGTAGCCGAGGAGCGCGAGGAGGGCGAGCTCGAAGTGTCGCGTCACCGCGAACGGGTCGACACCGTCCGAGAGCAGTCGTAGGGAGCGGGCGAGCAGGTCGTAGGCCGCCTCGTTCTCCTGCCGGTCCTCGGTCATCCGGTTCAGCAGCTCGGCCAGGTGGGAGGCGTGGCCGAGCGCGTCGAGGTCGTCACGCAGGCCGAGGTGGGCGTCGACCGTCTCCGCCCCGGTCACCGTGTCCAACTCCCGGCCGCGCGAGAGCATCAGGTCGGCCCGGGCGAAGTACTCGAGGTGGGGACCGAGCCTGCTGGTCGGCCGGCGGACACCCTTGGCGATCAGCCGGAGCTTGCCGCGCTGGGGGGTGTAGACGGTGAGGATCCGGTCGGCCTCCGCGTAGTCGAGCCGCGAGAGCACGATGGCCTCGGTGCGGTAGATGCGCTCACTGAGCGGTACCCGCCGCGCGCGATCCTCGTTCACCACCCGCTCCCCTTCCCGGCCCCATCGATCTTCAGCCGCGATTCTTATGTCCACTATCGTACCATTTGGCTCCATGCCGCGGGCTCAGCCGGTCGCGCCCGCGCGGTGCTACACGGTTCCGGCATGGCTGCCCCCGCGGGGTGTACCCACCGATTGACGGGCCGGAAACAGCGGCTGTAGGCTTGGGCAATGCCGACCGACGTGTCGCTCCTGGCCGCCTTCGCGGCGGGCCTCTTCTCGTTCTCCTCGCCGTGCGTGCTGCCCCTGGTGCCGATCTTCCTGGCCCACCTCGCGGGGGTCTCGGTCGGCGAGGGAGGGCGGCGGGCGCGCGGTCCCCTCGTGGCTAACGCCGCGGCCTACGTCGCGGGCTTCTCCGTCGTCTTCGTCCTCCTCGGCGTCGCGCTCGGTGCGGCGGGCGGGCTGGTCACCGCGGGCGAGACCGTGGCCGGGAACCGGCTGTGGCTGGTCCGCCTCGGCGGCGCGCTGCTGGTCCTGCTCGGACTCCGCCAGCTCGGGCTTGTCCGCCTCCCCGTCCTCGACCGGGAGCGGCGCTTCCACCCGCAGACGACGCGGGCCGGGACGGTCACGTCGTCGTTCGTGATCGGCCTCACGTTCGGCGCCGGGTGGTCCCCCTGCGTCGGCCCGATCCTCGGCGTGATCCTGACGATGGCGGCGGGCCAGGGTGAGGTCGAGCGGGCCGCAGTCCTGCTGGCGACCTACAGCGCGGGCCTCGGTGTCCCTTTCCTGGGAGTTGCGCTGGCCTTCGGGTCCGCCCCAGCGATCCTCCGCGCGGTCAACCGGCGGATGCGGATGCTGACCAGCGTGTCGGGCGCGGTGATGCTCGGCACCGGCGCCGTGATGCTGCTCGGGCTCTACCAGGAACTGTTCGTCGAACTGGTCCGCCTGGCGCCCTGGACGCCGTGGGAGCCGTCCCTATGACCGGGGAGATCCGGGCCCGGAGCCGCCGACCTGAGGGGGGCCGCCGAGGGTGAGCTACGTCAAGGCTCCCGCTGGGGCACCCGCGTCGCCGCAGCCCGGGGTGGCGGCGCGCCGCCGCTCGCCCGTCGAATCGGTGATCGACCGGATCTGGCGGTTCTTCTGCTCGGTGCGGGCCGGCATCTACGAGATCGCCTTCCTGGCGCTCCTGGTGCTGATCGGCACGCTTCGCGGCAGCTCGGTGCCGCGGATGCTGGCCGACGCGGTACCGCTGACCGCACCGCTCGTTGACCGGTGGTATGCCTGGGACGTCTTCCGCTCCGCCCTGTTCGCCGGCACGCTGGCGCTGATCTCGGTGGCGATCGCCATCGGCGGCATGGTCAACCGGGCGCCGGGCATCTGGCGGACCATCACCAACCCAACGGTGATGACCACCTGGGGCTTCCTGCGCGGCGCGAGGCCCAGCGCCGCCGTCGTCTCGCCCAGTCCCGCCGAGGCCCTGACCGACACGCTGGTCGGCGCGCTGCGCGGGCGCGGCTACCGGGTGCTCACCGCCAGTCGCGACGGTGAGGTCCACCTCTACGCCGACAAGAACCGGTGGGCGAAGCTCGGCACGTTCCCGTTCCACATCGCCCTGATCCTCATCCTCGTCGGCGGCATCGTCGGCGCCCGGTTCGGCTTCCGCGACACCGAGTTCGTCGTCGCCGAGGGCCAGACGCTCCCGGTCGGGCATGGGACCGACCTCAGCCTCCGCCTCGATCGGTTCACGGACGACTACTACGAGGACGGCAACCCCCGCGACTACGCCAGCCAGGTCACGGTGCTCGACGGCGGCGTGGTGGTCGACGCCGGCCCAGTCCGGGTCAATCACCCGCTGACCTACCGCGACGTCACCGTCTACCAGGCCAGCTTCGGCGACGCGGTCACGCTGCGGGTGTCCGACCCCGGTGGGCGCGTGCTGCGGGAGGAACCGGTCAGCCTGGGCATCTACCGGGCGCGGAGCAACGACGACGCGCCGGCCGGCTTCCTCGCGATCCCTGAGGCCGGGGTGACGCTCAACCTGATCGCGCCCGACGAGAACGCCGCCAACGCGCCCGAGCTCGACACGCTGCGTCTGCGGCCCAGCCAGCTCTACGTCGAGGCTCGATCGGCCAACCTCGAGCCGGGCGTGGCGCCGCCGAGCGCCGTGGTCGACGTCAACGGCGCGGCACAGGTCGGGCCGGTTCGGGTGGAGTTCCTCCGCCACACCCGCTTCGCGACGTTCCAGGTCGCGCGCAACCCGGGCGTTCCCATCTTCATCGTCGCCTCGGTGCTGCTCGTGGGGGGTCTCCTCGCCACGTTCTACTTCCCCCACCGCCGGGTGCGGGCGATCATCGCCGGAGCGCAGGATGACGGTGGCAGCCGCGCCGAACTCGCCCCGCTCGCCAGGCGCGACTGGTCGGGACAGCGCGACTTCCATCGGCTCCTGGACGACCTGAGGGACAGGATCGGGCTACCGATCACCGTCCGCGGCGACGACGACCTCGCCGCGCCGACCGGAAACGCCGGAGGAGCATCAGCGCTCGGCCAGCAGGGTCGACGCGCCGACTGAGCGCCGGCCAGATGACCGAGCGACGGAGTGGGCCGAAGTCCGCCGCAACTGCGACGCGCGGGGTCCCGATCCGCTGCCCCGCGGGCTTGGGAGGCCCACGTCGGGCACCGGGTGGGGACCGCGTCAATGCCGAGCTGCGTGGGCGCCGCATGGGCGCCAGCCAGTGCGAGAACTCGGGAGGGTAGCGACGGGTCCGGCACCCGGGCACGAGCCTCGGGTCTCGCGACGGCGAGCGCCTATACTTGAGCGATCCTTGGTCCTCGACGCGCCGGGGCGTCCGCCCCGTGGGAGCACCGCGCATGGAAGGGCTCGTCAAGCTCTCGTTCTACAGCTTCACCGCGGCGACCATCGCCCTGGTCGCCGCCGCTCTCTGCTACGGCGTCCACGCCGTCGGCCGGGTGCGCGTGCGTCGCGCCGCCCTCAGCACCGGGACCGGAACAACCGTGACCGCCCACGCGGCGGAGTTCGGGCCCGGCCCGGTCGCGGCGGGCCGCTACGCGACGATGCTGGCCTGGTTCGGCCTCGCCTTCCAGGGTCTCGCGATCCTCTTCCGGACGCTGGCCTCGAAGAGCGCGCCGTCGAATATGTACGAGTTCTCCCTGATCTTCGTGTTCGCCGTCGTCCTGATCTACCTCTGGTTCGAGCGCTCATACGGCGCGAAGCAACTGGGCGCGGTCGTCCTCCCGATCGCGGTCGGGATGGCGGCCTACGTCTGGTCCCTGCCGGTCGCGATGCGCGAGGTCAACCCGCTGATCCCGGCGCTCCAGAACCAGCCGCTGATGACGGCCCACGTCTCGCTGGCGATCTTCGCGTACGCCAGCTTCGCGGTCTCCTTCGGCGCCGCCGTGCTCTACCTGGTCGCCGAGCGACGGCGGGTCAGCTGGCTGCCGAGCCCGGCGATGCTCGACGACATCGGCTACCGGGCCGTAACCGTCGGTTTCCCGATGATGGCGGGGGTGCTGATCCTCGGCTCGGTCTGGGCCTACCAGGCGTGGGGCACCTACTGGTCGTGGGACCCCAAGGAGACCTCGGCCCTGTTTCTCTGGCTCGTCTACGGCGTCTACCTGCACACCCGATCGCTACGGGGCTGGCGGGGCACCCGGAGTGCCTGGATCCTGATCTTCGGCTTCGGGGCGGTCCTGTTCACCTACTACGGCAACTACTTCTTCGGCGGCCTCCACGCCTACGGCGGGGTGTAGGGATCCCGATGGCGACCGAGGTAGGGCTGCGCGACGACGGCGCACCGATAAGGGCATCGTCCCATCCCGCGCCGACGCGACGACCTCGCCGTCCGTCGCGGGAGGCGCTCGTCGGGCTCGTGCTGGCGCTGGCGATCGTCGTCGCGGCGTGGGGGGTCGGCGGCTTCGCCGGGTTCGGGGAGCTGGGCGGCGGTGGGATCAATGCCCGCCACCTCCCGAAGGCTGGCGAGACGGCGCCCGAACTGTTGATGGTCGACGGCAGCGGCAACCCCGTGCTGCTCTCGCAGCTTCGCGGCCGGCCGGTCTGGATCAACTTCTGGGCGTCGTGGTGCGGCCCCTGCAAGGCCGAGTTTCCCGAGCTCCAGGCGGCCTACAGCGCGCTCGACCCGAGTTCCGTCGTCTTCCTGGCCGTCAACTTCAACGACGATCCGGGCAACGGGACCGAGTTCGCCCGGCGCTACGGCGCCACGTTCCCGCTCGTCTACTCCAACAGTACCCTCGCCGGCGAAGCCTGGGATGTCCGGAACTTCCCAACCCAGATGTACATCGACGCGGCGGGGACCGTCCGCGCGACCGTGACGACCCCGCTCGACGCCGCGACCGCTATCGCCTACGCCCAATCGCTCTCGGCGGGTCGGTCGATCCTCGGTGGCCAGGGCTGATCCGCGGCGCGCCCGCCACGCCGCTAGCTCTCCTGCGCGAGACCTTCGCGTGCCGCCGAGACGATCTGACGGAGGGTGCTGGCCCGGTCGGTGAGCGTCTCGAAGGCGCCGGCGCGAACGGACTTCGCGTCCACCAGGTTGCTCCCCAGCGCGACGGCGACCGCCCCGCAGCGGATGAACTCCGCGACGTTGTCGAAGGTGACTCCGCCAGACGGGATCAGCTTCACCTGGGGCATCGGCCCAAGCACGTCCTTGAAGTACTTGGGGCCGCCGAGGCTCGCCGGGTGGACCTTGATGTAGGTCGCGCCGGCCTCCCAGGCGGTCAGGATCTCGGTCGGCGTGAAGGCACCGCACGCGGTCGGCACGCCATACCGGTTGCAGAGCTCGACGGTCGACGCCTTGAACGTCGGGGTAACGACGTACTCCGCGCCGGCGAGGATCGCGACCCTGGCCGTCTCCGCGTCGAGCACGCTGCCGGCGCCGATGTACCCGTCGTCTCCAACGGCGTCCTTCGCGGCGGTGATCGCCTGCGCCGCGAGGCGGTTGGTGAAGGTGAACTCGACGGCTCGGACACCGCCCGCGACGAGCGCCCGGGCGATGGCCGCCGCGGTAGAGAGGTCTTCCAACCGCACCACCGCGACGACACCGTCGCGCTCGATCGTCTCTGCCCCCGCCATGGCGTGTGCCTCCCCGCTCTGCGTGTCCGCCTCTCCTCGACGCTCAAGGCTACACCAGGCCCAGCCTCGGCAGCGGTCACAGGCCCCATGGGCGAGGGCGCCCTCGAGGGGGAGCGGCGGGCCGTACCCCTCCGCGGGAGTGCGAGGCGAGCGAGGAGCGGCGGTCTCCGAGTCCGACAGCGCGGGGTTTGCCCGGCCGTGGGGGCTCTCGTACACTCAACTCGGCGTCGCGCACCATGGGGGGCACGGAGATGGGCGACCGCGGGGCCGAACCCGAACCGAGCCCGGCGACCATGGTCGCCCAGACCGAGCGTGTCGGTGGTCCCCCTCCAGGGCCGCCATCGTTGCCGTCTCGCGCGGTGCCGACCGGATCCCTCGGGGGCGACCGGCCCGTCGTCGACGTTCGCGTCGTCCTCTTCACCGTCACCGCGGGAAGTCTGCTGGTGGCTCTCCAGGGGCCGACCCGGGCGCCACGTCTGCCGCGGGGTCTGCCCGGGGTGGGAGAACCGCTGGACGCGGCCGCCCGTCGGATCGTTCGCGGCTCGACCGCCCTCTCGGAGCAGTACCTCGAACAGCTCTACACCCTCAGCGTTCCCGACGACCCGTCCGACCCGACCGCGCGGTCCTGGACCGTGGTCGTCAGCTATATGGCGCTGATCGTCTCGGGCACTGGCCACGGCGCGGACGCCGCGCCCGCCCCGGCGGCCGGGGTCACGTGGTGCGCGATGGACGCCGACCCGGCACTGGTCTCGACCGACCGGATGGTCCTCGACTATGCCCAACTCCGCCTCCAAGCGAAGCTCGGGTACACCACCATCGCGTTCCACCTGCTCCCGCAGACGTTCACCCTCTCCGAGCTGCAGCGGGCCTACGAGGCGATCCTCGGCCGGCCCCTGGACAAGCGAAACTTCAGGCGGCGGGTGACCGCCGCCGGGATCCTCACCCAGACCGCCGAGCAGCGGCGCGACGGGAGCCACCGGCCGGCCGCCCTCTACCGGTTCAGGGCCGAGCACGATCGAGAGAGCTATCTCACGCCGCCCTGGTCGGGGGGCTCCTGACCGCCACCTACCGACGAGCCCTCGGAGGCCGCATGCCTCCCCCGCGCAGCTATTCCGGCGAAGCGAGCAGCGAGCAGCAAGCAGCGAGAGGATGAACGGGTGACCCGGACGATCGGCGTCGTGGCGGCCCTGAGCAAGGACGAGGCGGCCGAACTCGCGTCGGAGATCGGCGCCTGGCTGCGTGAGCGCGGCTGTCGGGTCGTGCTCGAGGAGGAACTCGACGCGGGGGCCGCCCAACGCGCAGACGCGATCGTGGTCCTCGGCGGAGACGGGCTGATGATGCGGGTCGCGAAGCGGTACCCGGGTGTGCCGCTGCTCGGCATCAACTTCGGCAAGGTCGGCTTCCTCGCGGCGGTCGAGCGCCGCGACTGGCCCGACGCGCTCGAGGCCCTGCTCGCGGGCGACTACAAGCTGGAGGACAACAGCACCCTCGCCGCCGAGGTCCACCACGCGGGCCGCTCGGAGGCCGGCGACGACGGGCCCGGGCTGGGTCCGACGGACGACCAGGGCTGGGCGATCAACGACGTCACGATTAGGAGCGGCGTGCGGATGGTCGATGTCGAGGTGTACATCGACGGCCGCTACGTGAACACGTTTCCCGGCGACGGGATGATCGTCTCCACCGCCCGGGGTAGCACCGCCTATGGGATGGCGGCGGGCGGCCCGATCCTCACGGCCGGCGTAAAGGGCTTCGCGATCGTCCCGATCTCCTGCCACTCGCCGATCCGGATCCCGATGGTGGTCGCCGAGGAGACGCTGATCGAAGTGCTGCTCGCGAGCGACCACGAGGCATCGCTGATCATCGACGGGCGCCCGACGCTCGAGCTCCGCCGGGGCGACGTGGTCGCGGTCCGCCGCGGCACCAACCGGTTCCGCCTGGTCTCGCTCGAATCCACGGACTTCTACCAGGCGTTCCGCACCAAGTTCAACTTTCAGATCCGCCCCGACGCGGTGCCGACGCGGCGGCCGACCCGGGTCGGCCGGTCCGCGGAGCGGACGCCGGCACGGTAGGCGGGCGTCACGACACCCCGCTGGCGCCGACCCGTCCTGCCCCTGACCGTGGCGCCTATCGTCCACCCTCCGGGCTCTGGAGGCGCCCTCCCGCCAATCCTGGGACGGCGATGATTGGGTCGCCGGTTGCGGGACCCGTCAAGTCGGTGCCAGGACGGAGTCGCGCAGGCGGCTGGCCCGGGCCGGAGCAAGCCCCGGGCTCATGGACGAAGCCGGCTGCCCGCCTGACCGATTCCCTGCCTGCTGACCGAAACCCCGACGTTCCTCGGGTCCCGCGCCAGACGGGCGATGAGGGAGGTCTGGCTGAGGATTCCGGCCGTCCGGCGTCGTGACGATCCAGATGCAGGCAGCCGATCCCGCGTGCCAACGGGCCGCGCTCCGCCATCAGCACGACTGGGAGCGCCGGTATTCCTGACGGTGAGCGACGGTTACCAGAGAGAGCCAATCGACTGACCGACTGGCCGACTGCCCCCGCAAGTGTCCAGGGTCCGAGGGTCAGTCGCCTTCCACCCGGACCGCCGCCGTGTCCCGTGGACCTGCCGCCGCGGCTCCCTCGCCCGTGTCGGCGACCGCGTGGGCGCCGTTGCCGCTGCGGGCGAACGCGGGGCGCTGGAAGCGGCCCCGACGCGGCACGAAGAGCTCGACCCCGTCACCGGCGTCCGCCGGGTCATGGCCATTGGCGCCGTTGGTCGGCACGGAGCGCGGCATCACCCCCTCCGGGGCGTTGTCGGACCCGCGGCGCTCCGCGATCGGCCGCGCCGACCGCTGGGCGGCGGACCGAGTCCCGGGGAGGACCGAGAGGGCCGCGACCGCCGGCCGATCCCCGACTTCAATCGGCCGAGCGGGAGCATCCACCGCCGCGCCATCGGCCGCCGCGTCGTCACCGGTCCGACGCCGTCGCGACGCCGGCGACACCCACCGGGCGGCGGGGGCCGGCACCCGCTCGTCGCCCACGGCGTAGCCATCCTGCGGCGCGGCGCAGTAGGGACAGATCGCCCAGCGCAGGTCGACCAGCCGCGAGCAGCTCGGGCACGCGTCCCGGAGCTGGGTGTGGCAGTGGGGACAGAGCTGGAAGTCGTCCTCGACGAACCGCTGGCAGCTCGGGCAGAGCGGCAGCTCCTCCAGGTCCTGCAGCAGGTACTCCTCCTCGAGCGACCGCTGGAAGGCGCCGTCCAAGGTGTCCTTCGGCCGCAGGATGAGGTAGAGCGGGATCCCCAGGAACGGAAAGAGGACTGAGAGCAGCGTCGCGAAGACCTGGGTGACGACGCTTCGGCTCCGCGACTCGATGTCGCGGAAGGTCCAGACGATCGTCACGAACCAGAGCACGACGAGGTAGGCCCCGGAGAGGGCGATGAGGAGTTGCGCCCCTCTCGCCACCACCGTTTCGATCGCCATCCTCTGTCCCCCCTGGTCCGTCCGATTGGTGCCACACGGGCGTGGCGTTAGGCGATTCGCTCGTAGCGCTCGACATCGAGGACGAAGACGGTCGCTCCGCCGACCTCGATCTCGACCGGGTCGGCCACGTAAAACTCGACCGGCTCGACGATCGGCATCAGTGGGTTAACGAACCGCGTCCGCGAATGACACGTCTGGCGTATCACGCGCAACACTTCGGCAGCGTGCGACTCGTCGATGCCCGCCAGCACAGTCACGTTCTGCTCTCGCAAGAACCCGCCCGTACTGTCGATCCTCGTCGCCTGGAAGCCGCGGGCGGAGAGCCCCCGCAGCAGCGCGTCGGCATCCTTGGCCTGGACAACCGCGAGGATCAGCTTCATCGTGCCCTATCGCCGCCCGAGGCGACGTCCTCGGCGACGCCCCCGACCGGCAATCGTGACGCGACCGCGGCTCGCACGTCGGCGGCCACGTCCTCGGGCGGCCGGTCGGCCCCGACCACCGCCCAACCGTCCGGGTCGGCGGCGACCAGGGCGTGGTACGCGGCCAGCACCCGACGGTGGAAGGCTACACCCGCCGCGTCGATGCGGTTCACGCTGTCCGGCTCGGCGAGCCGCCGCGCCAGCCCCCGCTCGACGGGAAGGTCGAGGAGCACCCGGAGGTCGGGGGTGAGCCCGCCGGTGGCGAACGCCTGCACCCCGCGGAGCGTCTCGAGGTCGAGGCCCTGGCCGCCGCCCTGGTAGGCGAGCGACGAATCGACGAAGCGGTCGCAGACGACCACGGCTCCGACCGCCAGCGCCGGCCGCACCACACGCCGGACATGCTCCGCCCGTGCCGCCGCGTAGAGCAGCGCCTCGGTCTCGGGGAGGATAGCACACCCCTCGCCGCCGACCGGCGCGAGCAACAGGTCGCGGAGTCGGTCCCCGAGCCGCGTCCCGCCCGGCTCCCGGGTCAGGACGACCCGCCGACCGGCCGCCCGCAGGTAGTCGGCGACGGCCCTGGCCTGGGTCGTCTTGCCGGCGCCCTCGGGCCCCTCGAGGACCAGGAAGAATCCTGGTCCCGAGCCATCCGTCCGTCCGAGTCGCTCTCCGCTCGCCACCGCGGGCTCAGCGGGCGCCGTCGCGGAAGATCTCCACGTGGCGCTGGGGTTCGCGTCCCCGGCTGCGCGAGGCGAGGTTGTAGCGGTCGGCGAGCTGGTGCTGGAGGCGGCGAACGTAGGCCCCCTGCGGCGTGAGCGACACCGGCGGCGCGCCGCCGATCACCGCGCCGATCGCCTCTTCAGCCTCGAAGATCGCCCGCGTGACGACGTCCTCGCCCGAGTCGGGGACCATCGGCTGCAGCGGCCCCTCGTCCTCTGCGGGCCAGCGGCCCTCGCCACGGGGCTGCACGACACCGGGAAACAGCCCGGCGAGGACGTGCTCCATCTGGGGACCGGTGTTCGACCGGAGCACGTAGACGGGGGTCCCGCGCGACTCGGCCTCACGGAGCGGCTGCGGCTTGCGCCGGTAGTAGTTCTTGAGGGTCACGACCAGGTCCGCGTCGTGCAGGTCCCGCACGATCGCGGCCGGAACGCCGAGCTGGGCGATCGCCGTCTCAAGGCGGTTGCGGCTGATCCCGAACGGGTAGAGGCGCAGCGGCTTGGCCGCGGTCCCTCGGCCCCGCGGCAGGATCGGCGCGACCGGCGTCTCGGCGGCCTGGGCGACCGGCTGCCGGGCCTCACCGCCCTGCGGAGCGTGCGGAGCGCCTGCCGGCCCCGGTCCACCCTCGACCCAGGGCGGGGCGTCGACCGTGGCGGTCCCAGGGCCGGTCGCGGCCCCCCTGGAGCCCGACGGCTGCCGGGTGGTGATGTCGACGATCCCCCGTCGGCTGTTCGAGCCGCCGCCGCCCTGGCGCGCCTGCGGAGTGGGATCACGCCGCGCCTGGTCGTAGGAGGTGATCGCGACCTCACCGTCGGCGTCGCGGCGCCGCTGCTCGGAGCGGACCGGCGCATTGCGGAGGATCGCGTCGACAGTCTGGGCGACATCGCGGTGGACGGCGACCTCGTCCCGGCTGACGATCTCGACCATCACCCCGAACGTCGGCGGCGCCTTGCGCTCGAGGATCGACTTCTGGGTGCCCCGGCGCCGGGCCTCCTCGTCGGAGAGCGTGACCGACTGGATCCCCCCGATCAGATCGGAGAGGGTCGGGTTCATCATCAGGTTCTCGAGCGTGATCCCGTGGGCGGTGCCGATCAGCTGGACACCGCGCTCGGCGATCGTCCGCGCCGCCATCGCCTCCAGCTCGGTGCCGATCTCGTCGATCACCACCACCTCGGGCATGTGGTTCTCGACCGCCTCGATCATCACCGCGTGCTGGGCGGTCGGCGTGGGCACCTGCATCCGGCGCGCCCGCCCGATCGCCGGGTGCGGGATGTCGCCGTCGCCGGCGATCTCGTTGCTGGTGTCGACGATCACCACCCGCTTGGCGAGGTCGTCGGCGAGCACGCGGGCGGTCTCCCGCAGCATGGTGGTCTTGCCGACCCCGGGCCGGCCGAGGAGCAGGATGCTCTCTCCGGACTCGATCAGGTCGCTGAGGATCGCGATCGTGCCGTAGACCGCGCGCCCGATGCGACAGGTCAGCCCGACGATGGCGCCGGAGCGGTTGCGGATCGCCGAGATCCGGTGGAGCGTGCGCTCGATCCCGGCACGATTGTCCTCGCCGAAGGACCCGATCCGCTCGGCGACGAAGGCGAGGTCCTCCCGCGTCACGTCGAGGTCGGTCAGCAACTGCTCGCCGCGCTCGAACCGGACGTCCGGCTGGCGGCCGAGGTCGAGGATGATCTCGATCATGCCGCCCCGCTCGGCGTCGGTCCGAAGGGCCATCAGCGGTTCGGCGATGTGCGGCGGAAAGACGGAGAGCAGGTCCTCGAGGTTGTCGGTCACCTCGTGCTCGTACTCGCGGCGATCGACGTCCTGGCGGGCGTCGTCGTCGGGCTGGCGGTGGTGGAGGACCTGCGGCATGCTGCTCAATCGCTACTCCTCGGCGCTCTGGTCCACCGACACGGGTCGGCGCCGGCCACGCGGAACGGTCTGCTGGGGCGAGCGGCGCAAGACGCGGGCGACGCGGCCCATCGGGGCGGACCGTTTCGTCGGCGTTTCGAGCCCACCGCGGCGACGGGCGGAGGGTAGGCGCGCCATGGGAGACCCGGGCGCGTGGAGTCAGGACGCAGGGTCGTCCCCCGGCTGTCCCTGCAAGAAGGTTGGCACGCGCCGCGGCATCTTCTCCCGCACCCCGACGTAGACCGGGGCCGGGACGACCGCCTCCGGCATCGGCAGGCGGGCGGCGACGGCGGTGTATTTGACATGCACGGCCTGCTCCAGGTACGGGGCAAAGCCTCGCGATTCCAAGGCGGCAATCGCCTCCGACTGGTACCCACGCACCGAGCACGCCACCCGACGGATCGGCCCGGTCCCGAGGCCGGCGATGGCGCCGTCCACGAGGTCGCCGAGCACATCGGGGCGCTCGGGGTGGAACAGCAACTCCAACACGTGGTTCCCGCCACGGGACGCCGCCCGGACGTAGCCGACGACGTCGTGGCCATCCTCCACCAGCCACCCTCGGCGGTGGAGCCCGCCGCTGCGGTTCGGCCCGACCGACCAGAACGGGTCGGTGAGGGCCTCGGCGTACTGCACCTGCCGCGGCGTCGCGGCGTTGTGGAGCTGGTAGATGGCCCAGGTGTCGGTTGGCTCTTGCGGACGCAGCCGGCTGCCGGCACGCGGCGCCGGCGCGTGCGCCACCATCACGGTCTCCGTCGCGTACCTGGCGAAGCCGATCGCCGTCACCGCCGGCTCCACCGGCGAGCCGTCTGGGATCTTCGCGTAGAGCCGTTTCACCCCGTGCAGGCCGGCAAGGAAGACCCCATGGGCGACGAGGTCTTCCCAGACAGGGGCGGCCTCGTAGACTCCGGTCGCCGCGCCCAGGGCGTCGAGGTGCCAGCGCTGGTCGGGAAGCGCCGGCCGGAACTGCGCGAAGCCGACCAGCCGGTCGCCGGCCAGGGCCACCAGGAGCCGCTCCCGCACCCGTGGCCAGGCCACACCCGACCGGATCCCGGCCCGCAGCAGGCTGTACGGGCTGAGCGACGCTTCCGGCCAGTTGAGGCGGTGAACCGTCTTCACGCGGCGCAGCGACGCCACGTCACGAGGACGGCACTCACGCACGGTGAGGTTGAGGTGGGCGCCTGGGTGACCCTGGGCGTCACGGGCCGGTCCGCCGTCGGACGAGGTCCGATCGGCGTCGTCTGCGGGCCATCTGGCCAGCGGCGACGGGTTAGCCCCAAAACGCGGGCTGTGGAGAACCAGGGGTCTCTGCATCCTGACGTATTCTACCCGGCCGCCGGTGCCCCGATCAATGGGCTCGTGCCCGATCTCGCGTGATTTCACGCGGCGGTAACAGTCACGCCGATCCGAAGTTCCTCCAGACGGTGCTCGGCTCCCGGGTTTGCCGCGCCGACCGAGTCGCGCCGCGCGCCGGGACTCAACGGCGGGCGAGCCAGGCGCCGGGCGCCGGCCCTAGAGCGGCCGGCGCCCCACGAGGGCGCGCCCGAGCGTGACCTCGTCGGCGTACTCGAGGTCGCCGCCGGCCGGGAGTCCGCTGGCTGGCCGCGTCACGTTGACGCCGAGCGGGACGAGCAGACGGTGGAGATAGGTCGCGGTGGCGTCCCCGGGGATGTCGAGGTTCGTGGCCACGATGACCTCGTCCGGGTTCTCCCGCCCGACCCGCTCGATCAGTTCCCGGATCCGCAGCTTGTCCGGGCCCACGCCCTCGACCGGCGAGATGGCCCCGTGGAGCACGTGGTACCGCCCCTTGAACTGCCCCGTCCGCTCCAGGGCGACCACGTCGAGCGGTTCCTGGACCACGCAGATCGCCGTCTCGCGGCCCGGGTCGGCGCAGATCGGGCACGGGTCCTGGTCGATCGTCGTGGTGTTGAAGCAGTTGGCGCAGAGCGTGATCCGCTCCTTGACTTCGAGCAGCGCCTCCGCGAGCGCGATCGCTTCTTCGCGTGAGCCACGGAGGACGAAGTAGGCGAGCCGCGAGGCCGTCTTCGGACCAATCCCCGGCAGCTTCGCGAACTCGTCGATGAGCCGGGCAACCGGCTGCGCGGTGACGGCTGTTGCGCGACTGCTGGCCACGGCGACCTCGCTGCTCCCTAACCCGACGCCCACACCCACCGACGAGAACTGGCGCCGCGGTGCTCCGTGGCGACCGCTAATGATACCGTCTCGCATCGGGTCCCTGCTCAGATCCAGCAGGGATAAGGCCGGTCTCAAGGGCGACCAGCGCTGCGGTGCAACCGATGTGTTGTGTCGAGTGCACTGTTCTACGGGTCAGAACGCCGAAAACCGATTCTTAAGTGGGTGTTGCGACCTATGACCCCCGGTGATACTGTGGCAGCGTCTCGCCGATCGCCTCGAGCCGCTCCCTGGAGAATCGGCCGCGCCGCTGCGCGTCCCGCTCCACTCCCGGACGGTCGCCGGCCCAATGGCGGGACGGATACCTGCCGAGGAGGGACCGAGCGGTGGACTTCGATGACCGGACGCTGACCTGCCGCGAATGTAGCCAGCCGTTTCTCTGGACCGCTGGAGAACAGCAGTTCTACCACGAGAAGGGCCTGGTCAACGTGCCGGCTCGCTGCCCGACCTGCCGGGCGACCAGGAAGGCCAAGCTCGGGCTGACCGAGCGGGTGCAGACCGAGGTCGTCTGCGCGGAGTGCAGCGAGACGACCACGGTGCCGTTCGTCCCGCGGAACGGCAACCCTGTGCTCTGCTCCAAGTGCTTCGATCGGGCCCGGAGCCGCGAGGAAGTCTCCAACCTCGTCTAGCCTTCCGGGGCTACGGCACCCTCAGCCGGTCGGCGCCGGGCTGGCCACCTTGCCGAGCGGCTCGACCGGGAGGGCGGCGTGCGTCGCACTCGGTCCGGCGCGCCCCTACGCGTCCGGTCCGAGGAACGGTCGGCCCTTCAGACCGTCGGCGGGTCCGATCAGGTCCTCGTCCTCCATGCGCTCGATCAACCGGGCGGCGCGGTTGTAGCCGACGCGGAGGCGCCGCTGGAGCATCGACGCCGATGCCGTGCCCTGCTCGCGGGCGACGGTCAGGGCCTGCTCCCAGAGCGGGTCCTCCTCCGCGTCCACATCGTCCGGGCTACTGCTCGGCAGGTCGAGCCATTCCTGCGCGTACTGCGGCACCGGCGTCACGGTGTGCCAGTGCCCGACCACGTACTGCACCTCCGCGTCGTCGAGGAACGCCCCCTGGATCCGCTGCGGCTTCGCCGCGTCCGGCGGCAGGAAGAGCATGTCGCCCCGCCCGAGGAGCCGCTCGGCGCCCGGCATGTCGAGGACCACCCGGCTGTCGATGCCGGACGAGACCTGGAAAGCCACCCGCGCCGGAACGTTGGCCTTGAGCAGGCCCGTGAGCACGTCCACCGACGGCCGCTGCGTGGCGATGATCAGATGGATGCCGGTCGCCCGCGCCATCTGCGCCAGCCGCACCAGCAGGCCCTCCACCTCGTCGGGCGCCGTCATCATCAGGTCCGCGAGCTCGTCGATGACCACGACCAGGTACGGGAGCGCCTCGGCACCCGGCTCGTCGGCGATCTTCATCCGGTAGCCGTCGAGGTTGCGCACCCCGAGCCGCGAGAAGAGCGTGTACCGGCGCTCCATCTCCCGCAGCACCAGGCGCAGCGCGCCGACCACCTTGTCCATCTCGGTCACGACCGGGCACTGGAGGTGGGGCACGCCGTTGTAGCCGGTCAGCTCGACCATCTTCGGGTCGATCATCAGCAGCCGGACGTCGGCCGGCTGCCGCGTCAACAGGATCGTGGTGATGATCCCGTTGAGGCAGACGCTCTTTCCCGAACCGGTCGCGCCGGCGATCAGCAGGTGCGGCATCTTGGTCAGGTCGCCGACCACGCACCGCCCGTTCACGTCGCGGCCGAGGGGGATCGGCAGCTTCTGCTTGCCCCGGGCGAAGGTGGGCGACTCGAGCACCTCTCGCAGGCCGACGCGGGCGACCTCGAGGTTGGGGATCTCCAGACCGACCCGGGCCATCCCCGGCACCGGCGCCTCGATCCGGATGCTTGGCGCGGCTAGCGCCAGAGCGAGGTCGTTCTGGAGTTCGGTGATCCGGCGGACCTTGATTCCGACGCCCGGCTCGAGCGCGTACTGGGTGACGGCGGGACCCGGATTCACCTCGCGCACCCGGGCCTCGACCTTGAAGCTCCGGAGGGTCTCCTCGATCAGGCGTGCCCGTCCTTCGAGCTCGCCGGGGTCGTGCGTCACCTCCTCGTAGTAGGCCAGCTGGCCGATGTCCGGCAGGGGAGCCGGGAGCCCCGGCTCGACCGGCCTTGGTTCTTCTCGCTGGTCCGCGGCACCGGCCGGGCGGGGTTCCCGCTTTGGCACATTGATGAGAGGCGGCCCGGGCGCGAGCGCCCGCCGCGCCGGCGGCGCCTCCTCGACCACGACCGCCGCGACCACGGGCACGGCGACGGGGGGCTCGAGCAGCACCGGGCAGGCGTCACCCTCCGCGTCGTCCGACGACCACGTCGCCTTCGCCCGCCGGAGGAGTCGCGGAAGCCCGTTCGGGGCGAGCCGGCGCACCTCGGCGGCGAAGGATCGGACGCTGGTCCCGGCGAGCAGGAAGACGGCCACCCAGCCGACCGCGAGCAGTGAGACGCCGGCGCCGACCTCGCCGAGCAGGTCACGGGCGACGGTGACCACGCCGGCGCCGAGGTTCCCGCCGGGCCCGCCTCCCGCTGGCCGCGCACCGAGCTCGAGCAGGCCGACGGTCGCGACCGCGAACCCGAACCCGCCGAGATAGTGTCGGGCGAGCAGCACCGGGCCGGGTAGGTCGCGGAAGAACCGCACCGCCGCCAGGCCGACCAGGACCGGCACGAGCCACGCCCCGACGGCTCCGTAGGCCGCTTCCAGCGCGTCGCCCCACCAGGTGACCACCGCGCCGTCCCGGCCGCCGCGTCCGAGCGCCCAGGCGCTGAGCACGGCGAGCAGCAGGAGACCGACGGCGACGACCTCCCGCTGCGACCGCTCCGCCAACTCCAGGCGCGGCAGCCGGTCGCGAACCGTCGCCGCCGCCTGGCTCGCCCGGGAGCGCAAGGAGGGCCGCTCGAACCCGACGGGCGCCTTCCCGCCCCGGGCAGCCGGCACGACCTCCGTGACCTTCGACCTGACTTGTGTGCGGCTCTGAGCGGCCATCGGAGCGGATCCCCACAGCGAGCGGGACCGCGCCGACGGGACGGCACGGCAACGGCGCGGGGGCGGGATCCGCGTTGTGTACGGACACAGTATACATCGAGCCCCGCGGGGCACATGCCGCGACGCGGTGCGCCGCGGTCGGGCCGCCGGCGGGCGTCGGCTCCGGTGGCCGGATCAAAACGTCGACGTCCACCCAATCGGCCCCGAGGTCCAATGGCGGCCGGAGCGTCTCCGCGCCGGGAGCGGTGATCGGACCCGGACGGGCAGAGGACCGTCCCGAGAACACCGATCGTCGGGAGCGAGTTCGGGCAGACGTTGGGCCGAGCGGGGCGTCGGCGCTAGAAGAGCGTCATCTGCTGGTCGGGTGGCCGGGACGCCTCGGTAGCGGCTTCGCGGTTCGCCTCGAGCTCGGCCAGGATCTTCGGCAGCTGCGCGAAGTCGTCCTCGATCGCCCCGCGGAGCGCGGCCTGGTGGAGCGCGGCGGCCGGGTGATACATCGGCACGATCAGCCGCTTGCCGTCGCGCTTGGCATGGCCGTGGATCTTCGAGATCCGCTCGCCCGGGAACCAGCGGCTCATCGAGAACCGACCAAGCGTCACGATGATCTCGGGGTCGATGGCCGCGATCTGCCGCTCGAGGTAGGGCGCGCAGGCAGCCATCTCGTCCGGCAGCGGGTCCCGGTTGCCGGGCGGCCGGCATTTGACGACGTTGGTCACGAAGACCTCGTCCCGGCTCAGCCCGGCCTTCGCGAGCAGCTCGTTGAGGAACTTGCCGGCGTTGCCGACGAACGGCCGGCCGTCGCGGTCCTCGTAGTACCCCGGCCCCTCGCCGATCAGCATGACCCGCGCGTTCGGGTTGCCGTCGCCCGGCACCGCGTTGGTCCGCGTCCGGGCCAGCTCGCACTTCGGGCAGCCCTTGACCTCCGCCGCCACCTCGGCAAGCTCGATCACGATACGCTCGCGCCCGTCCCGCTCGTCGCCCGTCGTCGTCTCCACCACCGCTCGTCATCCCCCGTCGCGCTTCGGTCGGCGCTCGTGCCGCTCCTGCTGACGGCGAGTGAGCACGTCGCGGGCCGCGATGCCGCTATGACCATCAGCGCGGGCAGCCACGCCGGAGCAGCTGAGCAGGCCCTAACCGCGCCGTGAGAGTACCCTTGCCACGCTTCGCCGACGACATGGAGGGCCATACACCTTTGGGCGGAGTACCCCCCACCACGGATCCTATCCCGGCCCCGCTGGCGGCGGTGCTTCCCAGCGAGCGCGCCCGTCGTATCGTTCCAGGTCTATCCCTC
>CADCWG010000288.1:430-2615 GCA_902806335.1 uncultured Thermomicrobiales bacterium | reverse complement strand
GGGGGAGCGATCCCCCCGGCGCCGCCCGCGTTTCCGGCGTGCGGCTCACGGGTCCCTGGCGGCGCGTTCCGCCAGAGGAAAACCCCGGGCTCAGAGACGACGCCGGCTGAGGGCCGGCTCCTCGCTGGCGCGGTGCGATCGCGGGCGGGGAGCGATGGGGATGGGCGGGCGACCCGGCCCGGTGCGTGGCGGTGGCCAACCGGAGGCCGGCCGGGGCGGGTGACCCAGGGCCGGCCGGGGCTGGCGGGCGCCCGGGAGTAGAACGTCGATGAGCAGGCGGCGCCTGATCGCGTGGGTGCGAATGGGGAGGATGACTGGGGGGCTATGCTAGGATTGGGACACGCGGCGAGCGGGTCGTGTCCCGTCCCGGCCGCGTCCCCCGCGACGTCCCCGACCGCGTTGCCCGCTCGCGTTCCCGCCGGAGGGCCGCCACCGCGCGGGGCGCGGTGATCGTCCTCCCAGGGCCCGGCCGCGATCGAGGCGCGGGCCCCGGCACCACCCCCGTGCCGGCCCGGCCGGCGCCCGAGGACACCACCATGGTCTATAAGGCGACCCAGGACGTGGTCCGGCGGGTGATGCCGCTCCTGGACCGGCTGGCGGCCCGGAGCATCGACAAGGCCCGCCTGCTCCAGTACCTCTCCGCCCGGGCCGGCGCGGACTGGGGGGTCCTCGACCTGGTGGCGGACATCCCGGCCACCGGGCCCGACGACGCGCGCCTGCTGATCTTCCGCGACCGGGCGACGGGCGCCGAGCACCCCCTGCGCTATCCCGACGCCCTGCCGGAAGCGGTCGAGCCCCTGGTGCTGGAAGAGTACAAGCGCCTGGCGGCGGACCGTGGGCTGTCGGTGATGGCGCCCGCGCTCTTCGCCCACTTCTACGCCGCCAGCCACTGCGACCACTGCCGCTGGCGCGGGGCGGAGTACGGCCCGATCCACCGCGAGTGCCACTTCGCCGGCCGCCCGATCAACTACGAGCCGGACGGCCCCGTCGGCTGACCGGGCTCGCGGCCACGCCGCGGGTCGCGCTAATGGTCGCGCCGTGGGTCACACGAGGGCGGCGACGCGGTCGCGCTCGGGCCATGCCGTGATCGCGCCATGACCGCGAACGACCGCCCCGCCGCCGCAAGAATTGCCCCGATGCCCCCCGCCGACCAGCCTGGGTGGTCGGGCCGCACGGGGCGGGCGATGCTGATCCTCGACGAGGACGGCCGCGCCACCGGCCCGCCCGCCGAGCTGACGTGGTTCCTCGGCGACGCCGGCGACCTCGAGGTCTTCGTCTACGGCCACCGCTGCGCCGACGGCGCAGTGGTGGCCGCTCGGTGCTCGCCGGCCCCCGCGAGCGCCGCGTGGGCCGGCCTCGTGGCGGCGATCCTCAGCGACTGAGCCGGCGCCGCCACGCCAAAACCACCATTTTGCGGCGTATCCCCACCGCAGCGGGGGCGGCTACACTGGCCGCCCCCACCACCCCCGGAGGGCCGTATGGGCTTCGAGGTTCGTATCGACCACGATCGGTTGACGATCGGCCCGGCCGCCGTCTGCGACGCCGCCGGGTGCGGCCGGTCGGCGGGGCCCGACGCGACGGTGGTCTACCCCGTCCGCGCGGGGGGCGGCGTCGCGGGGGAGGAGGTGTTCGTCTCCTGTTGCCTCGAGTGCCAGGAGGCGATCCGTCGGGGCGTCGAGGGGCACGACGGCGACCCGCCCCAGAACTGGGGCGTGATGCCCCTGGCCCTCTACGTGCTGTCGGTGGCGCACGACGTCGGCGCGCTGCCTCCCGACCTGGCCCGGCGCGTCGAGGAGCTGGTCGCTGGGCAGGGCGGGAAGTTCCTGGACTAGCCTAGACCCATCGTCCCGGCATTCGGCCGCGCAACATAGCGCGGCCGAAGCCGTGTGCGATGATCCGGCCCATGGGTACCTAGGGGCGCCGTCTAGACACCAGACACGGGGCCCCGTCTACCCCTGGGAGACACCGGACCTGTCCCTGGACACCGTCCTGTCCATCCGGCCCGCCGCGGCAGCTGCCGGCGTGACCGAGAAGACGATCCGGGATTGGGCCAAGGCCGGGCACATCACGGCAATCCGGACTTCGGAGGGGCGACGGTTCGACCGCGACTCACTCCTGGCCTATCTCCGTACCCGCTCCGTACAAGCCGCCGAGCGGGTGCCTTGGGAAGCGCGACCGCCGGGCT
>CADCWG010000288.1:0-420 GCA_902806335.1 uncultured Thermomicrobiales bacterium | reverse complement strand
TCTGCGGGCGGTGAAGCTCGGCGGCCAGTACCACATCGCCCCGGACGACCTCGCCGCGGCGCGCGCGGACCGGACACCCGGGGTGGACACCGGACATGGGCCCGCGGTAGACACTGGACACGTCCACCCACCGGCCCCTCCTGGGTCACGGGTGGACACAGGTCCGGACATGGGACACGGAGCGCCCAGCGCGGTGTCCCCGGCCGCCGTTTCTCAGCTCGAGGCGATCCGCGACCAGTGGCTCCAGCCCCTGATCGACCAGATCGCCGCCCAGGCCGAGGCGATCGGCCGCCTCCGCGAGCAGGTCGAGGCGCCGGACCTGCGGCTCGCCGAGCAGGCCGCGGCGCTGGCGGAGCGCGAGGCGGCGGTCGCGCGGGAGCGGGCGCGGCGGGCGAGCAACGATGCCCAGGCGGACACGCT
>CADCWG010000287.1 GCA_902806335.1 uncultured Thermomicrobiales bacterium | reverse complement strand
TGTGCAGAAGCGACGCATCGGGGACGTGACGGTCAGCGCCATCGGGCTCGGGGCCATGCCCCTGTCCACCAAGTCCGACCGGCCGTCCCGGGAGGACGCCGTCGCGGTGGTGCACGCGGCCCTGGACGCCGGCGTGACGCTCATCGACACCGCGGACGCCTACTCCCGCGACGAGTCCGAGTTCGGGCACAACGAGTCGCTGGTGGCCGAGGCGCTCGCCTCCTACGGCCCCGGCGCCGCCGACGTCCTGGTGGCGACCAAGGGCGGGCACACCCGCCAGGGCACCGACTGGGGGCTGGACGGGTCGCCGGCCTACCTGCGCCGCGCTGCCGAGGACTCGCTGCGGCGGCTGGGGGGCGACGCGATCGCGCTCTACCAGTACCACCGGCCCGACCCGCGCACGCCGTGGGAGGAGTCGATGGCCGGGCTGCGGGCACTCGCCGACGACGGGCTGGTGCGCATGGTCGGGGTCTCCAACGCCGACATCGCGCAGATCGACGTCGCCCGCTCGGTCATCGGCGACGCCTTCGTCAGCGTGCAGAACCAGTTCTCGCCGGACTGGCGGTTCTCCGCGGACGAGCTGGCGCACTGCGCGGCCCACGGGCTGGCCTTCATCCCGTGGAGCCCGTTCGGCGGCGTGAGCGCGGCCGGCTCGCTGGACGCCGCCGCGCCGGCCTTCGCGGAGGTCGCCGCGGAGCTGGGAGTGTCGGTGTACCGGGTGGCCCTGGCCTGGCACCTCGCGCAGGCCGACGTCGTCGTCCCCATCCCCGGGGCGTCGCGGACGGCGTCGATCATCGACTCCGCCGGCGCGGCCGACCTGGAACTCACCCCCGACCAGCTCGCCCACCTCTCCGGGTGACCGCCGCGGCCCGCGGAGGCTGGTGCCTCCGGGGGTGACCGGGGCACACTGACCGGGTGGACCCGGCCGGGCTCCCCCCGCTGCAAGGCGAGTCAGGCCGCCGGCGCGCCAACGATGCCCGGCGGGCGATCTCGGCGGTCCGGCTCAGCACCGTGGCCGTCCTCGCGGCACTGATCCTGCCGGCGGCAGGCCTGGTGTTCCTGCTGCGTCCGGACTACGCCGCCGTGCACTGGACCAGCCCGTCGCTGCACTTCGTCTTCTTCCTGGTGGTGGGCTTCACCGCGGCCAGCCTCGCCCTGGTGACCGGCGAGGCCGCGCGGCTGCGCGGCGACGCCCGGGTCTTCCTCCTCTCGCTCGCGTTCCTGGCGATCAGCGGTTTCATGGCCCTGCACGCCGCCGGGACGCAGCACGTCCTGACGGACGAGTCCCTGCCCGGATTCACCGTCGCCATCTCGGTGGGGCTGCTCGTCGCGGCGCCGTTCGCACTGGCGTCCGCCCTCGTCGACCTCCGTCCCTGGCTGGGGCCGGCCGTCATGCGCGCCCGCCCGTGGCTGCGCGCCGGCGTCGTCGGCGCGCTCGTCCTCTGGGGCGCGTGGTCGGTGGGCAACTGGCCGCCCCTCGACGCGATCACCGGCGAGGGGCCCAGCGGCGACGCGCTGGAGATCGCGGCGGGGCTGGCCGCGGTGGCCTACGTCGGCGCCGCCGCCCGGCTGTGGTGGGTGCACCGGGAGCGGCCAGGATTCCTGGTCCTCAGCGTCGTCGTCTGCTACATCCTGCTCGCCGAGGCGCTCTGGGGGGTGGCCGCCGCCGGGGAGCGCAAGTTCCATCCCTCCTGGTGGGTGTGGCACGCCTTCATCGTCGCCGGCTTCCTCCTCGTCTTCCTCGCCGCGCGCCGGGAATGGCGCGACGAGCGGTTCCGCCCCCTCTACCTGCCGAGCACCCGGGAGCAGCGGCGGGAGGTGTCGGTGCTGGTGGGCGACCTGGCCGGCTTCACGTCCTTCGCCGAGCACCGGGACGCCGCCGAGGTCGCCGCCATGCTCCGCGCCTACTACGAGGTGGCCACGCCCCTCATCGCCCGCCGCTTCCACGGCGAGGTGGAGAAGTTCGCCGGCGACGGCATCTTCGCCACGTTCAACCGCCGCGGGGACCAGCCCGACCACGCCCGCCGGGCGGTCGGCTCGGCGTCGGCGCTGCAGACGGAGGTGGCGCGCATCCGGAACGCGCGGCCGGACTGGCCGGGCCTGCGCGTCGGCGTCAACAGCGGGCCCGTCGTCGTCTCCGAGATGGGCGGCAGCGGCTACGTCGTCTACGCCGCCGTCGGCGACACGGTCAACGTGGCGGCCCGGCTGCAGGCGGCCGCCCCGGTGGGCGGCGTCCTCGTCGGCGAGCGCACCCGGGCACTGATCGGGGACGCCGCCCCGCTGGTGCCCACGCCGCGGCTGCGGGTCAAGGGCAAGGCCGACGAGGTCGACGCCTACCTGCTGCAGCCCACCACGTCCGGCACCTCCCCCGGTCCGGCACGGCGGAGACAGATATGACACCCCTCACGAAAGGACGCCCATGACCTCGTCGTCGACCACCACGAGCCCGTCCCCCACCAGCCCGTCCCCCGGGAGCCACCTCACGGTGGACCGGATCATGCGGCCCGCCGTGACGACGGTCGAGCGCACCGCGCACGTGTCCGCGGTCGCCTATCTGATGCGCAAGCACCACGACAGCGCCATCGTCGTCATCACCGACGACCGCGCCGCCGCCCCGGTCACGCTGATCTGCGACACCGACATCACCC
>CADCWG010000286.1 GCA_902806335.1 uncultured Thermomicrobiales bacterium | reverse complement strand
CGCGGCGGCGTAGGTGTCGTCCGCGCCGGGGGCGCCGGTGGCCAGGGCGTCGGCCGCCGCCTCGAGCGCGGCGTCGGCGTCGGCCACCCCCGTGCGCCGCCGCAGGTGCTCGCCGACGCTCTCGCCGGGACGGCGCTCGACCTCCTGCGGGAGCCACCCCACGGCGGCGTGCGGCGGGGTGAGGGCCACCGAGCCCTCCTCGGGCGCGTCGACGCCGGCGAGCAGGCGCAGCAGCGTCGACTTCCCGGCGCCGTTGGCCCCGACCAGGCCGACGACGTCGCCCGGGGCGACGACGAGGTCGACCCCGGAGAACAGGGCGCGGTGCCCGTGGCCGGCGGCGAGACCGCGGGCGACGATCGTGGCGCTCACGCGGCCCGAGGCTAGCTGCAGGACGCTCGCCGTCCGTTTGACAGGGTCACTGCGGCGGACGAGGCTCCGGACCAGGCACACCGGCACGGTCGCTCCTGCGGCCGCGCAGCGCTCCAGCACGGCCCCACACCAACGGCGGACGGGACCTGATGGTCGAGAAGACGGCATCCGAGCTGGATCGACAGATCAGGGAGACGGACGCCGAACAGCTCCCCGCCGGCGAGCACGAGCAGCACGGGGCGGGGCACTTCGCCGGTCTGTACGCCGCCGAGAACGTGGCGGGCACGGAGTTCATCTTCGGCGCGACCTTCGTCATCCTCGGCGCCTCCATGGTGGACGTCCTCATCGGCCTGCTCGTCGGCAACCTGCTCGCGGTGCTGACCTTCCGGTTCCTCACGACGCCGATCGCCATGCAGACGCGGATGAGCGTCTACACCTACCTGAGCCGGATCGCCGGCGGAGTGACCTCGAAGCTGTTCAACGGCCTCAACGCGTTCCTCTTCGCGATCATCTCGGCCGCGATGATCACCGTGTCGGCCACCGCCTTCAGCTTCATCCTGGACTTCCCGGCGCAGACGGAGCCCTACCCCACGAGCGTGGCCTTCATCGTCCTCGCGGTGGCGTTCGGCGCCGTCGCCGTCCTGGTCGCGGCCTTCGGCTTCAACGCGCTCGCCGAGTTCGCCAGCACCTGCGCGCCCTGGCTGATCGTCATGTTCGCCACCGGTGGCCTCGTGCTGCTGCCGGCGATCGCGCAGGAGGCGACCGGGTCGACCGTGGTGGACGGCTGGAGCGGCTTCGTCCAGATCGGCGGGGACTCCATCTTCACGGGCGAGACCCCCGACGGGGAGGCGGGGATCAGCCTGCTGGGGATCATCGGGTTCTCCTGGGCGGCGAACAGCTTCGCCCACAGCGGCCTCGTCGACATGTCCCTCCTGCGGTACGCCCGGAAGGGCTGGTACGGCTACATGTCGGCCACCGGGATGCTCCTGGGCCACTACATGGCGTGGGTCTCGGCCGGCTTCATGGGCGCGGCCGCCGCCGTGATCACGACGACCTCGATCGAGGTGATCGAGCCCGGGACGGTGGCGTTCCAGGCCCTGGGCTACGCCGGTCTGGCCACCGTCGTGATCGCCGGCTGGACGACGGCGAACGCCAACCTGTACCGCGCCGGGCTGGCCGGGCAGGGCGTCTTCCCCAGGCTCTCGCGCCAGAAGGTGACCCTCATCACCGGTGTGATCGTCGTCGTGGCGGCCGCGTTCCCGTTCATCTACCGCAACTACCTGATCTTCGTGACGTACGCCGGGCTCGCCCTCGTGCCGATCGGGGGGATCCTCTTCGCCGAGCACTACCTGCTGCCGCGCTATGGGATGACGAGGTTCTGGGCGCGCTACAGGGGCGTGACCAACGTTCCCTCGCTGCTGGCCTGGGGGATCACGATCGCCGTGGCGGCGACGGCGGTCGGGCTCGGCCTCATGCCCGAGTTCGTCGCGTTCGTGCCCGCCTTCCTCCTCGCCACCGTCCTGTACGTCGTCTTCGCCAGGAGGATGGGAGCAGCTCAGCGCTACCCCGAGGGCGAGGCCGACGACAGGCTCTTCCAGGAGCGGGTGGACCTGCTGCACGCCGAGCAGGCCGAGAAGGCCCCCACCGACGTCGACGCCCGGGACCCGAGGAGGCTGACCAGGGTGCTGAGGGTGGTCTGGCTCGTCGACCTGGTCGTGATCTTCGCGGTCGCGCTGTTCGTCCTGCTCGCCAGCCCGGACGTCCCGACCTACGAGGCGAACCGGGACCTGTTCTGGGCGGTCGCGGCGACGGGCACCGTCATCTACTTCGTCGCCGCCTACACGGAGCTGCGCCGCCGGAAGGCGAACACCAAGCGGATGCTGCAGGAGCGCGTGTCGGAGCGCTCCAGGACCGCGCAGGCCGCCCCGGCATGATGACCGGCACGGCCCGGGTGACCGGCGTCCCGGCGCCACCGACGCGGGTGGCGCCGGTCAGCCGCGCTGCGCTCGCGCCCGTCGTCGGGAGGTCGCCCGAGCCGCGCGCGTGGAACCCGAGCGCGAGGAGGACGCCCGCCGCCGGGGGGTGAGGGACGCGGCCCGCAGCGCGCGCGAGCGCCAGCGGCGGGTGGCGGCGCGCTCGGCGTCGACGAGGTCGACCGTGCGCCGGGCCGCGTCGCGCAGCCGGTCGCTGAGCGCCTCGCGCCCGGGACTGAGAACGGTCAGCGCCCACCCCTCGTCGGCGAGCTCGGCGAAGATCCCGTCGTTGCTGGCCACGACGACCTGCG
>CADCWG010000285.1 GCA_902806335.1 uncultured Thermomicrobiales bacterium | reverse complement strand
GGCTCTGGCGACCGGCGGGCCAGGCCGGATCAGGGCGTCGGGGTCGCCGCGTCGCCTACCCCCCGGCGGTGCCCGTCCCCGCGTCCGCGGGCTCCGGCAGCAGCCCGAGCGCCGCCAGGAATCCGGTGTCGTCGTCGTGGTCGGAGGCGCGGCGGATCGCGTCTCCCTCCAGCTCGAAGACGGTCACGGCCCGGTTCTCGATGCGCTGTCCGGTCCCGGCCGGCAACCCTTCGATCTGCCCGGTGTAGCGGAAGGCGAAGGTGTGCTCCGCCACCGTCCAGTCGCCCGCGGCGACGGCGGCGATCCGCTCCACCTCGATGTCGCTGACCTGCTCCGCGAAGGCGACGAGGAGGGCCTCCACCCCACCCGGTTCGGTGCGGATGCCGGTGGGCACGTTCTCATGGACTCCGTCCTCGGTGGAGAGGGCGGCCAGCCCGGCCGCCGCGTCGTCGGCGTTCCAGGCCTCCAGCCACGCCTCGACGACCGCGGGAGCGCGCCCGGTCGTCGGCGTGCCGCCGTGCTGGGCCCCGGCGCCCGGAGGCGCGGGCGACGCCGGCGGAGAGCCCCCGCACGACACGGCGGCGCGACGAGGGCTCCCCGGACCGTGGCGAACGACCACCAAACGGGTGAGGACTTGACGAACCTTCTCCCACGCTCGTGCCACGGAACGACCGAACGACCCCGGCGAGGTCATGTTGCCGGCCCAGCATTGTGCTGGCGTGAGTGGATCCCGGGGCGCTTAATCGGCGACTCGGCCGCTCCCTGGCCCGCGGAGGGTCGCCCAGGTCGCCATCCCATACCGAAGCGGCTCAGTCCAAGCCAGCTCCCTTTGGGGCCAAGAATGCACCCGTCCGGACCGGGTTCCGGGCGGGTGCCCCGAGAGATGCTCCTCCGAGCGGGTCGAAGCGGCTACCACCACTGGCGGGCACTGCTCCGCGGGTCGTGGTCGCGGGAGTCGACGCCGAAGCGCAGCGCCGCGAGGTCGAGCACGACCAGGGCGAGCAGCACCAGCACGAGCGTGACGAGCGCGGTGTCCACGGGTGACCTCCCAGTGAGCGAACGGAGAACGGGCAGGGGCCGGTGCGCGGGTGCCAAGGGGACTGGGCGGATGCCGGGTGCATCCGAGCCGCCGGGTCGCGGCGCCCAACCGGGCGGCGGGATCGGCGGCGCCCACCCGGGCCGAGCCACGGGATCGGGGGCGATGTCGACCAGAGACCGGCGACGCAGAGTGACGAGGCTCGCCAGCCAGACGAACCCAGGATCGGTGGTCGGGACCGACGCCGAGGTCCGACGCCGGCCGACCGGTCCCCGGGATGCTTCGGTCCGACCGTCGGCGCGCGTCGGGCGAGGGCCGGCCCGACGGAGAGAGGGCGCCCACGGCGCGACGGGGTTCCAGGAGGCGAGCGTTCACCCGGCCGGCACGCCGCCGACGGCCCGTCCGCTGGGGCGTCCCCGCGGCCCGGTCACGCGGCCCGGTTGGCGACCGAACTGGCCCTCGCGGGAGGGCCGCCGGTGCGGCAAGACCTGCCCCGCGATCGCCGACCGTGCCGTCCCGGCTTGACGGCGAGCCGGCCCTCGGTCGTCTCGCGGGCGGCGGTCGGACGATGCCCGTCCGCCCCGAGGCCGGCGACCGAGATGGGGGCCGGGGCGACGCGGGGGGCGTCCCGGCTCAGCGGCTCAGTGGCTCAGTGGCTCAGAACGGACGGAAGCCGACCTGGTAGGCGAGCTCCGTCCAGGCCTCGCGGCGCCGCTCGTGGGCCGACGCGGTCCCTCCGAGGCGCGCGAGCTCCGCGTCGGTGGCGTCGAGGGCGAGCGGGCTGTCCAGCGCGGGCAAGGTGGCCCGGGGGGCTGATGGGGCGACCGGGGTCGGCGCGGCGACGAAGGCGAAGTCAAAGACGAGCCGGCGGCGTCCGAGGGGGATGGTCATCAGGTGCTCCTCGCGGCGTCCGGACAACCGGACGCCGGCACGTCCGGGCGGCGGGGCGATCCCTCCCGACCCGGCGTGGGTTCTTCCCCGGCAGCCACCACGCGGCCGCCGGTCCAGCCTCCCCCTGGCGTCCGAGCCGGCGTTCCGGCCGCCGTGGGGGTGCTGAGAGTAGAACGCCCCAGGGGCCCCCGTGTGACATGGAATCGGCCCAGACGGGCGAGACCCGAGCGTCGTCTGGCCGTCAGCGCGGCGCCCGTCACGACCCGCCGCGGACCCCGGCGGGTCACCGTTTCGCCGACCCTCATCACCGCCGCGCGGCGGCCCGGGTCACGGACCGTCTGCTACCCTTGCCGTCGTGTCCGGACACCCCACGCGCGGGCCGCTCGCCCCGCCGCCCTCGGAGGGACGCTTGCCGCTCGCCCCGCCCCGTCCCCGCCCGTGCCGACCACGGCCGTCGACCGCGACGACCGCCCGCTCGGATCGCCACGCCGACCCGACGCGTCCCGTCGCCCCCGCTCCCGTCGGCCCCGGGTGCCCGATCCCCCTCCGCGGACGTCCGGCTCGGCCGGGGCTGACGAGGGGCGGCGCCAGCGCGCGGCGCTGGGCGCTCGTGCCCCTGGTCGCGGTGGCCCTGGTCCTGGCGGGCTGCGGGGGCGACGACGGCGGGGGCGCCGCGACGGCGACCGTCGGCCCGGGGTCCGCCGCCGCCCCGGCGGGCGACGGGGGGGTGGCCCCG
>CADCWG010000284.1 GCA_902806335.1 uncultured Thermomicrobiales bacterium | reverse complement strand
ACGCTGGCCGAGGCGCCGTGGCGGCAGGCGACCCCGGCCCGCTGCCGGACTCGACCGGGGGATCCCCGCGGCGTCGGCGCTACCCGGCCATCGGCGGCCTCGTGCTGCTCTCCGGCCTGGTCGGGCTCGTCCTCGCCCTGGGGATCGGCCCCGGCGACAGCCCCTCCCCGTCGGGGCTCGTACTCGCCGCGCTGGCCGTCGTGGCCGGCCTCGGTCTGCTCGCGGCGCCGCTACCGCGCGTCCGCGACCACCGCCGCTGGTAGCGGGTCTCCCGCGCGTGTCCCGGGCGCTCGCCGCTGTGAGCCGAGCACGCCCGGCGCCGATCGCGGTCGAGCCGGCGCTGCCCGTTCCGCCAGGGACCTCGCTCGTCCAGACGGCGGCGAGGCGTCCCGCCGTGCCGCCGCTGCTGTCGGGCACTGCACTCGCGGTCCGACCGCTACCCGGTCGGCCGAGCGTCACGTCGCCACGGGCTCGGGCGAGACGGCCCCTGACACGGCATCACGGTGGTCATCGGGGCTCCCGCCCGGCCGGTCCGCGGCCGGCCCTAGCGGCCTTGAACCGCCTCCGAGCCCGAGCCCGGGGCTTGCCCCGGGTGGACCCGGACGCCGGCGCGCCCCCGTACCGCTATCGGACCGACGGATTCCGAGCCACACGCTCCGAGTGGGCGCGGTGGCCCCCCCGCCCGCCGGCTCCCCCGGCTGGGGTCGGCGTCACCCTGGGCCGCCGAACTCGGGGCGCGGTCCGGGCGGGTCCGGCCGCCGCCGCGCCACCCGTCTCTCCGTCGATCACCCGGGCTCGGGACCGGGTCGCGATCGCGCCCCGCGCTAGCGCCGGTTGCTCTGGACGATCTGGACGACGTACCAGAACAGGAGCGCGACGGAGGCGAAGAGCGAGAGCGCGGCCGCGACGTGCTGGTCGGTCCGGAAGCGGTGAAGCACCCCGCCCGTGCTGTAGAGGACCGACCCCGCGGCGAAGGCGACCATCGCGAAGGCGAACAGCAGGCCGAGGTCGAAGCCGATCAGGATGCTCGCCACGATCAGGCCGAACGAGACGAACCCGCCCACGATCAGCGAGGTCCGCAGGAACGAGAAGTCGTTGCGGGTGACCACCACCACCGCCGTCAGGCCGGCGACCAGCAGCAGGGTGATCAGCCCGGCCGTCGGCAGCACCGTCTCATCCCCGGCGTTGGCCACCCCGAGCAGCAGCGGCAGGAAGAGCACCGCCTGGGCGACGACCGCGACGGCGAGCCCGAGGTACTGCTTGCCCACCGAGCCGGGCGTGCTCGCCCAGCGGTTCGCCACCGACGACACCGCGCCGAAGGCGATGAGGACGAACAGCCAGACGTAGCCGGTGGAGATCCGGGCGGCGAAGTCCTCCGCCGCGGGCCACCGGAGGAGGATCCACTCGACGGCGGCGAAGGCCAGTACCGCCAGCGCGAGGTGGCCGTAGGTGCGGCGGATGAAGTCGGCCCGCGCGCTCGGCGTGGCCGCGTCGACGATCACCGGAACGGTTGTGGCGCTCATGCTCTCGTCCTGTGGCTCATCGATCGGCCCGTTGTCACGTCGGTCGTGATCGGTGGCGAGGCCAGGCGCCCGGCGGGGACGGGCCTCCCCGACGATCACCGGCGCGGTCTCGGCGTGCGGTCGACCTCGGCGGTCCGCCCGCCAGGCATGGCACTCGCCGCGGACCAGTCGTCCGACGGGTTCCAACCGGAACGAATCCACTGCGCCGTTCGGCGCCTCAGGCAGAGCCGGCGCCAATTCGGAGGTGGTCGCGCCAGGTAGGCGCCGACCGAGCCCTGGTCGGGAGCGACGTTGCAGGCCTCCACCGCCCAGGGGCGGCGGTCCTGGGCGCCACCGCCCGGATGGCTCGGGCGCCGCGGCGCCGGCGTCGCTACCCCTCGGCGTCCGCTCTCGCCGGGCATCCGTCTGCGGCCTACGGTGTCCCGAGGGGCAGCGTTCGGGCGACCGATGCACGGCGCGTGCCGCATCGGCGGCGAGCCGGGCTCCGCGCGTCAGGCGGGGGCGATCGTCACCTGGGCCGCGGTCGGGGTCGTCGAGGGCCGAACGGGCGGGGCGGTCGCCTCGACGGTGCTGACGATGATCGCCGTCACCACGATCGTCGACGGCGGTCCCGCGGGAACCGTCGGTCGGCCCGCCGACGTCGCGGTCGTCGCCGCCGTGGCCGCCGCCGTGGCCGTCGCCGTGGCCGTCGCGACGGGCCCGCTGCCCGGCGGGGCGGGGGCGGGATCGCCGTCTGCGGTGGGGCAGCCGGCCAGGAAGTAGAGCCGGACATCGACGGCTCCGTATGGCTCGGCGATGCTCGCGAAGGCGTCGAACGCGGCGTCGGCGAAGACGTCAGGCGCGACCTCGCCGAGCAGCCCATTGACCGCGTCGGCGAGGTCCACCCCGGACCCGATGTCTGGGTCGTGGCCGAACGTGAGCACGACACCCGCTCGACAGGTCGCGTACGGACCGAGGGCGGATCGCAGTTCGCCGCGTGCCTCCTCCAGGGCGTTGTCGGCGCCGCCGACCACACCCGCGGCGTCCACCTGGACCGTGACCTCCTCGTAGACCGGATTGATCGCGTTCTCGGACGCCGCCACCTCCGCCTCGGCCGCGACCGTGGCGAACGCGGCGGCGGTGCCCTGGGCCGCCCCGACCGCCGCCGCCGCGATGGTCGCTCCGGCGCCGATGGTGGCC
>CADCWG010000283.1:333-2721 GCA_902806335.1 uncultured Thermomicrobiales bacterium | reverse complement strand
CGAAGGCGGCGCGGGCCGCGCGGCGGGCGGCCCGCTCCCGCCCGAGCAGCAGCACCAGCCCCGAGCGGGGGTCGCCCCCCGCCGCCGCCGGGCCGGCGCCGTTCCCCCGCCCACCGTCGGGGAGGGCCGCCAGCTCGTCCTCGACCAGGGCGATCCGGACGTCGTGGTCGTGGATCAGGCCGAGCTCTTCCTGGAGCGCCTTGACCCGCGCGATCTGGCGCTCGCCCTCCTCGCCGAACACCGCCCGGAACAGCTCGAGGGAGTAGCGCAGCCGCTTGGCGGCGATCCGCAGGTCGTGCAGCTCGACGACGGCCTCCTCGCGGCCGACGATCGGCGTGTAACTGTAGAACTCGGCCATCCGCACCGCGAGGATCCGGCGCGCGTTCTCGGCCAGCGTGCCCTCGGGGTCGATCCCTTCGACCGGCCATGCCCTGCTCATCGCGCGCCCCCCGTCCCGGTGCCGTGGTCGGCCACCGCGCGGCCGTTGCTCGCCTTACTGCCCTTGCCGAGCTTGCCGCCCTCGGGGACCGTCCCGGGGCCCGCCGCGGGGGCCGCCGCGGGCATCGCGGCGGCCGGGCCGAAGCGACGCGCCGCCTCGGCCGGGACGCCCCGCGCCTCCAGCCCCGCCAGAAACGCCACCATCTCGACCCGCGCCGCGTCGCGCTCGCGGGAGACCCGGGCGATCAGGCGGTCGATGCCCGGCCGCTCGACGGTCGGGGCCGTCGCCCGCTCGGCCTCGAGGGCCTCGATCAGCACGTCGCGGTCGCGGACCTCCCCGAGCGCGCCGGTGATCGCCTTCGCCGTCCGGTGCAGGGGGCGGTACCAGACGGCGGGAAACGCCTCGGTCGACACGTCCATCGCCGCCCGCAGGCGGCGCGAGGCGACCCGCACGTCGTGGACGCCCTCCGGGTCCTCCCCCGCGACGGCGACCGGCACGGCCGCCCAGACCGCCCCCCAGCGCTCGGCGATCAGCGCCTGCATCGCCGAGCGGTAGTCCTGGTTCGGATCGAGCGCGACCTCGGCCGCGCCGCGCTTGTCTTTCTTCGCCATACGTTCTCCTCCAACCGCGTCGGTTCGGGGCATCCCGGCGTGGTCCGGGCCACCGCGCCGCCGGCGCGGACGCCCCGGCGTCGTCCGGCCGGACCGCGACCTCGTAGCTCCTAGCGGCGCCCGGCGAAGGCGTCGAGCAGGAGTCCCGTCCGGATGCCGCTGCGGGCGACCTCGACCCGGGTCGGGTTGAGGCGGTCGGCCAGGGCCAGGACGACCGCGATCCCGGCCGGGAGGACCCGCGCCCGGGCCTCGGGGATGCCGACCGTGGCGGCCACCTCGGCCACCGGCATCCGCTCTAGCAGTCCCAGCACCGCCGCGACCGCCGCGGCGTCGACCGCATGCGGGTCGGGCACCAGGCGCGCCAGATACTCGCCCGTGCCGCCGACGACGACCAGGCGGGCCTCCGCCCCGGGCGGCAGCGGCAGCGGGGCGATCGCCTCGGCGGCGGCGGCCTGACAGGCGGCCACCTCGGCGGCCGTCGGCGGGTCGGACACGACCAGGCGATCGGTCAGCGACCCGGAGCCGAGCGGCAGCGAGCGGGCGTCCCCGATCGCGCCATCGCGGGCGACGATCACCTCGGTGCTGCCGCCGCCGATGTCGGCGACCACGACCGAGCCGGCGAGGTCGGTCGTGGCGGCGAGCCCGCGGAAGGTGAGCGCCGCCTCCTCGTCGCCGCTGATCGGCCGGATCTCCCAGCCCGTCTCGGCGCGGACCCGGTCGAGGAAGGCCGCCCCGTTGGCCGCGCGGCGGGTCGCCTCGGTCGCGACGCCGACGAGCCGGGTCGCGCCGTGCTTGCGGGCCACCTTGGCGAAGCGGACGAGCGCCACCAGCGCCGCCTCGATCCGGTCGTCGGCCAGCCGCCCCGTCGCGGCGACCCCGGCGCCGAGGCGCACCGTCTCCGACGCGGTGGCGAGCGCCTCCACCCCCTCGGCGCCGTCCGGCCGGCCGACGGTGAGCTTGATCGAGTTGGAGCCGAGGTCGACCGCGGCGACCACCGGCCCCCCACCGTGCCCGTCGGGGGTCGTGCCGGCGGTCGTGCCGGCAGCGGCCGGGGACGGGGCGGTGAGGCCAGACACGGTCGACTCGGGCACGGTCGGCAACCTCCAACGGCGACCGGGCCAACCGTCGGCACGGTGGCCCTTCGCGATAACAATGGCTTAAGAGTACACTGACCGTCGCCGGACAGGCAGCAGGGCGCGGCCGCTTAGCTTAACAATTGTCGCGCGGCACGTCCGCGCGGCGAGCCCGGCGGTGGCGCGATTGAGCGGCCCGACCCGGCGCCGGGTGTCGTGGTCGTTCGCCCGCGGCGACCTGGCAGTGGGAATCAGCAGTCCCTGT
>CADCWG010000283.1:0-323 GCA_902806335.1 uncultured Thermomicrobiales bacterium | reverse complement strand
GGGGGGGGGCAGGCCGGGGCCGGCCGCCCTCGACCGCGGCGCGCTCGTCCCCGACCGGGCGGGACGCGTGCGGTCGGGGCGGGCACCGGACCCGGTCAGACCAGGTACGATCGATCCGGGACCGATCGGCCAGGGGCGGTCGCCCCCGGTCGGCGCGACGGGCTCGGGCGGTCGGATCGTTCCGCCCGGCCCTGCATCCCCGGGAGACCGGGTCCCCGGCAAGAGGAGAGAGGACCGCGATGGCGAAGGACAAGGGGCGGGGCAAGAAGGGCAAGCACCGGGACAAGGGCGGGGACGGCGCGGCGAACGCCGCGCAGGCGGCC
>CADCWG010000282.1 GCA_902806335.1 uncultured Thermomicrobiales bacterium | reverse complement strand
ACCGGGCCTCGGCAACCGTCCGCGCGACGGGTACGGCGGCCCTCCCGGTGCCCTGTCAGGCGTCGAGCGCGACCGGCAGCGGGCCGGCGGCGGGCGCCGCCCGGCCGGAGAGCACCGCCACCAGCGCCCGCAGGGAGACCGGCGCGTCGCCGTAGGTGACCAGGGCCGCGGCGGCGCCGGGAACGGCGGCGACGTCCCAGGGGTTGCGGACGGCCGCGTGGAGCAGCGGCGTCCCGGTCGCGGCCAGGTCGGCGGCGAGGCGCCCCTGGTGGGGGTGACGGGTGACGTCGCGGGTGACGAGCAGGGCCGCGTCGGCGCCCGCCACCTGCGCCGTGATGGCCTCGAGTCCCGCCGCGTCCAGGGTCGGCGCGACGGGAACGGTCTCCGCGCGGGGGAAGGCCGCCGCGACCAGCGCGGCGAGCACCTCGCTGCCGACGGACGGCTCCTCGGCGACCGAGGTCCGCGGCTCGACGCAGTCGACGACGACCAGCCGCGTCTCGGGCGTGAGCGGTATGCGGTCGCCGCCGCGCACCACGGAGACACCCCGCTCCGCGAGGCGCCGCCCCTCGTCGCGATCGGCGACGGACGGCGGGACGAACGGGGGCAGGGCGTGGCCGAGGCCGTAGCGATCCCGGAGGCGATCGAGCCGACCCGCGGTCGCCGTGAAGGCTTCCCGGGGGACGGTCCCCGCGGCCAGGGCGTCATTGAGCGCGCCGACCGCGGCGACCTGCTCCTCGATCGGGCCGAGCGGCATCATGAGGTCGGCGCCGGCCAGCTTGGCGAGCACGGAGGAGGCGGCAAGGGAGTGACGGTCGAGCAGCGCCCGCATCTCGAGGGCGTCGGTCACGACGACGCCCTCGAAGCCGAGCTCACCGCGTACCAGGTCGCCAAGGATTACCGGGGAGAGGGTCGCCGGGCGGTCGTCGAGGGCGGGGAAGACAATGTGGGCGGTCATCAGCGCCGGCAGGTCCTCGCCGACCAGTGCCGCGAACGGGGCCAGCTCGACGCGGTCGAGGCGACCCCGCGGGTGGGCGACCGTCGGCAGGCCGTGGTGGGAGTCGACCGCGGTGTCGCCGTGCCCGGGGAAGTGCTTGGCGACCGCGACGACGTTCGCGGTCCGGTAGCCCCGCAGGGCGGCCCGACCAAAGCGGGTAACCAGGTCCGGGTCGTCGCCGAAGGCGCGGGTGCCGATCACGGGGTTGGCCGGGTTGTTGTTGACGTCGAGGACGGGCGCGAAGTTCATCGAGACGCCGACGGCGCGGAGCTGCCGACCGAGCAGCGCGGCGGCGGCCTCAGCCGCCGATGGGTCGCCCGTGGCGGCGAGGGCCATCTGGCTGGGGACGACGGCGAACGGCTCCGGCAGGCGGGTCACCCCGCCGCCCTCCTGGTCGACCGCGACCAGCAGCGGGGGCAGGCCGAGCGCGGCCGCCCGCTCCTGGAGGGCGGAGACGAGGCCGTGCAGCTCGGCGGGCGTGCCGACGTTGTCGGCGAAGAGCACGACCCCGGCCGGCCGGGTCCGGTCGAGCGCGTCGAGGGCCTCGGCGGTCGGGGTCGTGCCGTGGACCCGGAGCAGAAAGCTCTGCCCGGCGAGGTCGCGGTCGGCGGCTTCACGTGGGCGCAATGGTTCTCACCTTCAGGCTCGTCGATCGCCGGAACGTTCCGCGGGCCTCGCGGCGGGATGGTGGCCGCCGGTTGGATGCGCGGACGGGACAGTCGGATCGCGGCGGCCGGCGGCCGGGCGCATGCCATGCGCCCCTACCCGTCGGCGTGCGTGCCAGATGGCCCCAACCGGCCGGGCCCGGTCCTCGCGCGCCCACCCTGTAGGGGCGCATGGCATGCGCCCGATTAGGTCGCATGCGCCCCGCCGTGTAGGGGCGCATGGCATGCGCCCCCTGCCGTACGGGCGTATGGCAGGTGCACGTGGCTGTACAGGAGCGCGCTACGCCATGTTCGCATCGGGACCGCCCGATGCGCGGCCAGCCGCTGTCCGGGCAGCCGCAGCGGGGCCTTCCGAGCCCCGTCCGAAGGTGGTTATCCCCTCGCAACGCGACCCAACGTGCGCCGGCCGGACCGAGCGCCAACCGCCTCGCCCACCCGGCCGCGGTCGGCGCGCCCGCGATCGAGAGACTGGACGGTCGACGCTCGCGCTCACTCCCCCCGCAGGCCGCGGAGGAAGGCGGCGGCGGCGGCGGGCTGGGCGGCGGGCGAGAAGCCGTCGAGGTGGTTGATCAGGGCAGAGGCGACGACCGCGCCGTCGGCGTGGGCGCCGACCTGGCGGACGTGCTCTGCGGTCGAGATGCCGAAGCCGACCGCGAGCGGCAGGTCCGTCACGGCGCGAACGCGGGCGAGGTATCCCGGCAGCCCGGCGTCGAGGTCGGCGCGGGCCCCCGTCACACCCGTCAGCGAGACGCAGTAGACGAAGCCGCTCGCCCGCTCGGCGACGGCGCGCAGGCGGTCGTCGGTGCTCGTCGGCGCGACGAGGAAGACCAGGTCGCGGCCGTGCGCGCGGCAGGCGGCGAGGAGGTCGTCGCTCTCCTCGGTCGGGAGGTCGGGCACGATGAAGCCGTCGACGCCCACCGCGGCGGCCTCGGCCGCGGCCCGGTCGAGACCGTACTGGAGCATCGGGTTGACGTAGCCCATCAGGACGATCGGGACCGCGACGCCGCGGCCACGGAGGCGACCGACGAGGGCGAAGCAGTCGGCGAGGCGGGTGCCGTTGGCGAGCGCGCCCTGGCTGGTCCGCTGGATCGTCGTCCCGTCGGCGAGCGGATCGGAGAAGGGCACGCCGATCTCAAACACGTCGGCGCCCGCCTCGGCCAGCGCCAGGACCGTCGCCTCCGTCGTCGCCAGGTCGGGGTAGCCGGCCGTCAGGAACGGGCACAGTGCCGTCCGGCCCTCGGCGCGGCTGCGGGCGAAGGCGGCGGCGATCCGGCTCGGCGCCGGCGCGCCAGGGGCAGGGGCAGGTGCCGCGCCGCTCGGCGCCGCGGGCGTGGGACGGGCCGCGACGGGCGCCGTCATCGGTCCATCCCCAGCTCGGCGCGGACGGTGTCGAGGTCCTTGTCGCCGCGCCCGGAGCAGCTGATCACGACCGACTGCTCGGCCGGCATCGTCGCGGCCAGCTCGACGGCGTGGGCCACGGCGTGGGCGGTCTCCAGCGCCGGGATGATGCCTTCGAGCCGCGAGAGGAGCTGGAGCGCGGCGAGCGCCTGGGCGTCGGTGACGGCGACGTAGCGGGCCCGGCCGAGGTCCTTCAGGTAGGCGTGCTCGGGGCCGACGCCGGGGTAGTCGAGCCCGGCCGAGATCGAGTGGGCCTCGATCACCTGGCCAGCCTCGTCCTGGAGCAGGTACGACCGCGAGCCGTGGAGCACCCCGACCCGACCGGCCGACAGCGTCGCCGCGTGGCGGCCGCTGGCGACGCCCTCGCCGGCCGCCTCGACGCCGATCAGGGCGACCTCCTCGTCGCCGAGGAAGGGGTAGAAGATGCCCATCGCGTTCGAGCCGCCGCCGACGCAGGCGACGATCGCGTTCGGCAGGCCGCCGATCTGGTCGGGCTCCTGGGCCTGGCGGCGGGTCTCGTCGCCGATCACCCGCTGGAAGTCGCGGGTCATCATCGGGTAGGGGTGCATCCCGACCACCGAGCCGATGATGTAGAAGGTGTCGCGGACGTTGGTGACCCAGTCGCGGATCGCCTCGTTGGTCGCGTCCTTGAGGGTCCGCGAGCCCGAGGAGACCGGGCGGACCTCGGCTCCGAGCAGGCGCATCCGGGCGACGTTCGGCGCCTGGCGGGCGATGTCGACCTCGCCCATGTAGACCACGCAGCCGAGCCCGAGCATGGCGCAGACCGTGGCGACGGCGACGCCGTGCTGGCCGGCGCCGGTCTCGGCGATGATCCGCTGCTTGCCCAGCCGCTGGGCGAGCAGACCCTGGCCGACGGCGTTGTTGATCTTGTGGGCGCCGGTGTGGGCCAGGTCCTCGCGCTTGAGGAAAATCCGGGCGCCCCCCGCATGGGCGGTGAGGCGGGGGGCGAAGTAGAGCGGCGTGGGGCGGCCGACGAAGTCGCGCAGCAGCCGGGCGACCTCCGCGTTGAAGGCCGGGTCAAGGCGGGCCTCGGCGTAGGCCGCCTTGAGCTCGGCGATCGCCGGCATCAACGTCTCGGGGGCGTAGGTGCCGCCGAACGCGCCGAAGCGCCCCTGGGCGTCGGGCCACGCCACCGGGGCATCGGCGGCCACCGGGGCATCGGCGACGGGCGGGGCGACGGTCTCGACGGCCATGGGCGCGGGCTCCTCCCGGTGGGCACCCCAGGGGGCGCGGCCGGCACGGTGCGGCGGATCGGTGCCCGGCACTATACCCGATGGCACCGGGCCGACCCCGGATCGGCGCGACCGGGTCCCGCCGGCCCCAGTCCGATCGCGACCAACCCCATTCGACCTTCCCGCGTGCGGTCATCCCGCGGGACGTCGTCGGTGCGCGGTAGGCCGGAGACGACCGCCCCACTCCCGACCATGACCCAGCGATCCGATCACGCCGAGCGTCGGACCGGACCCGCTAGGCGGGTGCGGCACGGCCGAGGGCGTCTGCCACCGCGCCCGCGGCGGCGAAGGCGAGGTCGAGCCCGAGGTCGTGGCGCTCGCGGTTGGCGAGCGCCACGCTCGTCACGCGGCGGCCGGCCAGGTCCGGGAAGTAGAGGGCGGCGGTCGAGTAGCCAGGCCCCTCCCCACCGTGGCCGACCACCCGTCCCAGCGGCGATTCCGCCGCCATCATCAGCCCGAGGCCATACGTCGGCGGCGAGAAGAGCCGGTGGCTCCCCGGCACCGGGACGGGCGTCATCATCGCGCCGAGGACCTCCGGCCCGAGCAGGCGCCCCGCGACCAGCGCCTCCAGGAAGCGCGCGACGTCCGGCGCGGTCGACGTCACCAGGCCGTGCGCGACCCAGCCGGGGTGGTAGTGCCGGGTGACGACGCGGAGCCCGGCCGCGCCGCCGGGCGCGGTGGCGTGCCCCGGCGTGAGGTCCTGGGCGTCGGCGAGGGAGACGGCGACGTCCGTCCGCGCCAGGCCGGCCGGCCGGAACACGAGATCCGCCAGCGCCGCCCGCAGCGCGAGCCCGGTCCTCCGCTCGATCGCGAGGCGGACCAGCAGGTAGCCGACGTTCGAGTAGGCCCAGCCCCGCCCGGACGCGAACAGCGGCCCCACTGGCAGCGTCCGCGCCAGGAACTCGTCGGTCGACCATGGGGACTCCGGCGTCGCGGCGACGGCGGCATGGTACTCCCGCAGCCCGCCGTAGTCGGGCAGGCCGCCGGTGTGGTTGAGGAGTTGGCGGAAGGTCACGGCCGGGTCGATCGGCCGGTTGGGGAGCACCGACCGCACGGAACCGTCGAGGTCCAGGTCGCCCCGCTCGACGAGCCGCAGCGCCGCCACCGCGAGCACGGTCTTGGCGATGCTGTAGAGCGAGAAGCGACCGTCGTCCCGGAGCGCTTGAGTGCCGGCGGCATCCTGGTGTCCGAGCCCCTCCTTCAGCACCGGCCGACCGTCCACCAGCAGCGCGATCGCCGCCCCTGGAGCCCCGGCGGCCTGGAGCGTCGCCGTGACTGCCCCGCGGATGCGGGTTCGAACCTCGCCGTCGGTGCGCATCGTCGCCGTTTCCCTCGACGCCCGGCGCCACCGGACGTGACGACCGCGCGACGACCGCGCGACCGGGTGTCGGCCGGGCAGCGCCGGCCGGTCGGACAACGGCGCGGGCCCGGCCGGGTGATCCGGCCGGGCCCGCGCCCGAGTGATGCCCTGGTTGGTGACCGGCCCCGCGGCGCCCCCCACCGCGGGGCCGGTCGGCCCGGCCGCTACATGCGGACCGCGCCGTACCAGCGCGTCGAGTAGTAGGTCGAGTTCAGGTCGCTGATCTTGACGCCGGTGTTCTCGTTCTCGGCGTGAATGAACTGGTTGTTGCCGATGTAGATCCCCGAGTGCGAGAGGCCCCAGGTGTAGGTGTTCTGGAAGAAGACCAGGTCGCCCGGCTGGAGGTTGCTGCGTGAGACCGGCGTCCCGGCCACCACCTGGGTCTGCAGGCCACGGCCGATGTCCCGGCCGACGACGTTCTTCACCACCCAGTAGGTGAAGCCCGAGCAGTCGAAGGAGGCCGGACCGGCGGTCGCCCAGACGTAGGGGTACCCCTGGTAACGCATCGCGAAGTTGACGATGCCGCTCCCGGAGCCCGTGCTCGGCGGCGGGGTCGGGGCGACCTGCCCGGGGCCGGAGCCTGAACCGCCGCGCTCGCTCAGCGGCGCGCTGGTGGCGGCCAGGTAGTCGCCGTAGAGGTAGCCGCCCAGGCCGTCCCAGTCGGCGCGGTAGAAGCCGCTGGACGGGCCGCCGGTGATCCGGACAACCGTGCCCGCCGGGACCACCGCCGCCACGCCGGCGCTGAAGCTGGCGCTGTAGCGGAGGTTGAGCGCGCTCGTGACCTTGGCGTTGCTCGGGATGGCGAGACCGGTCACCGGCGCCTGGGTCGGCGCGGCCGTCGCCGGGGCGCGGGTGGCCGTCGGCGGCGGGGCGGTGCCGCCGCCGCTGGACAGGAAGCCCGCGTAGACGAAGCCGTTCTGGCTCGCGCAGACGACCGGCTGCCACTCGCCCTGGACGCCACCACGGAGCGCGACGCGGCTGCCTTCGGCGAGGACCACGATCACGCTGCCGGAGTAGCTGGCCGCCGAGCGGCAGCGGACGCCGTCGCCGTTGGTGCCGGTCACCGTCGCGGCGCCGCCGCTCGGCGAGGTCGGCGCCTGGGTGGCGGGGGCGCGGGTGGCCGTCGCCGTCGGCTGCGGGGTGGTGCCACCCGTACCGAGGAAGGAGGCGAAGACGAAGCCGTTCGTCCCGGCGCAGACCACGGGCTGCCACTCACCCTGGACGCCGCCGCGAAGCGCGACGCGGGTGCCCTCGGCGAGGACCGTGATCACGCTGGCGGTGTAGCTGGCGGCCGAGCGGCAGCGCACGCCGGAACCGTTGGTCCCGGTGACGGTGGCGGCGCCGGTCGTGGTCCCACCCGGTGCCCGGGTCGCCGTGGCCGTCGGCTGGGCACCGCCCCCGCCGGTGACGAAGGCGGCGAAGACGAACCCGTTCTGGCCGGCGCAGACGACCGGCTGCCACTCGCCCTGGACGCCACCGCGGAGCGTGACCTGGAGGCCCTCGCGGAGGACGGTCAGGACGCGGCCGGAGTAGCTCGCCGCGGCGCGGCAGTTCGCCCCGTCGCCGTTGGTGCCGGTGATCGTGCCGACGGGCCCGCCAATCGCGGCGGCGGAGAAATCGGCGGCCGAGAACGCGGCCTCCTCGGTCGGCGCGGCGACGTCGGTCGCGGTGGCCTCGGTGGCCGTCGCTTCGGTCGCGGTGGCCGTCGCCTCGGTGGCCGTCACGGCGTCGGTGCCCGTCGCCGTCGGCTCGTCGGTCGCTGGTGCCTCGGTGGCCGGGGCCTCAGTCGCCGGGGCGGGGGTCGCCGCGACGGTGGAGGTGCCCCGGGCCCGGGTGCCGCTACCCGCCGACGCCGAGGAGCCGCCATCCTGGGCGGTCGATCCGTCGGCGATCTCGGTCGCGGTCTCGGCCGGCACGACGGCGGTCTCGGTGACGGTCGGCTCTTCGTCGGCGGCGAGTTCCGCCGCGGCGGCCTCTTCGACGGCCAGCACGGCGGCGGCCTCGAGGTTCGGGTCGGCGTAGGCGAGGTAGTCCGCGTAGACGTAGCCGAACTGGTCGTCGCACGTCACCGGCTGCCATCCGGCGAGGATCTCGCCGGCGAGCTCGACGACGTCGCCCGCGACCAACTCGGCGACGACCGGCGCATCGTAGTCCGCCGCGACGCGGCAGCGGATGCTGTCGCCGTTGGTGTTGTCGATGGTGGCGGTGTTCGGCCCCGGGGTGACGACGGCCGCCGCCGGGGTGGGAACCGCCGGGGTGACAACATCGTCGGCAACGTCGGCATCGGTCGTCTCGGTCGCCGCCGCCGGGGTCTCGCCCTCGGTCGGCGCCGTGCTGGTGACGGCTGGCGTCGCCTCTTCGCCACCAACCGGGGCGAGGGACCAGGAGGGGAGAAAGCCGGTCTCGCCCCACGCGCTGGCGGCGAACCACTGGGTGCCGTCAGCGCCGACGATCGGGCCATCGGTGAGTTGGACGGCGGTGCCGTCGGGGAGGATGACGGAGAAGGTGGCGTCGTAGCTCGGTTCGTCGCGGAGGAGGGCGCCTTCGCCCCCGGTGTTCGCGACTGTGGCCCCCTGGCCCGCCTGGAGCTGGCCCGCCTGGAGCGACGCCTGAGCGGCCACCCCCGTGACCGGAGCGAGCGTCGCGACGCTCACCAGCATCGCCAGCGCAAGGCCGAGCAAGCGCGGCGCACCGCCGTATTGTGTGGACAAACCCTTCCCCCTCCAGAGATTCCCAACCGGCCAAGCAGCCCCTCAGCCGTCCCGCAGGTGTCGGGATGTGGAAACCTGTCTCTTCCTCCGAGGCGAGCGCACTCGCGCCCCACGGTCCACCACGGCATCCGCCGACCCTGGCGGCGCCCATCCGCGCCGCCGTCACCGGGTCTACGTCTCGCCGAGCATCTCGGTTCTCCTGTCGGGCCCGCGCCTGACGGCGCGAGGGGATCCGACCAATCGGCCGAACCTCCGACGCCCACGAGCCATGTGAGCATCGAAAACACGAAGATCGGATCGGGGCAATGGGGCACCCAGCCGCCAGGCCGTGTCGATCCTTGCCTTCCCGCGCGTCTGATGAAGCGCGCGGCCATGATCCTTGTCGGAACGCCACCCCCCAGCCGGGGGAACGCCCGAGAGGAATCCGATCCTCGGGTCGCGCGGACCCTAACAGGGCCGTCCCAGGGGTGTCAACCCCCGTCGAAAGTTCTGCATAGAACTGGACCGTCAGTCAACCCGCCGTGCGAGGGCACCTCAGCGCATCGTGAAGCCGCGATCGCTCCCCCAGCCTCCCGACGCGGGGCAAGGGCGAGGCAGCGGCTAGAATAGCGTGCCGGGCATGAGAATGTTGTCCGAACGGCGCGATGCCTTCCGACCGAAGGCACGGGGAGGGCGGCGTGCGGCACCGGGTCGAGTTGGCGGACAACCTCGTGGTGCTCGCGCGGCTCCCGTCGGGGACGGTGCCCCTGGTCTACGTCGACCCGCCGTTCAATACCGGGCGCGTACGGTCGCGGACGGGCACGCCGGCGCTTCCGATCGGCAACGGCCACGACGAGCGGCCGGGCCCCGACGGCCGGCCCCGGGCGACGATCCCCGGGGCGGCGGCCACCTTCGGCGACGCCTTCGACGACTATCTGGCGTTCCTCGAGCCGCGCCTGCGGGAAGCGCACCGGGTGCTGGCCGGCGACGGGGCGCTCTATCTCCACCTCGACGAACGCGAGGTGCACTATGTGAAGATCCTCCTCGATCGCATCTTTGGCCGCGATTGCTTCATCAACGAGATCATCTGGGCGTACGACTACGGTGGCCGCTCCCGGCGTCGCTGGCCGGCCAAGCACGACACGATCCTCTTCTACGCGAAGGACCCCGACCACTACCACTTCGACGGCGACGCCGTGGACCGCGAGCCGTACATGGCGCCGGGGCTGGTCACCCCCGAGCAGCGCGAGCGCGGCAAGCGTCCCAGCGACGTCTGGTGGCACACCATCGTCAGCCCGACCGGGCGCGAGAAGACCGGCTACCCCACCCAGAAGCCCCTCGGCGTGCTCAAGCGGATCGTCGCCGCCTCGTCACGCCCGGACGACGTGGTGCTCGACTTCTTCGCGGGGAGCGGGACGACCGGCGCGGCGGCGCTGGCGCTCGGGCGGCGGTTCCACCTCGTCGACGACAACCCGGGGGCACTGGCGACGATGGCCCGGCGCTTCGCGGCGGTGCCGGACGTGGAGTACGTCGGCTGGCCGCCCACCGGCGCCCCGGACGCCGTCCTCCCGGGCGACGAGCGCGACGACGGCCGCCGCCCCGCCGAGTGACCCCGACGGGCTCGGCAAGGTCGCGACGGCAGGGCGGCGCCACCGGCAACCGATGGGTCGCGCCGCTCGGGCAGCGCCGAGGAGACCGCGGGGACGACCCAGCCGCCGCGCCGACGCCTCGGCCGGGCACGGTCGATCGCCAATCGGCCACCGGACGTCTCGCCCCGACCGCGGCGTTGGACCATCGGCAGCCGGCGCGGTGACGGTCCGTGGCACCGGACGCGGCCGGCTCCGGCGCGGGGCACCGGCCCGATGGTCCGAGCGGGTCGGCGCCGCCGCGCCTAGAGGTCGACGTCCCGGCCGTCAGGGGCGGCGGCCACCCGACGGCGGGACCGCCCGTCCAGGGCCGCGGTGCCCGCGGGGTTGCGGTCGCCGGCGGACGTCTCGGCGTCGCGGCGCTGGCCGGTCACGATGTCGAGCTCCTGCTGGATTTGCTCGAAGCGGAGCCGGACGCGCTGCTCGTGGAGGTACCAGACGTCGCGCCGGATCCCGGCGTCGACCTGGCGCAGCCCCTCCAGCTCGCCGGCCAGCGACCCGACGCGGAACCCGAGCTCGCGGTGCTCGTCGCCCAGGGCCTCGATCCGATCGGCCAGGCGCTCGGCGCGGGTCTCGATCGTCTGGCGCACGTCGTCGAAGCGGGCGTCGACGTGGACGCGGACGTCCTCGGCGCGGTCGACGAGGACCTCGTGGCGCTCGATGGCCTGGGCCTGGTTGCGGACGACATCGACCCGGATCAGCTCGTCGGCGGCGCGCAACTCTTCGAGCGTCGGGTCGATGTGGACCAGGCCGCGACGGGTCTCGTCGAGCAGGTCGTAGAGGTGGGCGAGGTCTGCCCGCAGCTCGTCGATCCGGCCGCCGAAGCTGGCGCCGACCTGGGCGACCTCGGCGATCCGGCGGCGGGCCTCCTGGTCGATGATCTTGGCGGCGTCCTCGGCCCGGAGCAGGTCGCGCCGCAGCTGGTCGGACTCCGAGCGGAGCAGGTCGATCGCGTCGCGCAGCTGGTGGGTGACGACGGCGGTGCGGTCGTTCTGGGCGGCGAGGTGCTCGATCGCGGTGCCGAGCTCGTCGTAGCGGCGCTCGTGGACGCCGGTGTCGTCGGTCTTCTTGCGGGAGACCTCGAGCAGCTCGGTGACGTGGGCTTGGAGCGAGCGGATCGGGCGGGTGGCGTCCTCGAAGTGGGCCTCGAGGTCGGCGAGCTGCTGGCGGGTGCGGTTCTCGTCGAGGGCGCGGGCCTGGGCGGTCTGGTGCGCCTCCTGCCGGATCTGCTCGAGGGTGAGCCGGTTCTGGGCGGCGGCTCCCTCGTAGAGCTTGAGCTGCTCCTCGCCCCGCAGCTGGCGGCTGAGCACCTCGCGCATCGCCTGCCGCAGCTCGTCGACCTGGTTCTGGAGCGTGACGACCCGGGCCTCGTCGCGGCGCCGGTCGTCCTCCTGACGGTAGATGCTCGACGTCGGCTGGGTCGGGCGGCTGTTCATGGGTAGTCCTCGGGGCGGCATGGCGGCAAGGGCCAGTCGGGTCGGCGAGGCGGCGAGGCGGCGAGGCGGCGAGGCGGCGAGGCGGCGAGGCGGCGAGGCGGCGAGGGCATGGCAACGTGCGACAAGGGTCACCGCAAAGGGTAGCCGTGGCACGCGTCCGCCGTCGACCGTCGGCACCCGCCGACGGTCGGCGCCCGCCGGCCGTCGGCGACCCCGCTGCCCGACCGCTCTCCTTACGGCTCTGCCGCGCTGTCGCCGACGCCGTCGAGCGCACCGAGGACGGCGGCGACGCTGCGGGCCAGCGCCGTCGGGTCGTAGCCGCCCTCGAGGACCGCGACCAGGCGACCGCCGGCGTGTTCGTCGGCCACGGCCGCCACCCGGCGGGCGAGGGTGACAAAGCCGTCCTCGGTGAGGCGCATGCCGCCCAGCGGGTCGGCGGCGTGGGCGTCGAACCCGGCCGAGACCAGCACCAACTCGGGCCGGAAGGCGCAGACCGCCGGGAGCACGATCTCGTCGAAGACCCGGGCGTAGTCGGCGTCGCCCCGGCCGGGCCGCAGCGGAACGTTGAGGGTCGCGCCCTCCCCCCGGCCCACCCCGCGCTCGCCGGCGGCGCCGGTGCCCGGGTAGAGCGGCGACTGGTGGACCGAGCAGACGAGGACCCGGTCCTCGGCGTAGAAGGCGTCCTGGGTGCCGTTGCCGTGGTGGACGTCCCAGTCGACCACGGCGACGCGTGTCAGGCCCCGGGCGATCGCGTGCGCGGCGGCCACGGCGACGCTGTTGAGGAGGCAGAAGCCCATCCCTCGGGTCGGCGTGGCGTGGTGCCCGGGCGGGCGAACCAGCGCGAATGACCGGGCGGCGACGCCATCGAGCGCGGCGTCGACCGCCGCCACGGCGGCCCCGGTGGCGAGCCGGGCGACCGCGAGCGAGTCGGACAGCAGCAGGGTGTCCGGGTCGAGGCCTGTCGGCGCGGCGGCACCCAGCGCGGCGAGCCGGGCCAGGTAAGCCGGGGCGTGGACGCGCGCGAGCTGCTCGTCGGTCGCGGGCCCGAACCGGACCGCGGGCCGCCCGGCGAGGAGGTCGTGGCGATCGAGCTCGGCCTCGACGGCGGCCAGGCGGCGCGGGTTCTCGGGATGGCCGCCGGTCTCGTGCCCCTGGAACCACGGCGAGCGGAGCACCGCCGTCGGCCGGGCGGGGGCGTCGGTTGCCGCTGGGTGGTTGATCATGACGCGCGGAGTATAGGGGGATGCGGTAGGGCGCGTTTGGCCCGACCGACCGGGCTCCGCTCGCCGCGCGGGGGCGACCGGCGCGGCCCGGGGGCCGGACACGCGGGAACGGAACCACGACTCCCTGGCGGACCCGTCGATACCGGCCGCGACCGACGCGACGCTGGCCACGGCGGGGGGACAACGCGCACCGCGGGCCGCCGGGCTGTGGCCTAGCCCTCGGCCCGTGGGGGCTCCCCCGGGCGCGTCGCCCCGGGTCGCGGCCGGCGTTCGGGCGGACGGGGAAGGAAGCTGGTCGGTCCGACGCTGAGATAGAGCAGGGCACCGACGAAGGGGAGGCAGAGGATCCCGAGCGCCCACAGGACCTTGTTGTCGCCCCTGACCCGGGGGCGCCGGATGAGGTCGCGCAGGGCGTAGGCCTGGAGACCGTACCAGACGCCGGACAGGGCGAAGAACCCCACCAGCGTCAGCCCGTCGCGCCAACCCATCGTCCGCGCCTACCCCCAATCCTGGGGAATTGTAGTCGGCCCGCCGGGCGGCAACGACCGGCGGGAGCGGTCCCGGTCGGTCGGCGATCTCGCCCCCGGTCCGAACCGGTCGACCCCGGTGGGAGCCGGTCGGGACCTGACGCGGCGTGGCCCTCGGAGGTCGAGGCGGTGACCGACACGGACACCGGGTAGTCGCTGCGGCACCCGGGCACGCGGGCCCCAGCCGGCCCAAGCCTCCGACCTCAGGGCTCGCCTCGAACAGGTTCGGCGGTCCCCGCGCCCGGCCACAGGGCCGATCACCTGGACTCGGTATGGGCGCGGCGACGGAGCGGCCGAGCAGGCGGTCTCGCGGGCGATCCCGGTCGATCCCCCCGGCCAGCCGGCAGGGTGGATCGGTGAGCGGCCTGCCCGGTTCGAGTGCCCCGTCGGCGCCCGGACCGGTCGGCGGCTACCCCGCGTAGTCCAGGTAGCGGGAGTCGGTGTCCGTGCGGAACGGCAGGAAGCGGACGACGGTCGAGCCGGTGGCGACGTGGGTCGCCGGGATCTCGAAGGCGACCCAGCCGTCGCGGCTCGTCCCCGGGTAGTACTCGCCCGCGAGGTCGGGGTTGGGCGGGGTCAGGAACAGCGCGTTGGGCGGGGTATCGCCCTCCTGATCGACGAGCATGAAGGCCGTCGTCGGCAGCGACGCCGGCGCATCCCCCACGCCGACGTTGGTGACCCGGATGTTGAGCGCCAGCCAGGGGGCCTCGTCGGCGGCGTCTTCGGCGCCGAGCGCGGTAACCCGGATGTCGCCTGGCGCGTAGAGGTCGTAGACGGCACCGCCCTCGACGACTTCCAGGATCTCGACCTGCCACTGCTCGGTCGTCACCGCGGTGCCGAGCGGGGCCGGGTCGCTCGGGACGACGCCGGCGTCGTCCCGCTCGGCGGCGGGAGTGGCAACGGGGGGAACGGCCGCCCCGTCGGTGAGCGCAAAGACCCGATCCGCCCAGTCGCCGTCCAGGACGAGGCTGTCGAAGACGAGCAGCAGCCCCGGCTCGTCGGCCGGCGCGCCGAGCACCACCCACCCCTCATGGGACGCCCCCGGTTCGACGACCGCGTCGATGGCCGGGTCCGGCGGCGCGGCGCCGACGAAGCGGCGGACGAACCCGGAGGGACCGGTCACAACGAAATCGCCGGTGTCGAGGCGGACCGGCGCGGCGCCGGTGTTCTCGACCCCGAGGCGAACGGCGACGTAGGTGGCGCCCTCGCGTGGCGGGCCGTTCTGGTCGCTGGCATCGGTGACCAGCGCCGTCGCCTCGTCGCCGGTCAGGGCCTCGACCACCCGCATCCGAAGGGGCCCGGCCTGCGCCGCCTCGCCGAGGGGAACCGGCTCATCGCGACCGTCGCCGGGCGCGGCGCGACCGCCGGCACTCGCCACAAGGGCCAGCGCCAGGCAGAGGACCAGCGCGGCGAGCAGACGGCGGCGTCCGGTTGGGACGGGAGGACGGGGCATCCGGGTCTCCTGGGGCGGCAACGCGGGTGTGAGGCAGTGTTGGAGCGAGCGCTCGCCATTGTACGCGCCGAAGAAAGCGAATCCCGGGGACAGCGCTTCCCCCCGACGCCGGTCCCTGCCGGTCCGATCACGGGGCCCCGTTCGACGACATGGGCCGACGACAGAAGAGATCGGCGGGTTGACACGCCGTCCGGGACGGACGGCTGCGCCGGGACCTGGCTCGTCGGTCCCGTGCGACGCTCCCTGGGAGCGGTCCGTCGTCCCGGCCCAGCGGCCGCATCCGGACGGGCTCCGTCCCCGATACCGGATCCGGGTGGTCGGTGAAGGGATTCCGGGGGCGGGGACGGCCCGCCCCGCCCGGGGCAAGCCCCGGGCTCAGGCACGAAGTCAGCCCAAGCCGATTGGAGCCGGTCGGCGCGGATGCCACTGCATCCACCCGGAGCAGGCGTGACCCGCTCGCCGGGCTGGCCCCTCCGACGCCCCGGGTTGGCACCGTCGATCGGTGGCGACCGAACAGAACAGATTGCCCCCATGAGCAGGACACCCCCGGTCCCGGCCGCGCCCGTCGGCACCCGGGTATCCGGCGCCCGGGAACCGAGGCGATGGCTACTCGGCGATCAGGGTCCAGGTCGTCGCGGCGGCCTGGCGAAGGCGAACGGGCAGGTGGGCGAGGTCGACCGCGCCCAGCGGGTTCGCGGCGCCGTCGAGGGAGCGGCCGACATCGCCCCAGCCATCGAGCACCCGCCAGCCCAGCTCGGCGAGCACGGCCTCCAGCTCCCACGGTGTCGCGTAGTTGAGGGCCGCCCGGCCGGGGTCGAGGAGCCGGCGCCAGGCGTTGGCGTAGATCGGGGAGAGGGCACCGGGAACGCTGGCGTAGAGCCGGCCGCCGGGCCGGAGGACGCGGCGCAGCTCGCGCAGCGCGGCCGGCAGGTCGGGGGCGAACTGGAGCGCCAGGCGGCAGTGGACGGCGTCGTAGACGGCGAGGGGATCGGCCAGGGCGGCGAGGTCACCGAGGCGGAACTCGACGACGACGCCCCGCTCGGCGGCGTGGGTCCGTGCCCGCTCGAGCATCGCCGGCGCGAGGTCGACCGCGACGACGCGACAGCCGAGCTCGGCGAAGGCGACCGCGAACTGCCCGCTGCCGCAGCCCGCGTCGAGGACCGACGCCCCGGGCCGGAGCCGGAGGCCGGCGGCGGTCCGGGCCAGGTCGGCGGCGCGGTCGGGGGCGCGCGCGTTGGCCTCGGCGGCGGCGTCCCACCATGGGGCGCGCTCGTCCCAGGCGGCCCGCGCCTGCTCCAGCCAAGCCCGGCGGGCGCCGGGGGTCATCGCCATGGGCGGCTCCCTCCAGGGGAGATCGGAACGCGACCTGGTGGGACGACGGCGTCGGTCGTCGGGGCGCGTCCCCGGAGACCCGATCCTGGCCCTGGATCGCCACCCCCGCCACCCACTGTGCCACGAGGACGCGACAGGTGGCCGTCGGGCAGGTCACCGATCGGGGATCGGGCGTGACGCCCCGGGGCCTTCACGCCGAGAGGGGAGGGCTGCCCGCCCTCCCCTCTCGGTGACAGCGCCCGGGACGCGGGATGCGGGACGCGGGACGCTCCTAGAACGTCGGCGCGAGGGCCTCTTCGGCGCCGGCCTCCTCGGTGGCGGCGCCGTCACCCTCGGCGCCGTCGAAGGCGATCCGACCGGAGAGCTCCGGCGAGGCGGCCTTGATCCGATTCCGGATGTCGTCGAGCACGTCCTCGTTGTGCTTGAGAAACTCCTTGGCGTTCTCGCGGCCCTGGCCGAGCCGCTCCTCGCCGAGGTAGAACCACGCCCCGCTCTTGCGGACGATCCCGAGGTCGGTCCCCACGTCGAGCACGCTGCCGGCGACGCTGATGCCCTCGTTGTACATGATGTCGAACTCCGCCTGGCGGAAGGGCGGGGCGACCTTGTTCTTGACGATCTTGACGCGCGCCCGGTTGCCGACCGAGTCGGTGCCGTTCTTGATCGTCTCGATCCGCCGGATGTCCATCCGGACCGAGGCGTAGAACTTGAGCGCCTGGCCGCCGGTGGTCGTCTCCGGGCTGCCGAACATCACGCCGATCTTCATCCGGAGCTGGTTGATGAAGATCACGCAGGTCTTCGAGCGGCTGATCGCCCCGGTCAGCTTGCGGAGGGCCTGGCTCATCAGGCGCGCCTGGAGGCCGACGTGGGAGTCGCCCATGTCGCCCTCGATCTCGGCCTTGGGCACCAGCGCGGCGACCGAGTCGATCACCACCACGTCGAGCGCCCCCGAGCGCACCAGCGTCTCGGCGATCTCGAGCGCCTGCTCGCCGGTGTCGGGCTGCGAGATCAGCAGGTTGTCGAGGTCGACCCCGAGCTTGCCGGCGTAGATCGGGTCGAGGGCGTGCTCGGCGTCGACGATCGCCGCGATGCCGCCCATCTTCTGGGCCTCGGCGATCACGTGGAGCGCCAGCGTCGTCTTACCCGACGACTCGGGCCCGTAGATCTCGATGATCCGGCCCCGCGGCAACCCGCCGATGCCGAGGGCGAGGTCGAGGGCGATGCAGCCCGTCGGGATCGCGTCGACCTGGATCGGGTTGGTCTCGCCGGGCTTCATCTTCATGATCGAGCCCTTGCCGAAGGAGCGCTCGATCTGCGCGATCGCCAGGTCGACCGCGCGGTCGCGCTCGCCCGACCCACCCGCCGTGCTGATGTGCCCGCCGGCGCCGTTCGCCCGCTCGTCGAGTTCGGCGGCCCCGTTGGCGGCCGCCCCGCGTCCCCGTCGTCCCATCCGCCGTGCCTCCCGCGGGCCTCGCCTGGCCCGGCGCCGCCGCCAGACCCAATAGAAAATCTGTTCTACCGCACCCCCGTATTCTAGCCCATCCCGGCCCCCACGTCAACATCGGCGACTAGCCATTTACGGCTTCCGGATGCGGTCTTTAGCGGGCCTTCAGGTGTCCGAACGTCCCGCCCGTGGGAGGCCGATTGTCCCCGCGGCCGGCCGGAGGTCTGGCCGACCCGGCGAGTCATGCCGAATGGCGAGGACGACCGTCGCCCGGGCCACGAGGCCCGGGCGACGGTCGTCCTCGCTCGGTTGGGCGGCTCGGTCTCGCGCTACTGGGGCGGCAGCACCTCCAGCTCGGCGAGGCCGCCGAGGAGCACGTCCGCCGCCGGGTCGGGGTAGAGGAAGCGGACGTAGCGCGCCTCGGCGACGACGTCTCGCTGCTGCCACTCGCCGACCAACTCGTTGGCCTGATCCGGGTAGGCGACCGTCTCCCAGATCTCCCCGTCCGTCGAGATCTCGACCTCGACGTAGTCGGGGACGTCGGTCGGGTCGAGCTCGGCCCACATCCAGCGGATCGCCCCGATCTCGCTGACGACTCCGAGGTCGATCCCAACGGAGACCTCGACCGGCTCCTCGTCCGTGGCCGGGAGCACGTCCGCCGGGGCGACCTCGCCTTCCGGCGTCCCCTCGCCGGTCTGCGCGGCGTCGACCCCGTCGGCGGCCGCGAGTTCGGCCGGGGCCGGCGCGACGGTGTACCAGGCGGTGTCCGGGTCACCGTCGACGATCACGTAAGCGGAGCCGTCCTCCAGGTACTCGGTCGTCTCGGCGATGGGCAGCGGCTCCGGCGTCGGGAGCGGCGTCTCCGTCGGCCCCTCCGTGGGCACCTCCGTCGGCACCTCCGTCGGAATCTCGGTCGGCGCCTCCGTCGGCACCTCGGTCGGCACCTCGGTCGGCACCTCGGTCGGCACCTCGGTCGGCACCTCGGTCGGCACCTCGGTCGGCAC
>CADCWG010000281.1 GCA_902806335.1 uncultured Thermomicrobiales bacterium | reverse complement strand
GCCTCTGGAGCCAGCGCACCCGAGTGACGAAGATTCCGAGCGGGATGCCGATCAGGATGGCCAGGAAGACGCTGACAGCGACGAGTTGGACGTGCTCCCGAAAGCGCTCGAGCACCAGGTCCGGGTTCTCACGCAGGTATTCCACGCGAGTCCTCCTCCGACCCGTCCACGGCCGGCGCCAACGTCTCCCCGAGCACGGTCGCGAGCCGCTGGAACGAGAGATACCCGACCGGCCGGCCCTCCTCGTCGTTGACCCAGACCCCGTCCCCGTCCGTCGGCCCCCGCCGTCCCAACTCCCGCCCAGCCTCGAGGACGGACAGCGATCCCGGCAGGGCGAGTGACGAGGCCCCCGCGCCGTTTCCACCCGGCTCCGCCAGTTCGACCAGGGAGGTATGTGCCAACGCTCGCAGCCCCCGGTCTTCGCCGATGAAGGCGGTCACGAAGGGATCGGCTGGGTGGCGCAGTAGGTCGGCCGGCGTGCCGTCCTGCACGACGCGGCCGTCCGCCATCAAGGTGATCCGGTCCCCGAGCAGGAACGCCTCGCCGATGTCGTGCGTCACGAAGACGATCGTCTTGTTGACCGCGGCCTGGACCCGACGCAGTTCCCGCTGCAGTTGCTTGCGGGTGATCGGGTCGACCGCGCCGAATGGCTCGTCCATGAGGATGATGGGTGGGTCCGCCGCCAGCGCCCGCGCCACCCCGACCCGCTGCTGCTGGCCCCCGGACAGCTCGTGGGGATAGCGGCTCGCGAACCGCGCCGGGGGCAGCCCGACCAGCGTCAGCAGCTCCTCGGCCCGCTCTCGCCGCCGCCGCCGACGCCATCCGAGCAGCCTCGGCACCATCGCCACGTTCTCGGCCACCGTGAAGTGGGGCAGGAGCCCGCCCTGCTGGATGACGTAGCCGATCTTGCGCCGCAGCTCCACGGCGTTCATCGCCAGCACGTCGCGGCCGTCGACGGTGATCCGGCCCGCGGTCGGCTCTTCTAACCGGTTGATCATCCGCATCGTGGTCGTCTTGCCCGACCCCGACGGACCGATCAGGACGTGCAACTCGCCCGCTCCCACCGCCAGGCTGACGTCGTCGACCGCCCGGACGGTCCGGTCCTTGCGACCGAACGTCTTGGACACGTGCTCCAGGGTAATCATTGGTCGGTCACCAACGGCCGCCTCGCCGCGTCGCGGCGCCTCCTCGTCCCGTCGACCTGGCGCCGGCGCCAGCCGCACTTTCTCTGACTGGCTCGCACGGGCCACGCCACCTGACTCTTCACCCTCCCTCGGCGGCCGGGATCCCTCGGTCGGCCCGGCTACCTCCAGCACGATGGGCGCCTGGCCCCGCGACGGCGCTTTCCCGTCTAGCCTTTCGACGGGGGCATCCGCCAAGCGTCCGTCATCCCGCGCCTGCGCGGAGGAGCGGGATGGGTCGTCAATGTCCCCGGCGCAGGATCGGCCAGCCCTCCGGCCAACCGGGTTCCGTGGGGAACTCGGACGTGACGCCAGGCAGTGTTCTGTTCTTTTGTCATCCCCGTCGATATCCTTAGCCGGCACTATGGCGCCCGAGGTCGGCGTCGCCCACCACGCGGACGTGGCGGAACGGCAGACGCGGCGGTCTTAAAAACCGCTGGGGGTCTCCCCCGTGCGGGTTCGAGTCCCGCCGTCCGTACCCAGGAACCCCATAGGTGTGGGCTTTCTAGTGCCCGTCGGAGTTCCGACCGCCGGCGGCATCGACGGGTTGACAGCAGATCTGACAGCAAAGTGCCGTTATCCTGAGACACGCCCCGTTTCGGACATAAGGGCGCCGGTCGTGGTCCTTGCCCGGCTGGCCCCGATGCGTGACGTGCCCCGATCCTCCGGCCGCGACGCCCGTCGGGGAGATGCAGCGGGCGCTCCGCGCTGTCACGCGACCGTCGGGTCCCCGCTGGCCGGCCACAAGCCTGGGCGTCGGCGGTGGCAGGTGAGATAGGCGAAGCGCCCTCCCGACGCCCGGGTGCCCCGGCGGGCCCCCTTTCGGACCAGCACCGCCCGCCCGGGACCGACGGGGTAGGGCCGCCCGTCGACCGTCACCACGCCCTCGCCCTCGACGCCGACCACCAGCACGTCGGTCTCCGCGTTCCGGTGCTCGACCACCCCCTCGCCCGCGCCGAAGACGAGCAGGTTGACGTCGAGGTCGTCGCTGCGGAGGGTCCAGGCCGGGCCCCGGCCGGTGGCCGCCCGCGCGACGGCCGCCAGGTCCGCTGCCCCGCCCCCGCTCGATGCGGCCGCCGCATCCTCCGATTCCGCGAATAGGTGCGACCAGCACGGGGGATCGCCCCCGGACGGTTCGTCGCCCGTTGCCATGCAAGCTTCCCCATCGCCGTCCCTGCGGTCGTCCGCGTGCCCCCGGACGGGTCCGGCGGCAGTCCACGGGGGCGCCGTCGCTCCGCTCGTCCTCGCCTTTCGCGCGGATGAGGTTTTCGCGCTCCGCGGCGACCGGGCCCGAGTCTGCCCGCCTGCCAAGGAGCGGCGTGCAATCCCGTCCACCAACCGGCAGGGGATGACGGGGTGCGATTCGGGGCGGCCATGGGAGCTCCGCATCGCCCCGGCCCGGGGCTCACCCGGCGGCGGCCGGCGCCGCGCCCTAGGAGGAGGACGCCCCGAGGGCGGCGTCCACCGCCGCGAGCAGCGCCGCCAGCTCGAACGGCTTGGCCACGAACGCCACGGCGCCGAGCCCCGCCGGGTCGAAGCGCGCCACCGCGCTCACGACCACCGCCGGCACCCCTCGCAGCGCCGGCTGCGTCCGCATCCAC
>CADCWG010000280.1 GCA_902806335.1 uncultured Thermomicrobiales bacterium | reverse complement strand
CGTCCCGGGTGCAGCCCGGCGTACGCCTGGCCGCCCTCCTTGCACGGCTTGAAGCGGCCCCCGTCGAGGGCGCACTCGAACGCGCTGCCGCGCTCGGAGGACTCGTAGGTGAACGTCGCCCGGGGGCTGGTGGTCCGGGACGCCGGCTTGCCCGCGATCTTCGTCTCCGGCGCGTCGGCGTCGGCCCAGGCCGCCGCTGGCGCAGGGAGCGCCGCCACGACCAGCGCCAGCAGCAGCAGCCAGGTCACCGCGGAGGCCCCCCAGTGCCGCCTGGCCGTCGTCGGTCGTCCGGTCGTTCCTCTGGTCGCCATCGGATGGGCCCCCCAGTGCCGCAGCTTTCCCCGGCGGCAGCAGACGCGCTCGGGCCGGCCGCCGAGTCCCCTGCCGCGTCGACGCCCGGCCGCGCCCGCTCCGGGCCGGGGCCCACGGCCGAGCACGCGCAATCGCTCACGCCCCAAGCGTAGCCCCCTTCCCCCGGCGGGTCTTCCCCGAAAGGAGCCGGTTTCCCCTAGCTCAAAGGAGCTACGCAGGCGGCCCACCGCAGAGAGCACCTGGGGGACGAGGCAAACACCGCGGTTCGGCAGCAGCATCCGGGGTTCGTGAAGGGATCGCAGCAGGGCCGGGGCCGTGCGGCCCCGGCCTTGATCGCCCTAAGACGGCCACCTTGTCGGCTTCGCCGGCGGGGGGTACTGCCGCGCCTCCTGCACCACCGACGGCGCCGCGGGTTCGGAAGACAGCGGGGGCCATTCCGAGCTCATCCAAGCGCTCCCCTTGAGGCCGCCGTGTCGTCGAGGCGGACGCCGAAGGCCTCCTCGTAGCGGCGGAGCAGGTCATCGGGCGTCGGGAACTCGGCGAGGGGCTTGGTCGGACCCGTGATCCCGGCGGTGCGGTCGAACTCGACGACGCGGTGGCCGTTGGAGGCGAAGACGAAGGGGACGTTGAGGCGCCTGGTGACCGCGTAGAGCTTGCCCTGCTCCAGGCCATGGGCCGCCGGCAGGTCCTCCGCCTTGGCCTCGATCAGGGCCACCGCGACCGGCTGGGAGTCCGGCGCGGTCTTGACGCGGAGGACATAGTCGACGCGCCCCCGCGACCGGCGGCGGGCGCGGCCGCCCTGCAGCTCGATCGCGCCGGCCGTCTCCTGCCGATCAGGTCGTCGCTCCAGCCCCGGGCGCGGAGCGCCGGGTCGAGCAGCTTCGTCCGGGTCTCGGCCTCGTTGAGCCCCATCACGCATCCCGGTGTCCCGCCGTCCGCCGACGGCCCCCATTGTCACACCCCGATCCGGGCCATCGGCGCCCGTCTCCGGACGGGGGGACGGGCGCTCACCGGCGGAGGGTTCGCGCCGAGAACCGAACTGTGTTGACCGTCCGGTGGCCCCCGTCCGCTAAGCGGGCCGGGGGCCCTGCTCGGCCCCCGAGGACGGACGCCCCGCGGACCCGACGAACGCCATCCAGAGGCGGGCCCGGGGGGCGTTGCCAGGGGAGCGGGCCCTGACTCTGCTAGGGGCGCACCGCGGAGGGGATCGGCTCCGGGAGGGCGCGGCGACCGTCGGCACACCGCGACGGTGATCGACAACGGCGCCTCCGCGTCGCACGAACGCCCGGCGCCGGGGCCGTGGGGGACCGCGGGGACGGGGTGGCCCGGATCGCGCTTACGCGCGCGAGGGGTTGCCCGGGGGGTCCCCCTTGGCGCCGGACGTCGGCGGCGCCGGGCCCGACCCGCCGAAGGGAGATGAACCGCCCGGTTCATCTCCTGGGTCCGGCGGGTCGCGGGGACTCGACGCCATGGCGCGGCGAACGGGGGGAAGATGCTCCCGGACCCTCCCCTGGCAGGGCGCCCGGATGGCGCCCCGGTGCTGCCGGATGGCGGCCGCCGCGTGGGCGTCCCCGGCCGCGGCTTGCCGGCTTCGTCCATCTGAGCGGGACGCTCGCCCAAGCGGTAGATCGCCCGATGCGTCAGGGTGATACGTCGGCACCCGGCCACCCCGGCAGGGTGGCCGCATAACGTATACGTGTCAGCGTGACACATCGGGAGCCGTGACCGTTCATTGTCCGGCACGTCCCTAGCGGCAAGGATGTGCCGGATCCCTCCCCGGTCCTCATGCCGGCTGATGACCCCCACACAGGGCGGGTCGGCCGACGCCCCCTCAAGGACCGCGGCCCGCTCGTGCCGCGGCGGGTTCGAGCGGACCACCCGACGTGGCGACCTCCGTTCAGCGCTCGGCGGCGTTGGATCGCCGGCGTGTTGAGACCGGGGCGGGGCCGTGGGTGCGCCCCACGGCGTGGTGGTCTTTGAGGTAGCTGGTGGGGTCCACCTGCGGGTGGGGCCATCGGCGTGATTCTCGGCGTGTTCGACCAAGAGCACACGTGAGGAGGAGCCACCGATGGCCCTGTCCCAGTCTGTCCTGTTCGACCTGTTGGACGCGTTCCGTGCCGGCGACCGCCGCTACCTCTCCAAAGGCTCGATGTCCAAGCTCGACCCCGACTGCGACACTGGCGCCGTCGCCGAGCCCAGCACCATCGACCGACACCGAGGATCACATCGAAGTCCACCACGCCAACGAGCACAGCCCGGCGGCTCAGGAGGGAACCATGCGTCAGGAGCTACTGACCGGTCTGGAGCGGTTGACCGCCGTGACGGCGCTGCTGCGCCGGATCCGGCTTATGGAGCCGCGGGCCGGCGTCTGGGAGGCGGCGGATGTGCAGTGGTGGTGGCGGCGGCCCCGGGCCAGTGACGAGGTCCCGTTGCCGGTCTGGTTCGACGGCGCGGACCAACCGATCGCCGCGGCAGTGCTGACCGAGTGGCCTCACGCCTGGTGGCTGGACGTCATCCGGTTGCCGGGGCTGACACAA
>CADCWG010000279.1 GCA_902806335.1 uncultured Thermomicrobiales bacterium | reverse complement strand
GCGGCGGTGGCGGTGGGGCGGATGCTGGCCGAGGGGCAGCGGCGCCTCGCGACGCTCGACGAGCGCCTGCGGGCCGAGCGACGGCGGGAGTCGGGTCTGCGGGCGCAGGCGGCGGCGCTCGGTGACGAGCTCGCGCTCCGCGCCGAGCGGGCCGCGACCCTGGACGGGGAACGGACGGCGCTCGCGGCCCAGCACGAGCGACTCGTCCGGGAGGCGGCGGCGCTCGAGGTCAGCCGGGCCGAGGTGCTGGCCGCGCGGGCGCCGCTCGAGGCCACAGTCCGGCGGGCGGACGCCGAGGTGGCCCGCCTGAGTCGGGCGGTCGAGGCGGCGCGGGCGGCCCAGTTCAACCGCGAGCGCGCCCGAGGCGCGGGGGAGCTCGAGGCGGAGCGGGCACAGAGCGACCTCGCCCTCGTCCACCGGCGGATCACCGACGACCTGGAGCTGGCCGACCCCGACGACCTCCTCCAGGCTACGGAGGGGGACGGGGCTTCAACCGGCGAGGCACCGGACACGGCGGTCACACCACCGCAGCATGGTCACACCGGTCATCTCATAAACGTCCCCGGCGACGACGATGTGGCGCGGGACGAGGCGGCCGAGCGCGAGATCGCTCGCCTCCGCGAACGGCTGCGGCGGGTTGGCTACGTTGGCGAGGACGTGGTCGGGGAGTACGAGCGGGAGTCCGCCCACCAGGCCTTCCTGCGGAGCCAACTGGACGACGTTCGGGCCGCCTCGGCGGCGCTGCGCGGGCTGCTGTCCGGGCTGCGGGCGACGATGCGGGAGCGCTTCGAGGCGACGTTCGCCCGGGTCGCCGTCGCCTTCAGCGAGGCGTTCACGACGCTGTTCGGCGGTGGTACGGCCCGCCTGGTACTGACGGGTGGCGACGGCGCGGAGACAGGTGCCGACGGTGAGGGCGGTGACGGCCAGGCCGGGTCGGTGGGCGGCATCGACATCGTCGCCCAGCCGCCCGGCAAGCGGCTCCAGAACCTGGCGCTCCTCTCGGGCGGCGAGCGTGCCCTGACCGCGGCGGCGCTGCTGATCGCGATCCTCCGCGTCAACCCGACGCCGTTCTGCCTGCTGGACGAGGTCGACGCCGCGCTCGACGAGGCGAACGTGGTTCGCTTCCGGGAGCAGCTGCGCTCGCTGGCGGCCGAGACCCAGGTGATCGTGATCACCCACAACCGGGGCACGATCGAGACGGCCGATACGCTCTACGGCGTCAGCATGGGCGACGACGGCGTCTCCCAGGTCCTCTCGCTTCGTCTGGCGGAGACGGACGGGCCGGGGATCGGCCGGGACTGACCGGCGCACGGCCCGCCGCCTGGCAGGCGTGGCAGGTCACGGTGCCCGGGCGCTTTTGGAAGCCGAGTCGGCCCGGGGCAAGCCCCGAGCGCACCCGCCGAAGCCAACTGGAGGGGGCAACGTCAGGACGCCGGTGGTCACACGGCATCCGGGTGATCGCCGGGGCTTCGCGTGGCGTGGTCGCCGCCAGTTCAAGCCAGGCCCCGCGGGGCGAGCCCCGCGGTCTGCGGCTCGGGGACGGTGCCGGCTGAAGCCGGCCGCGGGCGGTGAGCGCGGATGCCACGGTGACCATCCGGAGTCCGTATGACCCTGCGGATCGCCTCAGCCGGGCCTGGCCACCGTCACCGCAAGTGCGACCGAACAACCGAATCCCGTGTTGCCCGGAGCTCACGCTGATCCGGCCGGGTCCGACGGTGGCCGGGCCGCGACTTCCCCTCGTCTCCGGCGGGCCGTGGGCCACGGGAGACCGCCGGGTGTGCGCTATCTGGGGGACGAGACGGTCGCTCGCCGCCGCCGTCGGCGAGCCCTACGCCCGCCTCGATCCCGGCGGGGTCTCGAGGGTGAACCGGCGACGGGGCCCGGGCCCGTCGCGCTACCGCGACGCCGCGCTCGCCGCCCGAGGTGGGGGCGGTGCTCGGGGGGCTAGGCCGGGGCATCGACCGTGTGGCCGGCCGCCGTCAGGGCGACGACGGCACGATCGAGATCGGCGGCCCTGACGAGCAGGTAGTCGGTGTCGAAGGTGGAGATCGAGAAGAGGGGGAGACCGGCCGCGGCCAGGGGGCCGGTCAGCGCCGCGAGGACGCCGACCAGCTCCAGGGCGTGGGGGGCCGCCACCCGCAGTGCCCGCCACCCCGCCTCCTGCCGGACGCCGGTCGGGACCGACGCCTCCTCGCTGACGATGGACAGTTCGTCCGCCGTCCTCGTCACCGAGGCGACCGGGCCGCGCAGCGCCAGCGCCCACCCGGGGATGGGCCCATCGGGGTCGAGCCGGCAGACCGCGTAGGACCCGGGCAGCACGGCGACCGTGAGGGCGAGGGCGGTCACGCCCCCTCCCGCACCTCGACCCAGCGCCCCGCGTGCGCCGCGGCGTACAGCGTCTCCATGACGGTGGTCCGCCGCGCCGCGGCGCGGACGTCGACCAGGTCCGCCGCGGTGTCGCCGCCGACCACGTCGAGGAAGAGATCGAAGGCGTGGGGGAGGGCCGGCGGGAGGTCCGCCCAGGGTCGCGTACCGTCGGCGCCGTCCACGTGGGTGCTGGAGAAGTAGAGGTCGCCGCCGGCGACGTGGGCGTGGCCGTCGGTCCCCGCGACCTCGAGCGTCAGCGGGTTCGCGGCGTCGACCCAGCTCGCGGCGACGGTGGCCGTCACCCCGTCCGTGAACCGAACCGTGCCCTCGCCGGCGACATCGGTCCCGCCCAGGCGCCCGGGCATCTCCCGCAGCGTGGCGGCGACGGCGGCGACGGGCGCCTCGTCGCGGAGCCAGAGCAGCAGGTCGAGGGCGTGCGCGCCGAGGTCGCCGAACGCCCCGAACCCGGCCTGGGCGGGGTCGGTCATCCAGCGGTACTCGTCGGCGAAGATGCCGCGAGTCAGGCCGCTGTGGGCGTTCGTGTAGCGCAGTCGCAGGAGGTCGCCGAAGGCGCCGGCGCGGAGCTGGTCGCGCACGAAGCGGTGGGCCGGATTGCTCCGCAGGAAGTAGCCGGTCTGGAACCGCACCCCGGCGTCGGCGACGGCCCGAGCCATTGTGGTCGCGTCGGCGCCGGTCGTCCCGAGCGGCTTCTCGACGAACAGGTGCTTGCCCGCCGCGGCCCCGGCCAGGACCAGGTCCCGATGCCGCACCGTCTCGGCGCAGATCACCGCGGCCGCCACCCCGCCGTCGGACCAGGCGGCGGCGGGGTCGGACGCGACCGCGGCGCCGAGGTCCTCGGCGTAGCGCCGCGCCCGCGCCGGGTCCGCGTCCCAGACCAGCGGGACCTCGACGTCCGGTCGGTCGCGGAGGGTGTCCGCGAACCGGGGCGTGTGGATATGCGCGCAGCCGACGAGGGCGACTCTGACCATGGTGGGGAGGGGGTCCTTTCGGTGCGGTGGGTGGCGCTCGCTCGGTTAGGTCGGGATCGTAGTCGCGTCCCGACCCGTCAGGCTGTGCGGCCGAGTCCCCCGGGAGCGGGGCCCGAGGACGGCGAGGACGGGCGGTGTTGACGATGCCCCGGCCCCCGCTGCCGTTCCGCTCCCTGAAGACCGGCGACGCATCGCCGGGCGGAAACACCCGGTCCCCGGATCGGCGGGCGGTACCGGCAGCGGTATCCCGCCCACGGCTCATCACGTTGGTCCGAACGATCCGAACCAGCGCGATGAGTGACGGCGCGGCTGGATCCTCGGCCGGACGGTGCCGGTGTTGGCGCGTGACGACGCGCCCTCCGCCGGGGATCGCGGCGCCACGCCGCGAGTGGTGACGCGGTTGGGCTCGTCCTGACGGCGGAGCAGGACGCACCCGAGGCACCACACGACCCGCGCTGCTTTCGCCCCATGGGCGTCCGATCGCCTCTACCTGTGCCGAACCCGGGCCGGTACGGTCGGACAGGCGTGGACGCTCGACCACGCTCGCGCGGTCCGCTCAGGGTCACGCCGGCAGCGGACGGACGGGGAGTCGTCTCAGCGCGGGCTCCCCGCCGGGGGCTGGGGCCCCTGGAGGCGCCGCGAGCCGTCGGCTAGTGCTCGCGGGGGACGGCCAGGCCGCCGACGAAGACGGCGTCGACGTAGTCGGAGACGTCCTGGCGCTCCTCGGTGCCGTCCATCACCATCGCCTCGAGGACGTCGACCACGTCGGGCATCAGGTCGCCCAGCTCCTGGATGACCGGCCGCCCGCCGCGCGAGGGGCGAGGATCGGTCACGAAGTCGAAGACCGCGTCCTTGAAGCCGTCGAGGTCGTCGACCTGGACCCGCAGAAAGCCGCCGCTCATTGAGATCCTCCGGTGGTGCACCAGTCGATCCGCCGGGGTGCCGGTCGAGCCTGGCACCGGCGAGGATGTCAACTGTACCCGCCGCGAGGCGTTCGGCGACAGTCGCCCCAGGGCGTCCGCCGCGCGTCCGCCGCGCGTCCGGCTACTGCCGTCCCCAGCTCACGCGCTCGAAGGCACGGCGACCCTCGCGGGCGGCGAGTTGCCGGCGGTGGGCCGTCTCGTCCCGGAACACCCAGACGAGCAGGAGCCCCGCCACGAACCCGCCGATGTGGGCGAAGTAGGCGACCCCGCCGCCGCCCGTCTCCTGGGTGGTGACCGCGAGCGCGGCGAACCCGTTCACGAACTGGAGCAGGATCCAGATCCCGATCTGGATCCAGGCCGGGATCAGGAAGATCAGGGGGATGAAGTAGATCAGGAAGGCCGTGCGGATCTTGCCCTTGGGGAAGAGCACGATGTACGCGCCGAGGACACCGGAGATCGCGCCCGACGCCCCAACGAGGGGGACGCCGCTGGAAGGCTCAACGACGACCTGCGCCAGCGCCGCGATCACACCGGCCAACAGATAGAACGCCAGATAGCCGAGGTGTCCCATCGTGTCTTCGATGTTGTCCCCGAACACCCAGAGGAAGAGCATGTTGCTGAGAAGATGCAGCCAGCCCCCGTGCAGGAACTGGGACGAGACCAGGGTAACCAGATCCGCGCCATCGACGATCCGCTCCGGGATCGCGCCCCAGCGATTGATGAAGCGGATCAGGCCGCGTTCGGGGAGGGCGAACTCGTAGAGGAACACGACGACGTTGAGCACGATCAGCGCATTGTTCACGAGCGGGCGGAGCCGCTGGCCGCGATTCTCGTCGCCGATCGGGAACACCGTCCTGCCCCCTCGTGCCCGCCCGCTCCCCAACCGTGCCGACGGGATGGCCGGGATCGATCCGGGATCCGGACCCCCGACCGGGAGCGCTTAGGCGCCCCCGCCCATCACGCCGCCGAACGTCTCCTTGGCGGTCTCGGTCGCCCAGTTCATGACCCGAGTCCGGGTCTCTTCGCCGCTGCGGGGGGCAAAGAACAGGCCGATCAACAGCCCGTAGGTGAAGAACTTCATCGCCGTCCGTGCTCGGCCAACCATGCGCTGTCCCTCCGTTGGTGGTGCGGCGGCGCGCCGCGCGTAGGTCCGCCTGCCCCGGGCGAGCCCAGATCGACGCTGACCCAACCGACGAGCGGTGGGTCGGTCCCCGCACGACTCGAGAAGGGCCGCGGCGAGGACGGACGGCTAACGGTCGGTGCTGCCGTTCGCAGGACGGGGACCATCGACGCGCAATTCGGTCGGCGTCCGCCCGTTCGTCACGGTGTCCGATGGGCCACCCCGCGCGAGCGCCGCCGCGGCCGCGGCCGCGGAGGGGAACTCGACGGCACCGACCTCGCCCCCGCCGGCGGGGACCGCCGGCTCCAGGTCCATCGCGCGGCGCTCCTCCGGGGAGAGGGGAGCCGGCTCGGTGAAGACCCGGTCCGGCGGCTGCGCGCCGTGCGACGCGACGACGCGGGCGTCGGTCGCGCCCGTCGTCGCGGTCGCGACGAGTTCGACGCGCCGCCGGGCGGGCGTCTCCCCCTGGGCGGAGGTTGCCCCCGGGGCCGAACGCCTCAGCTGTGACGCCGAGCGCAGGCTCGACAGCGTCAGCGGCGGGCGCTCGGCGAGCCGCTGCCGGGCGGTGCTGGGGAGCGCGACGAGCCGCTGCTGGGCGGTTCCGACCGCGCCGGACGTCGTGGCGGCCAGCGTCCGCCCGCGCTCGGCGGCGGCCCTGGTCGGCGGGCCGACACGCTCGCGGATCTGGGAGCGTGTCCGCGCACCCGACTGTGGGGCACGGAAGAGCGTGACCGCCGCCGCCGTGACCCCTCCGATGACCGCGCCCACCACGAACGCGGCATCGTGCCGCTGGTCTGCCACGCTCGCCCTCCTCCGTCCCGGTTCCCGCCGACAGCGCCTGCTCGGCGCCCGCCTATCCCATGCTGTGTAGCACATTTCGCGCCCCCCGCGACGCGTGTGCCTGGCGTGGCGGCCACCTGGCCAGGGCCAACCTTGGGCCAACCTTGGGCCCGCCTTGGGCGGGCGCACGGGCGGCGGCGTCACCGAGCGTGCGTGTCCCGGGAAGGCCGGGTCCCCGCGGTGACCAACTACAATCGCTCGCCATGGACGACGCGGGGCGCCAACGACCAGAGATCACTCCTGACCGAGGGGACAGCCGGACGCCAGCCGAGGATGTCGGGAGGGCCCCGCGTGGCGGTCGGGTTCCCGATGACGGGAGCGGTGATCCGGCCCTGGTCGAGGCCGTCACCGAGGCGATCGCCAGCGCGGGCGGGCGGATCACCTTCGCCCGCTTCATGGACCTGGCGCTCTACCACCCCGAGCACGGCTACTACCTGGCCGCCGAGCGCCGGCCGGGCCGGGGAGGCGACTTCCTGACGGCGCCGGAGGCGAGCCCCCTCTTCGGGCTGGCGCTGGCGCGCCAGGTCGCGGAGTGCTGGGAGCGGCTGGGGCGGCCGGAGCCGTTCGTGGTCCGGGAGTACGGCGCCGGGGTGGGTGGGCTGGCCTACGACATCATCGCCGGGCTCAGCGACGAGGCGCCGGCCGCGGCGGCGGTACTGCGCTATCGCCTCGTCGAGCCCAACCGACGACGCGTCGAGCAGGCACTGGCGGCGATGGCCGAGGTCGGGCTGGGCGACATCGTCTCGGCGGAGGCGGTGCCGGGGACGCCATCCGAAGGCGTGCCCGGCGGCGACCTCGAGCCGATCGTCGGCGTCGCCCTCGCGAACGAGGTCGCCGACGCGCTGCCGGTGCACCGCCTCGTCGTCCGCGGCGGGGCGTTCCGCGAGCGCTACGTCGTGCGCCGCGACGGGCCCGGCGGTGCGCGCTTCGGCGAGGAGGAGGGCGAGCCGTCGTCCCCCGAGCTCGGCCCGGCGCTCTGGGATCGCCTCGCCGCGGAGGGGGTGATCCTCGCGGAGGGCGACCGGGTCGACACGTCGCCGGCGTCGGCCGACTGGTTCGCGGCGGTCGGGCGGGGACTCGCCCGCGGCTTCGCGATCGTCCTCGACTACGGCTACGCCGCCGCCGAGCTCTACCGGGACCACCGCCTCCAGGGGACGGTCCGCGCCCACCTCGCGCACACGGTCAACGACGAGCCGCTCCTGCGAGTGGGCCGCCAGGACCTGACCGCCCACGTCGACTTCACGGCCCTGCAGCGGGCGGGAGAGACGGTGGGCCTCCGCGCCGCAGGCTTGACGACCCAGGGGGCGTTCCTGACCGGCCTCGGGCTGGGCGATTTCCTCGTCCGGATGCAGGCCGACCCCAGCACCACGCCGGCCGAGTACTACGCCGCGCAGGCCGCCGTCCTCCGCCTGATCGACCCCGGCGGCATGGGCCGGTTCCGGGTGCTGATCATGGGCAGGGACGTGCCGCTCGGGCCCCCGCTCCGCGGGCTCTCGGTTCCCCCGCCCGCGTTCTAGCGGGCCGCGCGTCCGGTCCGCCCCGAATCGTGGCCCTCCGGCGACGCAACGGGTGCCGGGCGGTCGAAGGAGCCAGGCGCCACGAAAACCTCACCCGACGAGATGTCGAGGTCCGACGGTTCGCGGCCGTCGCGGCCGTCGCGGCGCGCCGCGGCGGACACCCAGTGGCCGGCACGATCCCATCCACCCCACGGGGCGGCCCGAAGGCAGCGCTGTCACGGGATGCCGCCGGTCTCGCGGGTGCAGGGGGCTCGACCCAGGCGCCCAACACGGGATCTGGCGGGACGGTGGTCGTATCGGGGGCGGTTGGCCCAGTCCGCCCGGGGCGAGCCCTGGGCTCAGGGACGTAGCCAGCTCAGGCCGGCTGCGCTCACGCCGGGCGACACCCCGGCGATCACCCGGGTTCGTGATACGAGATGGTCTTCGCTCGCCAGGCCGCTAGAGTCCTCATCCATCATGAGCACGGCCGTCAGCACGACTCCATGCTGGGAGGGATTACGGAATGTTCATCATGGCGCGGACCGCTGGCGCTCCGGTGTTCATCGCCCGTCCGCGCGTTGGCTGGGGAGTAGGCCCGCGGCGCGACCGGACCGCGTGGTGGGAGAGCATTGCCGGGGCTCCAGGTCGGGCCGCTATGATGGCGCGACGCGTCCCGACAAACGTAGACCCTGCTCGTCGTCGGTTCTGGGGGGACGGTGGTGGCCGACCAGGGAGGGCCCGAGTTGCACCCGGGGGAGCACGTGCGAAGCGATCAGGTGCCAGGGACTGTCGTCTTCCGTCACGGGGCCGACATGGACCCGACGGCGGCGCGAGCCGCCGACCCGCGGGCGCGGTTCATCGCCCGGGCGCGGCTGACCGATGGCCACGCGGAGACGTGGGGCATCCTCCTTGCCCTGCCGGATCCCGAGGACGCCACCCGCGAGAAGGACACCGCGCCCGGGCTCGTTGACGTAACGTCGGACGATGGGCGGCACTTTCGGGCGCGCGTGGCGACCGATCGGCGCGACCTCGAGGACGCGGCCGCCGTGCTCGCCGCCGCGCGGTACTGGGAACTGCCGCCCGCCTATGTGCGGCGCCTGGCCGACACCGCCGATGGGGATGCGCCGGGGATCGGCTAACGTCGCCGCCGCTCCAGGCGGGTGCGACCCGCCCGTGCGCGCCGGGCCTCGCTGGACTGCCCCTCGTGGCCCGTCGACCGTGTTTCGCCGGTGGGGGCACGGCACGCCATGCCCCTGCGCGCAACCGGGCGGTCCGGGCGTCGCCCCGACCCGGAGACGTGTCCTCGCGGGCGAGGCGCGACAGACACCCGGGGTGCCCCCGCGTGCGGAGAGGGGAGCGGGTCGGCATCGTAGGTGCGGAGCCCGGGGCACTGGCGTGCTCGGGTGGGGCTCGCTGAATGACCGCGCTTGGAGGTACGTGTGGACCTTGGGTTGGCCGGCAAGACGGCCCTGGTGACCGGCGCCAGCCGCGGGATCGGGGCGGCGATCGCCGCCGGGCTGGCCGCCGAGGGGTGCCGGGTCGGGCTGGTCGCGCGCGGCGAGGACGACCTGACGGCGACGGTCGGACGGATCCGGGCCGCTGGTGGGGACGCCGTCGGGGTGCCGGCCGACCTGACGGAGGCGGGGGCGGCGGAGCGGGTTGTCGCCGAGGCCGCGGCGGCCTTCGGCCGTGACGGGCTGGACGTGCTCGTCAACAACCTCGGCGGGGGCGCCCGCGGCGACGACGATGAGGCCTGGCGGCGCACCCTCGACCTCAACCTGCTCGCGGCCGTCCGCTGCTGCCGGGCGGCGGTGCCGGCGATGCGCGAGCGCCGGGCGGGCGCGATCCTCCTGGTCGCGTCGATCTCGGGCCGGAAGCCCGGCGGCCGCAGCCCCTCCTACAACGTCGCGAAGGCCGCGGTGATCATGTACGCCCAGACCCTGGCGCAGGACCTGGCACCGGACGGCATTCGGGTCAACGCCCTCTCCCCGGGCAGCACCCTCTTCCCGGGCGGGAGCTGGGAGCGGCGGCGGGAGCGGCACCCGGAGGAGATCGCCGACTTCGTGGCGCGCGATCTCCCGCTCGGCCGCTTCGCCACTCCCGACGAGATCGCCGACGTCGCCGTGTTCCTCTGCTCGTCGCGGGCCGGTTGGGTGACGGGCGCCGACATCCCCGTCGACGGCGGACAGCTGCGCCCGTCGGTCTGATCCCGGCCGCCGCGCACCAGACGCGTCTACCTCCCGGTCACCCCTCACGAGGTTTCGCCCTGTCCCGCCCCGGCTGGGATACGGATCGAGCCGGCGTGGTCGCACGCAGACCGGAGCGGCCGGGTCAAGGTCGGCCCACCGCCGCGACGGTCGGCTGGCCCGGCTCGTTCCGACCGCCCCGTCCAGGCCGTGGTCGCCAAGTCGAGATGCCGGACCAACCGGGCGACCTGGTTCACCGCGATCTGCCCGGGATCGGGACGTTCGGCCCGACGCGACACGACCGCTTGGGATCTGGCTCCCCCCACGCCCGCGCCCCACGATCGATTCCTCTGGGCGGGGGAGCCCCAGAGGACGCGACGCGCTCCCGCACCCGCTCGGTCGGTGGTAAGGGGTGGTCATTGGGCGGTCGCTCGGCGCGTTCGCGTTGCTCTGTTGGGGCCGCTTCGGTGCTGGTCCGGTCGCTGGTGCTCGTCCTGGTGACGGTTCTGGCAACGGTACCGGGGTGGCTCGTGGGGGGTGGCCCCGTCGGGGTGCGAGCCACCGAGATCGCCACCGTGGTCGTCTACCTCGGGGCCGTGCCCGACGACCCGGCGACCCCGGACCCCGATCAGCCGCTCGGTGGGGTGCCCTTCGTGCTGACCGACCAGGCGACGGGAACGGTCCGGACGACCCAGACCGACCGGAGCTACGGCCAGGCCGTCTTCGAGCGCGTGCCCTTCGGTGGTCCTTACCTGCTCGAGCAGGCGGCGGTGCCCGACGGGTACCGCCCGGATCCGGGGTTGCCGCTGCTGCTGGCCGTCGACCAGGCGGCGCACGTCCTGTGGGTCGTCAATCCGCCCGTCGGGACCGCCGAGCCGGTGCCCACCGAGCCCCTCGAGCCGACGCCAACGTCGACCCCGTCCCCCGAGCCGACAGCGACCGCCACCGCCACCGCCACTACCAACCCGACGGCGACGGCGACGCCGACCGCGACCGACACGCCGACGGCAACCGCGACGGCGACGGCAACCGCGACGGCGACGGCGACGGCAACCGAGGTGCTCCCTCCAACGGTGCCGCCAACCCGGGAGCCGGCGACCGCGACTCCTTCGCCGGAGGCGACAATCACCTCGACGCCTGTCCCGCCGACCGAGCCGGCGCCGACCGAGCCGGCGCCGACCGAGCCGGCGCCGACCGAGCCGGCGCCGACCGAGCCGGCGCCGGCGACCTCCATGCCTGATCTGACCGTCACCGCGACCGTCGAGGTAACTACGGTCGTTGGAGGGGATGCGTCCGCGACTCCGACAGTGGCACCGGTCTCGAGTCCGACACCTCCTACGGTGGCGGTCGCGACGGCGACCGCCGTGCCCGCGACGGCGACCGCCGTGGCGACCTCGATCGACCCCTCGGCGCCGACGGCGACAGCGCCCGTGTCGGCGACCGAGACCCAGCCAGCCGCAACCGAGAGCGTGGCCGCGGCGACCGAAACGCCGGGGAGTGAAGACCCCTCCGCGACGAGCGGTGTGTCTCCGACGGCGACGGCCGGTCCCGGTGGGGACCCCGACATCGGACCGGGCTTCCCCACCTCGACGGCGGCCGCGACCTCCCCTCCGGTCGCCACCGCGACGGCCACCGCGACGGCCGTCACCACGCCGCGTGATGGACCCACGCTGGAAGCGTCCCCTGGACCGACGACCGCATCGGAGGGCACGGCCACCGCGCCGGCAACAGCGACGGACGCCGGAGCGACGGTCATGCCCGAGGAGAGGTCAACGGCGACCGCGACCGCGACCGCGACCGCGACCGCCACGGCCTTCCTTACTGGACCCGCGACCGCGAGTCCCGGGGCCAGCGCCGACGTGACGCCAACGCTGCCGGCCGCGATGACGACCGCGACTCCGACGCCGGCTGCGACGACCACACCGACACCGATGGTTCGTGCGCCGACGGCCACCCCGTCGGTGCCCGCCGTCCCGGCCACAGCTCCGGCTACGGCGACGGCCACCCCGACGGCAACGGTGACCGCGATGGTGACCGCGACCGCGACGGTGACCGCGACGGCTCCGACGGTCCCCTCGGGCAGGATGGGAGCAATAGTCGTGTCGTACCGGCAGGCTAACGGGCAGGCCGGACCCCGGACCTGGTTCCGCCTTGATGGACCCGACTGTGCCGCGCCGCGGCGACCGGCGCGACTGACCAGCGCGGCGGGCGCCGTTCGCTTCGAGGGGCTCGAACCGGGCGTCTACTGCCTTGCCCAGCGCGGCGCCCCGGCCGGCTACCGCCCGGCCATCGACCGACTGGTCCGTGTCGCGAGGGGCGCGACGGTCGCGGTTGTCGTTGACGCCCTCCCTATCCCTCCGACGGCGACGGCGCTGGCGACCCCGACGGCGCCAGCGACCCCGACGGCGACGCCCGCCGTCCCGCCGCCAACGACCGGCGGGACGGGGGCGGTCGGTTCCACCACGCCTGCCTCGCCCGGAGTCCGACCGGTGGCTCCTCGCGCGGTGCCCGGTCCGTCGCGCCGTCCCGGGCGGATCCGAGTTCGGCGAGTGTCGTCGCCGGCGGCGACGACGCCGGCGGCGACCACGCCGGCAGGGGTGTCTCGGGCGGTCGCCGGGGCCACCGACGTCCACGCCGGACTGGAGTTGCTCTCCTGGCGGTGCGCGTCGGGCGGGGTGGCGCCGGGGGGCGCTCGGGGCAGCGTGTCCGGGCGGATCGTCGTCGACCGGCCGGTGCTGGCCCTATGGCCGGGTACCGGGAATGGGTTCGGCCGTCCAGGCGCGGATCCCGGGGAGCGGTGTCGTCCCGCGCCGGCAACCTTATCCGTCCCTTCGGCCAGCGACCGCGATTCGGTCGCCGAGACGGCGGTGCCGGTCGCGATCGGCGTCGGGGGGCGAACCGTTCTCCGCCGGACGTTACCGGCGACCGGCGTGGCCATGCTGCATGTCGAGGACCCGCGGACCGGGGCGACCGTCCGATTCGCGGTCGCCGTCGGTGCGTGGACCCGGGTCGTCGTGGTGGTCTTTGACGCTGAGGCCGGTGGGGCCTCCGGACTCCGCTCGTCCGATTCGGGGGTCGGTCGCGGCGGGACGACGGGTTGGACACTGCCGGCGGTCGGCACGGTCGGACCCCCACGAGCCGACGCCGACCGAACCGCGTGGTGGGTCGTCGGCGTGCTCGGTTGCCTGGCGGCGACCGCCTGCCTCGCTCGGGTCGGCCGGCGCGCGTGGTCAGTCATGGCACGACCGATCCCGGCCCCCGGTCGGGTCCGTCGAGTCGGAACCAGGCCCGGGGCCCGGCCTGCCCGTTGGACCGCCGGTACGCCACGATGATCGCCCCCGTCCGGTCTGCACCGCGAGCCGGACGGATCTTGCCGGCCGCTACAAGGTCTCGCCCGGTGCCTCTCAGCGCCATCCCGACAAGGGAAAGACAAAGGCGGTGCTTGCTCGGCAGGTTCCGCGTCCGGCTACCTCCCCGCGAGCGCCGGCTGGGCGTGCCGGTTGGGGTCGGACTGGGCGGGGCGGCGAGGCGCCGGTCGGCTCGCGGGCAACCCACCACGACCCGTGAAGCACGCCGGTGCGCCCCTCGACCGTGGGCTGCTGGTGGCCGTCGTGTCTGAGAGGAGCCTGACGGTCCGGTCGCGGCTGCCCGGCTCGGTCGTCCCGGCGTCCTCGGTCGTCCCGGCGTCCTCGGTCGTCCCGGCGTCCTCGGTCGTCCCGGCGTCCTTGGGTCGGCGGTGCGTATACTGGAGGTCTAACTCGGGGACAAGACCCAACTCGGTGGGCCGGGGGGCGGCCCGTCGTGCGTGGTGACCTGGGGAAGGGAATGCGTCCACTGCGGTCGGGCGGGGCGGGCTGGCGCCTGCTGGCCGTCCTGACGTTGGTGTTGACGCTCGCCGGCGGGACCGGTGCGGGGGTGCCCCGCGCCGCCGCCGCGACGGTCGTCACCGTCAACGCGACAGACGAAGACGGCCTACCCCTGGCGGGGGCTACCTTCGCCGTCTACGACGCCGTTGACTCCGGCGACGGGGTCGGCGGCCTCGTCGCGGGCGGTGTCCTGCTGGACGGACCGAGCGCGACTGATGCGGATGGCACCGCCGTACTCAGCCCCCCCTCCGACGGGCCGATCGCGGTCGTCCAGGTCGGCGCGCCCGACGGCTACGACCTCCCCTCCGACTCCGAGCAGGTGATCGAAAGCACGGTCGCCGCCGCCGATAGCGACGCCGACGGCGTGTCTGACCAATTGCTTACTTTCGTCAGCAGCGCCCAGACCCCGGTGCCGGGCACCGTCGACATCGCGGTGGTCGACGCCGCGACGGGCGAGCCGCTGGCCGGGGTCGGGGTCGGCGCGTGGGCGGTCGACGTGGCGACCGGCGGGCGCGGTCCCCTGGCGGGGGAGGCGACCAGCGGTGGTGACGGCTACGCGACCCTGACGCTGGTGCCCGGGGACTACCTGATCGGCGTCCAGACGCCGCCGGCGGGGTACGTCGCGGCCGGAGCGGGGGCCGACGTGGTCACGACCGTCGGGCCGGGTGGTGACGGCCTCGGCGATTACCTCGTCGTCCCGTTGCCCCTGTCGGCCGAGGTGCCGACCCCGCTGCCGACCTTGCCCCCGACGCCGACCACCGGCCTGGAGGAGACGGCGGAGCCGGTCGAGACCGCTCCGCCCCCGGCCACCGATCCCGCCGACGCGCCGACCGAGACGCCAGCGGACGTCGCGGCGCCGACCGATGCCGCGGCGCCGACGGACGACCCGACGCCAACGTCGGCGTCGGATGATGCGCCGGATGCGGCGCCGACCGCCCCCCCCGATGCCGAGCCCGCCACGGTGACGATCGACAAGCTCGTCTGCGAGGACGCGGCGCGCGCCGGGACCGCCATGATCGAGCTCGAGCGGACGCTCCAGGACGCCCTCGACGCCGCCGGGGGCGAACTTCCCGACGAGTGCGTGGTCGCCGGCGCGGGGGTGACCTTCACCGTCTTCGACCCCCAGGCTCCGGAGGACCCGGGGTGGGACGACGACGACCTGGTCTCCGCGGAGACCGGTGAGGACGGGACGGCGACGCTGGCGGTCCCGGTCGCCGGGGCGGCCCGCACGGTCTACCTCCAGGAGACCGTGCCGAACGCGGACCCCAACGGAGATCCGGCCTTTGCCCGCTCCGACGACTTCGTCGTCACGCCGGGCGGGATCTACACCGCGCTGGTGGTCAACTTCGTCGCGCCGCCCCCACCCCCGACGGGCGAGTTGACCGTCGTCACGACCGACAACGTGTCGAATCTGGCGGTGCCCGGCGGGTGCTTCGACCTGACCGCCGAGGGGGCGCCGACGGTCGTGCTCCGGACCGTCTGCGACGGGGACGACGGCGCCGACGATGGGGTCGTGGCGTTCGGGGAGGTCGACAACGGTCGCTATCTGGTCGCGCCGACCGGACCCGTCCTCAACTATGTGATGCCGGACTCCCAGTCGGCCGCTGTTGAGGGCAGTCCAGAGGAGGTCCCCGTCGCCGCGACACCATACGGCACGATCGAAGTGCTCGCGGTCGCCTGCCCGGAGGAGGTGGAGCGGATCACCTTTGCGGTTGCCACTCCTGACGCACTGGCCGACGATGGCACGGGCGGGTCGGGCGGCGCGGTCGACCCCGGGCAGACTGAAGGCTGTACTCCAGTCGCGGCCAATCTCGTGCTCTACCTCTTCAGCGACACGGCCGCGGTGTCGACCCCGGTGGCTGCTCCTGCCAACGGGACATCCTTTCGGGCAGCCGTCCCGCCGACCGGCCCGGATGCCGAGCCACACCTTCTGCGGGAGGTAGCGTCGGGTGAGGACGAGAAGGTCCCGGTTGACCCGGCCAACGTGACGACGGTGGTGGTCCGGTTCGGCGGGGCCGACATCGCCGGCGGTAGCGAGGCCACGCCGCCCGCCGACACGTCACGCGGGATGACCGCGGCGTTAATCGAAGCCGACATGGCTGAGGCGGCGTCGGTGACGCGCCTCCCGGCCACGGGCGCCGGGGGGCTGACGTTCGACACCGGCGGGGGCGACCGCTGGCCGCTGGTGGCGGTGCTGACGCTCTTAACCCTCGCCTGCGCCTTCGGGTCGGGCCGGCGCGACATCCGCCCGGCCCGCGTCTAGCCTCGCTCCCGCTGCCGGCCCAGCCCATGTCCTCCTGAGCCCGGTCGCTCGGTGGGTGGGGGATCATCCACCGGCCTGGGGCGCAATGCGGCTTCTGGCAGAGGTTGGGGTGGCAACCGGCGACGGACCACCGGGTCGCTGATCAACGCCCTGGCTGAGTTCATCTATTCTGATCTGAGGCGGGTAACCCGATCAGGGCGGACGACGTTGGGCGGCTCTGCGAGCCCTCACGGATAGCGACAATGCCCCGGACGTTGGGCACCTCCACCGAACGGCGCAGGACCCCCGGTGCCCACGACGCCGTTGCTCAAACCAACCCGGCTCTCCTCGGCACGCACGGTACGGCAGCGTGGCCTGCCTCTGACTTTTTCTAGGGGCGCTTGTCCCGCGCATCTGGCCAAACTGTCAGACGTTGGCTATCGGCCCGGTGGGCGGACTCCAGCGAACATCGTCACCACATGCGGCGGTCGACGACGTGAGGTGTCGCTCGGGCCCGGCCGATAAGGGGGGACGGGTGGTTCAACGAAGACTGGACGATGACCACCCTGGACTCGTCGGTCGGGGCGGACTGTCGTGCCGGCCGCCTAGAGGTCGACCCCAGCTCCGATGGGACGTGCCTTACGGAGTCCCAACTGCCTGGGCGATCGCGGTGACCACCTCTTCGATGCTGAAGGGCTTGGCCAGGAGCACGACGCCCGGGAGGTCCTCCGTCACGTCCGCGTAGGCCGCGCGGGCGGCGCTCATCAGGACGACCGGCACCGGCGGGTCGCGGTGGCGCAGGACCCGGGCGAGCGCCGCCCCGTCGAGCCACGGCATCTGGACATCGGCCAGAACGACATCGGGCAGGTCCTCGTCGACCGCGGCCAGGGCCGCCCGTCCGTCGGGCGCGTGGCGCACGACCCAGCCGGCGTCGCCCAGCGCCTGCGCGAGGACCGCAACGACGAGGGGCTCGTCGTCGACCACCAGGACGGTGCGCGGCGCGGCGGCCATGGAGGGTCTCCAGCGGGATCGGGAGCGAATGGGGTCCGCCCTGCTGCTAACGCAGTCGGGATGCCGTCACGACCCAGGGCGCCCGCGGCGGGAGCCGCAATGTCCAGTGCCGCGGGCGGTCCGATCGAGTGCGGATCGGACCGTACGGCAGCCGTCGGGGTGACCGCGCCACGTCGATGCCGCCAGGGACGTCCCGCGCCGCGGGCGGGGTTTCCTGGCGGCCCCCAAGGCGAGCGGGCGCGCGGTACCGACCCTCCATCCCGGAGGTCTCCTCGGCGGAACTGCCCGTTCGATGGGACGGCGGGATGGAGCCGGCTGCCCACGCCGACTTGGCGGGGGGCGAGTGACGACGTAGGGGGCGCTTCCGGCCCTCGCGGCGGCATCCGGTCGCGCAGCGGCCGCCGGGATGAGGAGCTCTGCCGGGCGTTGCCCTTGGTCACGGTCGGCGAGGAACGGCGGGGTTCCCGCCGAATTAGGGGGCTGCCCCCGTGGGTGACGTTCCTGAGCGTCGTACGGCCGGAGGACGAGCCAGACTAGAAGCGGCATCGGATGGAAAGGGGGGTGCCGGGCGCGCCCACGGAGGAGTAAGGATGCGGCGGAGGGACGGACTCTGGGTGGCTGCCCGTGGCGTCGCGGCGGACGTCGTCGCGGTCGTCGGGTCCCTGCTCGCCCCGGCGACGGGGCTGCTGGCCGGGCGGTCACCCGCGCGGGTCGACGCGCGGACGGGGGACACGTCGGCCCAGAGCCTGGCTCAGACCGCCGACGCCCGCCCTACAACGGCGAGTCCAGGGAGATCTACGTCGGGCGTGGTTCGCTGACCGATCCGAACACGGGACCCATGCGTGGGGAGGTCCGCAAGGGAGTAGCCTCTGCGGACGGTGCCGCCGTCCCCGCCCGGCTTGGGCACGGTCTGCCAGCGCCCGGCGTGCGACCCATCGTGGCGCTCGGTCGCCGCGGCACCCGATGGCCCCGCCGAGACCCCCAGCCGAGGACCACGGCCCTCGGCACAAGCAGCCTCGCTCGTTGATCGACCAACCCAAACCCGAGTGTCCCACCGTTTAGCAGATCTCGTCTCGCGGGCACGACAAGAATCGCCACGCGGGTGCCACCGTGTCCACTAATGGCGCAACCGGCTACCACGGCGACGGGCGACGAGCGGATCGGTCAATCTAGGCGAGAATGTGCCTTATCGCCCGGTTTTTTGGATCAGAAGCGCAGATCTGGCCAGAGCGCAGCGTGACTCATTGGCACGGTACCTGCTCATCACGTGGCGGACCTGGCCGAACCTATTAGTCGCCCCCGCCAACGCCGGCGGGGCGGAGAGAACGCTAGGAGACACCCACCGATGAAGACCCGTCTCGCATCGCTCGCGATCGCCCTCACCATGATGGGCACGTTCGCCCTCAGCGCCGCGGCCCAGCCGGCACAGCCGACCCAGGCCCAGCGGACCCAGAATGGCGGCGCGGCCGGTCTCGTGGCCGCAGTCCTTCAGCTCTCGGAAGTTAACGTCCTGACCGACGTGGTCGACATCAACGACTCCTTCAACAACCTGCGGGCGCTCAACAACATCCTCAACAACAGCCCGATCCTCAGCAACAACGACATCGACGTCACGGTCGGCGACGTCAGCCTCCTCAACGACCTGACTGTCAACGTCCTGAACATCACCCTCGACGACCTCAATGTCGCCGTCGGCGACATCCTGGC